>DDTA01000292.1 GCA_002344285.1 Myxococcales bacterium UBA2376
TTCGACCTCGTCATCGTCGAGACCAGCGGCATCGGTCAGTCCGACACCGAGATCACCGAGCACGCCGACGTCTCGCTGTACGTGATGACCGCCGAGTACGGCGCGGCCACGCAGCTCGAGAAGATCGACATGNNGCGAGCCAGCTCGAGAAGATCGACATGCTCGACTACGCAGACGTCATCGCGATCAACAAGTTCGACAAGCGCGGCTCGCTCGACGCGCTGCGCGACGTGCGCAAGCAGTACAAGCGCAACCACAACCTCTTCACCAAGCCCGACGAGGAGCTGCCGGTCTTCGGCACGATGGCGTCGCAGTTCAACGACCCGGGGATGAACACGCTCTACGGCGCGCTCATCCGCCTCCTGGTCGCGCGCACCGGCGTCGACCTGCCGTCGCGCTTCGAGATCACCGGCGGCATGAGCGAGAAGAAGTGGATCATCCCGCCCGAGCGCACCCGCTACCTCGCCGAGATCGCCGAGACCTGCGTGGCCAACGACGCGCACGTCCGCGCCCAGGCGGCGATCGCCCGCCGCATGTACCAGCTCCACGGCACGATCGAGGCGCTACGCGCCAACGTCGGCAAGACCCGGCTCGAGATCGTCGAGCCGCGCTCGAGCGACGACAGCGTGCAGGTCACCCAGGTCGTGCAGGGGGAGCCGGCGTTCGTCGCCGAGCTGGTCACGCTCTACCAGGAGCTCGAGGCGCGGCTCACCGCCGAGTCCAAGCAGCTCCTCGCCGAGTGGCCGCCCATGAAGCGTCGCTACGCCGCCGCCAAGTACCAGTTCCAGGTGCGCGACAAGGTGATCGAGCTCGACCTGACCAGCGAGTCGCTCGCGCACCTCAAGATCCCCAAGGTGACGCTCCCCGCCTACGAGGACTGGGGCGACGTCCTCACCTGGCTCCTGCGCGAGGCGCCGCCGGGCCACTTCCCGTACACCGCGGGCGTCTTCCCGCTCAAGCGCGAGGGCGAGGACCCGGCGCGCATGTTCGCCGGCGAGGGCGGCCCCGAGCGCACCAACAAGCGCTTCCACTACGTCTCGCGCGGGCTGCCGGCCAAGCGGCTGTCGACGGCGTTCGACTCGGTCACGCTCTACGGCGAGGATCCCGACCACCGGCCGGACATCTACGGCAAGGTCGGCAACTCGGGCGTGTCGATCGCCAGCGTCGACGACGCCAAGAAGCTCTACTCCGGCTTCGACCTCGCCGATCCGTCGACGTCGGTGTCGATGACGATCAACGGTCCGGCGCCGATGCTGCTCGGCTTCTTCCTGAACGCCGCGATCGACCAGCAGTGCGAGAAGTGGATCAAGCAGCAGGGCCCGGCCAAGGCCGCGGAGATCGACGCCAGGATCGACGCGCTCTACGCCGCCCGCGGCGTGCCCCGCCCGCGCTACCAGGGCGCGATCCCCGAGGGCAACGACGGCCTCGGCCTCGCGCTCCTCGGCGTGTCGGGCGACGAGGTCCTGCCCCGCGAGACCTACGAGCAGATCAAGGCCGCCACGCTCCAGCAGGTGCGCGGCACGGTCCAGGCCGACATCCTCAAGGAGGACCAGGGGCAGAACACCTGCATCTTCTCCACCGAGTTCAGCCTGAAGGTGATGGGCGACATCGCCGAATACTTCGTGCACCACGACGTGCGCAACTTCTATTCGGTGAGCATCAGCGGCTACCACATCGCCGAGGCCGGGGCCAACCCGATCAGCCAGCTGGCCTTCACGCTCAGCCAACGGCTTCACCTTCGTCGAGTACTACCTGTCGCGCGGGATGCACATCGACGACTTCGCGCCCAACCTGTCGTTCTTCTTCTCGAACGGCATGGACCCCGAGTACGCGGTGCTCGGCCGCGTCGCGCGCCGCATCTGGGCCAAGGCGATCCGCGACAAGTACGGCGGCAACGACCGCTCGCAGAAGCTCAAGTACCACATCCAGACCAGCGGCCGGTCGCTGCACGCGCAGGAGATCGCGTTCAACGACATCCGCACGACGTTGCAGGCGCTGCTCGCGCTCAACGACAACTGCAACTCGCTCCACACCAACGCCTACGACGAGGCGATCACCACGCCGACCGAGGAGAGCGTGCGGCGCGCGCTGGCGATCCAGCTCGTGATCAACAAGGAGTTCGGCCTGTCGAAGAACGAGAACCCGGGGCAGGGCTCGTTCATCATCGAGCAGCTCACCGACATGGTCGAGGCCGCGGTGCTCGCCGAGTTCCGCTCGATCAGCGAGCGCGGCGGCGTGCTGGGCGCGATGGAGCGGATGTACCAGCGCTCGAAGATCCAGGAAGAGAGCCTCTACTACGAGACGCTCAAGCACGACGGCACGCTGCCGCTCGTCGGCGTCAACACCTTCCTCGATCCCAGGGGCAGCCCGACGGTGCAGCCGCCCGAGGTCATCCGCGCGACGCGCGAGGAGAAGGTCTACGCCATCGAGGCGCGCGACGCCTTCTGGAAGCGCAACGAGACCACGGCGCCGGCGGCGCTCGCGGGCGTGAAGCGCGCGGCGCTCGACGGCCAGAACGTCTTCACGGCGCTCATGGAGGCCAGCAAGGTGTGCACGCTGGGGCAGCTCTCGCGCGCGTTGTACGACGTCGGCGGGCAGTACCGCCGCAACATGTGAGTCGACCATGTCCGATCTGTCCGCGTGGCGTGCGCTCGTCGAGAAGGAACTCGCGGGCGCGCCGTTCGACAAGCTGGTGCAGCGGACGGCCGAGGGCCTCGCCATCCAGCCGCTCTACGCCGAGCCGGTGGACGAGCCGCCGCCACCGGGCGTCGCGCCCTTCGTCCGCGGCGCGTCGCTCGCGCCGTTCCGGCTGTGCGTGCGGGTCGAGCCCGGCGTCGATCCGGCCGAGGAGCTCGACGGCGGCGCCGACGCGCTGTGGTGCCCCGCTGGCGACGACGCGGGGGTGAAGGACGCGATCGATCTGGCGCTCGCGCGCGGGTGCCCGGTCGTCGTCGACGGCGCGCCCCCGGGCGCGCGCGGCGCGACGCTCTGGTCGGCGCACGACGAGGTGACCGCCGCGCTCGTCGAGGCCGCGCTCGCCGACGGGCCGGGGCGCCGCGCGTTCCGCGTCTCGACCCTCGGGTTCCACCACGCCGGCGCCGACGCCGCCGACGAGCTGGCGCTCGGGCTGTCGAGCCTGGTCGCGCTCCTGCGTCGCCTCGACGGGGCGCGCGTCGACGTCGCGCGCGCGGCGCCGCTCCTCTGGGCGCAGGTCGCGATCGGCCGCGACACGTTCGGCGAGCTGTGCAAGCTGCGCGCGCTGCGCGTGGTGTGGCACAAGGTCCTCGCCGCCGCCGGCGCGCCCGCCGCCGGCCTCGACGCGATCCACGCCGTGTGCTCGGCGCGGACGCTCAGCCAGCGCGACCCGTGGGTCAACATGCTGCGGGTGACGACCCAGGTGTTCGCGGCGGCGCTCGGCGGCGCCCAGCTGGTGACGCCCTTACCGTTCGACGCCGCCTACGCGACGACCTCGGCGCTGGGACGGCGCGTCGCGCGCAACACCGCGCTGGTCCTGCGCGAGGAGAGCCAGCTCGGGCGCGTGATCGACGCCGGCGGTGGCAGCTACTACCTCGAGGCGCGCACCGACGCGCTCGCCCGGGAGGCGTGGGCCCGCTTCACGGCGATCGAGCGCGACGGCGGCGTCGACGCGCTCGCGAAGGACGGCCGGCTCCAGGCCCGGCTCGACGCGGCGTGGAGCCAGCGCGCGGCGGCGCTCGCGCGGCGGAAGGAGCCCGTCCTCGGCGTCTCCGAGTTCGCCAACCTGCGCGAGACCTTGCCGGGCACGCCGCTCGCGCCCGACGGCGTCCACCGCGACGCCGAGGGCTTCGAGGCGCTGCGCGCGCGCGTCGAGGGCGCGCCGCGCGAGGTCGCGCTGGTCCAGCTCGGGCCGCCGGCCGAGCACCGGGCGCGGACCGGCTTCGCCGACGCGTTCTTCGCCGTCGCCGGCGTGCGCGCCGAGGCGCGCGAGCTCGGGCCCGGCCTCGACGTCGCGTGCCTGTGCGGCAGCGACGAGCGCTACGCCGCCGAGGCCGCGGCGGCGGCGCGTGCGCTGCGCGCGGCGGGCGCGCGGCGCGTGGTCCTCGCCGGCCGGCCCGGCGCGCTCGAGGCCGAGCTGCGCGAGGCGGGCGTGGACGCCTTCATCTTCGTCGGCTGCGACGTGCTCGGCACGCTGGAGGATCTGCTCGTATGACGCTCCCCGATTTCGGTGCGCTCGGGTTCGACGACACGGGCGCGCGCCGCACGACGGCGCCGGCGGCACCGGCCGTCGAGGCCTGGGACACGCCCGAGGGCATCGGGCACCGCGCGCTCTACACCGCCGGCGATCTCGAAGGCGTCGCCCACCTCGGCTCGCTGCCCGGCATCCCACCGTTCGTGCGCGGCCCGTACCCGACGATGTACGTGCAGCGGCCCTGGACCGTGCGCCAGTACGCGGGCTTCTCCACCGCCGAGGACTCGAACGCGTTCTACCGCCGCAACCTCGCCGCCGGGCAGATGGGCCTGTCGATCGCGTTCGACTTGGCGACCCACCGCGGCTACGACAGCGATCACCCGCGCGTGGTCGGCGACGTCGGCATGGCCGGCGTCGCGATCGACTCGATCCTCGACATGCGCATCCTGTTCGACCGGATCCCGCTCGACAAGATGAGCGTGTCGATGACGATGAACGGCGCGGTCCTGCCCGTGCTCGCGCTCTACGTCGTCGCCGCCGAGGAGCAGGGCGTGCCGCCGGAGAAGCTGGCGGGCACGATCCAGAACGACATCCTCAAAGAGTACATGGTGCGGAACACGTACATCTATCCGCCCGCACCGTCGATGAGGATCATCGCCGACATCTTCGCGTTCACGTCGCAGCGGATGCCGAAGTTCAACTCGATCTCGATCAGCGGCTACCACATGCAGGAGGCCGGCGCGACCGCGGACCTCGAGCTCGGGTACACGCTCGCCGACGGCCTCGAGTACATCCGCACCGGCATCGCGTCGGGCATGAGCGTCGACGCCTTCGCGCCGCGGCTCTCGTTCTTCTTCGCGATCGGCATGAACTTCTTCATGGAGGTCGCCAAGCTGCGCGCGGCCCGGCTCCTGTGGTCCGAGCTGGTCTCGACCTTCTCGCCGAAGAGCACCAAGAGCCTCGCCCTGCGCACGCACTGCCAGACGTCGGGATGGTCCCTGACCGCGCAGGACGTCTACAACAACGTCATCCGCACGTGCGTCGAGGCGATGGCCGCGACCCAGGGCCACACCCAGAGCCTGCACACCAACTCGCTCGACGAGGCGCTGGCCTTGCCCACCGACTTCTCGGCGCGCATCGCCCGCAACACCCAGCTCCAGCTCCAGCTCGAGTCGAACACCACGCGCCCGGTGGATCCGTGGGGCGGCAGCTATTACGTCGAGTGGTTGACCGACCAGCTCGCGCGGCGCGCCCGCGAGCACATCGCGGAGGTCGAGAGCCTGGGCGGCATGGTCAAGGCGATCGAGGCCGGCGTGCCCAAGCTCCGCATCGAGGAGGCGGCGGCGCGCACGCAGGCGCGCATCGACAGCGGGCGGCAGAAGATCATCGGCGTGAACTGCTTCCGGCCCGCGCAGGAGGAGCCGGTCCCCGTGCTCAAGGTCGACAACGCGGCCGTGCGCAGGACGCAGATCGAGCGCCTCGAGCAGCTCCGGCGCGAGCGCGACGAGACGGCGACCGCGCGCGCGCTCGACGCGCTCACCGCGTGCGCCGAATCCGGCGACGGCAACCTGCTCGCGCTCGCGATCGACGCGGCGCGGGCGCGGGCCTCGGTGGGCGAGATCTCGTGGGCGCTCGAGAAGGTGTGGGGCCGGCACCGCGCCGAGATCCACGCGATCTCCGGCGTGTACAGTGGAGAGGTGGGCGAGGCCTCGGACTCCGTCACCCGCGTACGCGCGCGCACCCAGGCGTTCCTCGCGCGCGAGGGCCGGCGCCCGCGCATCATGATCGCCAAGATGGGGCAGGACGGGCACGACCGCGGTCAGAAGGTCATCGCGTCGGCGTTCGCCGATCTCGGCTTCGACGTCGACATCGGGCCGCTCTTCCAGACGCCCGACGAGGCCGCGCAGCAGGCGGTCGACAACGACGTGCACGTGGTCGGCGTGAGCTCGCTCGCGGCCGGGCACCTGACGCTCGTGCCGGCTCTGCGCGCGGAGCTCGACGCGCGAGGCCGCGCCGACGTCGCCATCGTCGTGGGTGGCGTCGTGCCTCCGGAGGACGTGCCGCGCCTCTACGAGCTCGGCGCCAGCGCCGTGTTCCTGCCTGGCACGGTCATCCCGGAGGCGGCGTGCAAGCTCTGCGAGGCCGTGCTCGCGAAGCTCGAGGCGAGGTAGGCGAGGGTGGCGGCGAGGCTCTCGCTCGACGAGGCCGAGGCGGGCATCCTGGCCGGCGAGCGGGGCGTGCTCGCGCGCTCGATCACGCTCGTCGAGAGCCGGCGTGAGAGCGATCAGCGGCTCGCCGAGGCCCTCGTCGCGAGGCTCTTGCCGCGCACCGGGGCGGCGCGGCGCGTCGGCTTGAGCGGCCCTCCGGGTGTCGGCAAGAGCAGCTTCATCGACGCGCTCGGCAGCGCGCTCATCGCCGATGGCAAGCGCGTGGCCGTGCTGGCGGTCGACCCCTCGAGCGCGCGCAGCGGCGGCAGCATCCTCGGCGACAAGACCCGCATGGCCGAGCTGTCGCAGGAGCCGAACGCCTTCATCCGCCCGTCGCCCTCCGGGGGGACATTGGGCGGCGTCACCCGGACGACCCGCCAGACCATGGTCGTCTGCGACGCCGCCGGTTACGACGTGATCCTGGTGGAAACTGTGGGCGCCGGCCAGTCGGAGGTCGCCGTCTCCGACATGGTCGACTTCTTCCTCGTGCTCGCGCTGCCCGGCGCCGGCGACGAGCTCCAGGGCATCAAGAAGGGCGTGTTCGAGCTGGCCGACGCGCTCGCCGTCAACAAGGCCGACGGCGACGGCGCCATGCGCGCCAAAGTCGCGCTCGCCGACCTGCGCAGCGCGCTGCGTTACCTGCCGCGCAAGCGGGCGAGCTGGACCCCGCGCGCGCTCGCGGTGTCGGGCCTGACCGGCGCCGGGCTCGACGAGCTGTGGGACGTGATCGAGGAGCACCGCCGGCTGCTCGCCGGCAGCGGAGAGCTCGACGCGATGCGGGCGGCGCAGCAGCGCACCTGGATGTGGGCGCTCATCCGTGAGCGCCTCGAGCTGGTGTTCCGCTCGAACCCGCACGTGGCGGCGGCCCTGCCGCAGCTCGAGGCGGCGGTGACGGCGGGGACGGTCACCTCGAGCGCGGCGGCGGACGAGCTCCTCGCGGCGTTCACGGCGAAGGCCTGAGGGATCGCGCATCCCTCCGGACGCCGAGGCGGCTCGTGGAACTCCCGAGTCGACATGTAGACGTAGGGATCCGGAGGTGAGACCCGCGCGCCGCCGCGCACCGCGATCTTCACCTGGCGGGTGTGAACGACGAGCAGGCGAGGTCGTGGGTCGCGCGTGCTAGATTGAGGTGTGCGAGCACGAGGGAGCCGGGCCATCGCGTGTCGCGCGATGACGCTTCTCGCCTTCGGCGTGATCGTCGCGCTCGTCGTCGGGGTGACGCCGGCGCGGGCCGACGCGATCGACATCGAGGCGCGCCAGCTGACCTCGTCGGCGAGCTACAAGCGCCGCCTCGCCGCCGCGCTCGCGCTCTCCAAGAGCCACGATGGTCGCGCCGTCGCGGCCCTGGCGACGGCGCTGCGCACCGACAGCGAGGCGCAGATCCGGCGCGTCGCCGCGCTCGCGTTGCCCAAGGCGATCGACGCGACCACGCCGCCGCGGGTGCGCGACGTCGCGATCGAGTCGCTCGAGAAGGCGGCGGTGAAGGACACGGACGCCAAGGTGCGCGAGCTCGCGGCGCGCGCGCTCACCAAGCTGGCGGCGCTGCGGCCCAAGCAGGAGCCGGCGCCCGGCGCGCCCGCGGTGTTCGTGCACGTCGGCCAGGCCGCCGACCTGTCGAGCAAGGCGCCCAAGGACACGATGCCCAAGCTCACCAAGGTCGTGCGCGGCGTGGTCTCCCGCAAGGCGGGCGACATGTCGACCGAATGGCCGGGCTCGCTGCCGACGGAGAAGCAGCTCACGGCGGCGGGCTCGCGCGCCTTCATCGTCGCCGCCACGATCTCCGCGGTCGACATCAAGCGCAACGGCACCAAGGCCGAGATCGCGTGCACGGTGTCGGTGCGGGTGGCGCCGTGGAACGGCACCGACGGCGCCGAGAAGTGGGTCGCGCAGAAGGCGGCGTCGGCCTCGGGCTCGGGCAAGGCGATGACCGGCTCGGCGAGCGGCGCGATCGAGGGCGGCATCCGCGACTGCGTGCTCGCCGTGGGCGAGGAGATCACGCAGAAGCAGGTGGTGCCGTTCCTCAAGCGGATCGCGGGCGAGAGCTGAGCGCGCGCGCCTCGACCCAGCCGTAGAGCACGGGCACGACGAGGAGGTTGAGCGCCGTCGACGAGATCAGGCCGCCCAGGATGACGACCGCCATCGGGGCCTGGAGCTCGTTGCCCGGCTCGCCGCCGGCCAGCACCAGCGGCACCAGCGCGAGCCCGGCGCACAGCGCGGTCATGAGGATCGGCGAGAGCCGCTCGAGGCTGCCCCGCCGCACGGCCTCGTCGAGGGACGCGCCCTCGACGGTGCGCAGGTGCTCGAAGTGCGACACCAGCATGATGCCGTTGCGGGTCGCGATGCCGAAGAGGGTGATGAAGCCGACCAGGGAGCCGACCGTGAGCACCGGGTCGGTGGCGAACACGGCGACGACGCCGCCGATGAGCGCGAGCGGCAGGTTGACCATGACCAGCAGCGCGCGCCGCACCGACGCGAACGCGAGGTGGAGCACGAGGAAGATGGCGACGATGACGGCGGCGCCGAGCAGCATCAGCGTGCGGCTGGCGCGCTCCTGGCTCTCGAACTGGCCGCCGTAGGCGACGTAGTACCCCTCGGGCAGCTTCACCTCGCGGGTGATGCGCCGCTCCATGTCCTCGACGACCGAGCCGAGGTCGCGGCCGGCGACGTTGGCCATGATCACCATCTTCCGCTGCGCGTTCTCGCGCGTGATGGTGTTGGGCCCGACGTCCTTCCGGATGGTGGCCAGCATCGACAGCGGCAGGAGGCCGTGGCCGGGGACGGCGAGCGGGGTGCGCGCGAGCTCCTCGATCGAGTCGCGGCCGGCGCCGTCGTAGCGAACGACGACGTCGAAGGTGCGCTGGCGCTCGACCACCTGCGTGACCTTCTTGCCGACGAGCGCCTCCTCCATCTCCTCGGCGAGCTCGCCGCGGTGGGTGCCGGCGCGGGCGACGCGGTCGAGATCGAAGTCGACGACGACCTGCGGGATGTCGACCTGCTGCTCGATCGAGACGTCGACGGCGCCGGGGACGGTCTCCATGACCCGCCGGATCTGCTCGGCGTGCATGCGCAGGGTGAAGAGGTCGTCCCCGAACAGCTTCACCGCGATGGCCGCGCGCGTGCCCGACAGCATGTGGTCGATGCGGTGGGAGATCGGCTGGCCGATCGTGATGGTGACGCCGGGGACCGTGGCGAGCCGCCGGCGCATCGCCTCGAGCAGCGCGGCGCGCTCCCGCCCGGGGCGCAGGCGCACCTCCATCTCCGTCGCGTTGACGTCCTGGGCGTGCTCGTCGAGCTCGGCGCGCCCGGTGCGGCGGGCGGTCGAGACGACCTCGGGGAACTCGTGGAGGATGGTCTCCAGGCGACGGCCCATCGCGTCGGCCTCGGCCAGCGAGGTGCCGGGCAGGGTCACGGCGCCGATCGTGAGCGAGCCCTCGTTGAACTCGGGCAGGAACGACCGACCGAGGCGCGGTACGAGGACGGCGGCGCCGATCGCGAGCAGGAGGGCGACCGCGACCGTGGCGCGGCCGTGGCGCAGCGCGGGGGCCAGCACCGTGGCGTACGCCCGCTTGAGGTGGCGCACGGCGAAGCCGTCGCCGTGGCGGTTCGCCGCGATGCGCGGCAGGAGCAGGAGGCACAGCGCCGGCGTCACCGTGAGCGCGGTGAACAGCGACGCGAAGATGGCGACGAGGTAGGCGAAGCCCAGCGGGTCGAGCAGCCGACCCTCGACGCCCTCGAGGAAGAACACCGGGATGAAGACCAGCATGACGATGACGGTGGCGAAGACGATCGACCCGCGGATCTCGCGGCTGGCCTCGTAGACGATCGTGCTCGCCGGCAGCCGCGCCTCGGCGGGCCGCGCGGCGTTCTCGCGCAGCCGCCGGACGACGTTCTCGACGTCGATGATCGCGTCGTCGACGAGCGCGCCGATCGCGATCGTGAGGCCGCCCAGCGTCATGGTGTTGATGCCGGCGCCGAGCCACTCGAGCGCGATGACGGCCACGAGGAGGGACACCGGCAAGGACAGCGCGGAGATGAGCGTCGCCCGCGGATCGACGAGGAAGATGAGGATGATCGCGACGACCAGGATGGCGCCGTCGCGCAGCGCGCGCGCGACGTTGTCGACCGCGGTGGTGATGAACTCGGCCTGGCGGAAGAGCTGGCGCTCGACGACCATGCCCGCCGGCAGGCTCTGCTCGATGGCGTCGAGCTCGCGATCGATCGCGCGCGTGAGCGCCAGGGTGTTGGCGCCGGGCTGCTTGGTGATCGCCATGACCACCGCCGGGCGCGCGTCGACCGAGCCTTCGCCGAAGCGCAGGCCGGGTCCGACCTCGATGCGGCCGAGCTGGCCGACGGCGATCGGCGTGCCCTCGCGGCTGGCGACGATCACCGCGGCGAGGTCGTCGCTCGAGCGGAAGCGGCCGATGCCGCGGACGAGGTGCTGCTGCGGGCCGCGCACGAGGAAGCCGCCGGTGGTGTTGCGGTTCGAGGACTCGAGCGCGTGGGCGACGTCGTCGAGCGTCAGCTCCCAGCGCCGCAGGCGGTCGGGATCGAGCAGGACCTGGTACTGGCGCACGCCCCCGCCGATGGGCACGACCTGCGCCACGCCGGGGACGCCGAGGAGGCGGCGGCGCACGACCCAGTCGGCGGTCTCGCGCACCTCGAAGCCGGGGTGCTGATCGCTGCGCAGGCCGACGAACATGATCTCGCCCATCACCGACGAGACCGGCGCGAGCTGGGGCGGCGGCAGGTCGGGTGGCAGCTGGGGCAGGGCGAGCTGGAGCTTCTCGCCGACGAGCTGGCGGGCGCGCACGATGTCGGTGCCCCAGCCGAACTCGACCCAGACGATCGAGATGCCGACGCCGGACGCCGAGCGCACGCGGCGCACGTCGGTCTGGCCGTTCATCGCGGTCTCGATCGGCACCGTCACCAGCGACTCGACCTCCTCGGGCGCCAGGCCGTGGGCCTCGGTGACCACGGTGACCGTCGGCGCCGAGACGTCGGGAAAGACGTCCACCGGCATGCGCCACGCGACGTAGGCACCGTAGAGCGACACGAGGAGCGCCGCGACGAGCACGAACGAGCGCCGCGTCAACGACCAGCGGATGAGCCCGTCCATCATCGACATGACCGGCTCCTAGTGCGCATGGCCATGGCCTGGGACGGCCCCGCCGGCGGCGGCGAGCTTGACGGCGTACGCGCCGCGGGTGACGACGCGCTCGCCGGCGGCGAGCCCGCTCGTGATCTCGGTCCAGCCTCCCGAGCGGATGCCGGTGCCGACGGCCCGGCGCTCGAACGACTCGCCCTCGACCTGGACGTAGACGACCTCGCGTCCGGCGTCGTCGACGATCGCGCCGTCTGGCACCGCCAGCGCGGCGCGCGGCGCGCCGGTGGCGATGAAGACCGTCGCGAAGCTGCCGATGCGGAGCTTGCCGTCGGCGTTGCCGACCTCGAAGATCATGGGCACGGTCCGGGTCTTCTCGTTGACCAGGTTGCCGACGGTGACGACCGAGCCGTCGGGCGGTGCGATCTCGAACGGCTGGGCGTGGCCGTCGACCTTGAAGCTCGCGCGGGTGGCGCCGGTGACGCGCGTGATGTCGGGCTCGAAGATGTCGGCGTGCACCCAGACCCGCGACAGATCGACGACGGTGAACAGCGCCTCGCCGGCCTCGACGCTCTGCCCCGACGCGGGGTGGATCTCCACGAGCGTCCCGGCGAGCGGCGAGCGCAGCTGGAACGCCCGCCCGCCACCGACGCGGCCGGCGGCGCCGGCGTCGAACTGGGCGAGCCGGCCCTCGGCGCCGGCGAGCCGCGCGCGGGCGACCTCGACCCGGGTCCGCGTCTCCTCGAGCTGGCGCGCCGGGATGGCGCCGTCGGCGGCGAGGCGCTCGTCGCGCGCGAGCTGACCTTCGGCGGCCGAGAGCTCGGCGCGCAGCTGGCGCAGGTCGGCCCCGAGGCTGGCCCGATCCAGCGTGTCGGGGAGCCGCGGGTGCACGGTGCCGAGCACCTGGCCGCGCTCGACGCGCATGCCGAGCACCGGCGTCGGCGTCGCGAGGACCACGCGGCCCGCGGTGCTCGCGGTGATGCGCGCCTCGCGCCCGGCGGTGGCCCGGATCTCGCCGCTCGCGCGCAGCGTGGGGGTGAGCTCGCGCATCCCGACGTCGTCGACGGCGAAGTCCATCGTCCACGCCTGCTCCTTGAGGAACGAGATCCGTCCCGCAGGCTCTTCACCTTCCGCCGGCACGCTCTTCGCGTCCGCGTACACGACGCAGGCGTCGATCACGACCTCGTCGGCCGTCGCCGGCGCGCCGACCGTCACGGTCAGCGTGCATGGCCCCTTCACGGTCGGCGTCAACGCCGGACGAAAGATGCCGGCCGGTCGCGGCCCCGTCGCCTTTCCTCCGACGTTCGTCCCGTCGGCCTGCCGCAACGTGATCGTCACCTCTCCGTCCGCCACCGGCCGATGATCGCCCCGTGTCGTCAGGTGCGCGGCGAAGGTCGACTCCGCGCCCACCACGAACGTCGCGTACTCGGCGAACACCTCGTGGGTCTTCGTCCACACGGTGAACGAGCTCGTCGGCGGACCGTCGTCGTCGTGGTGATCGCCGTGCTCGGGGTGCGAGTGGCCGCAGGCGACGAACGCGCCGAGCGCCACGGCGAGCGTGAGCAGGCGGATCATGGCAGTCTCCCTTCGGCGCGCGCGAGGTCGATGCGCGCGAGCTCGGCGTCGAGAAGCAGGTCGAGCGCGCGCAGCTCGGTCTCACGCGCGGCCCGGTGGGCGTCGATGACATCCAGCAGGTCGCGGGCGCCGTCGCGGTAGGCCGACGTGGTGCGCCGCACCAGCGCGGTGGCGCGCGCGCGAGGCCCGGTCTCGAACGCGGTGATCTGTGTGGTCAGGGCGGCGACGCGGGCCCGCGCCCGCGCAGCCTCGCTGGTCGCCGTCGCCGCGAGCGCCTCCGCCTCCGCGTCCCACGCCACCGCCAGCGCGCGCTCTCGCTTCGCCGCCGCCTGTCCCCGATCGAAGAGCGGCAACGTGCCACCCACGGCGACCACGTATCCCAGCTCTCCACCGCCACCGTCGGCGCTGAGCAACACGCCCGCCGAGATCTCCAGCTCGGGGACCCACCCACGCGCCGACGCCCGCGCCTCGCGCAGCGCGGCCTCGGCCCGCATCCTCGCCGCCACCACATCCGCACGCTCCGAAACCGAAACCGAAACCGGATCCGAAACCGGATCCGAAACCGAAACCGAGCCCCCAGACCCAGACCCAGACCCAGACCCAGACCCAGACCCAGACCCAGGCCCAGGCCCAGGCCCACGCCCAAGCCCACTCCCCGCACCCCGCAGATCCTCCGTCGCGACAAACCCACCTCGCTCCCCGAGCGCCGCGGCGAGCGCGCGCTCGGCGTCCTCTCGCTCGCGCTGGGCGGTCGCCCGAAGGTCATCCACCAGGTCGAGCTCGAGCGCCGCGCGCGTCGCGTCGAGATCCGCCGCGTCTCCGCCGCGCGCCCTCGCCGCCAGCGTGTCGACCAGCGTCGCCATCTCCGCGCGCGTCGCGTCGAGCACGGCGAGCCGCTGGCGTGCGTGCGCCGCCCGCGCGTACGCGTCGTGGGCTTCGGCGGCGAGCTCCGCCGCCATGCGGTCGGCCCGCGCGCGCTCGGCGTCGAGCTCGGCGCGGGCCGCGCCGGCGCGCAGGCCGCGCCGACCGGAGGCGTCGATCGGCACGGTGAGGCGCACGAAGTCGTCGTGGCTGTCGCGGCCCGGGACCGCCTCGCGCTCCCATCCGAGCGACGGGTTGGCGCGCGTGGCGGCAACCGCCACCTCGGCGGCGGCGACGTCGACGTGCGCGCGCGCGGCGCGCAGCCGCGGCGAGCCGCTCGCGAGCCGCGCTGCGAGCGCGGCGCGATCCAGCGGACGATGTTGTTCGGCACGAGCGGGCGTCGCCGCCGCGGTCAGCGCCGCGGCGACGGCCGTCCCGATCGCGCACCAGGGGCGTGCGGACATGAGACCTCCGAGAGAATCAGGCGATGATCGAGCGGGTTCGATCAGCCGATCGGAGGTCGATCCGCGGGCTCGCGCGCTGCCAGGTCACGTAGCGTCGACGGCAGGTGCACGCCGGTGCGCCGCACGTGCTCGAGCCGCGCCGTCGTCGCGAGCACCGGCGTGACCGCGAGGGTCTGGTGCGTCGCGCACACGTGCACGAGTCCGCCGCAGTGGTCGCAGCAGTCCGGCGCGCCCTCGTCGTGGTGCGCCGAATGCGCGGCGTCGTCACCTTCGATGAGGTGCTCGACCACGTGCACGGCCTGCTCCGTGACCTCGATCGTGGGCAGGAGCGCCACGACGATCAGGATGGCCAGGAGCCGGAACCACACGCGGCCATCATAGCGCGGCATACGCCGCGCGGTCGAACCCGATGATGACCTTCCCGCCGGCCACGAGGATCGGGCGCCGCAGGAGGTTCGGCTCGCGGGCCACGGCCTTCGCGAACTCGGCCGCCGGCGGCGGCTTCGCCACCCAGCCCTTCTCCTTCGCGGTCGCGTGGCGGGTGTTGAGCACGGGGCCCACGCCGCCCGCCTGCTTCACGATGTCCTCGACGGTGGCGGCGTCGAGCGGCTTTCGCGCGTAGTCGATCTCGGTCAGCTCGAGCGGCAGCTTGCGCAAGGAACTCCTCGCGTCGCGGCAGCTCGTTCAAGTCGACTTGAGGAAGAGGGTCGCCTTCATGCGGCCACCCTAGCACGGGCCCAGAGGGCGTCGTTACACTCCGCCTGGGGTCCGCGGCGCCAGGGGTGGGTTGGGCAGCTCGAACGCGATGAGGCCGAACATCGCGTACCCGATGACGATCGGCACCCACAGCGGCTGGAGGAAGACGCCCACCGCCGTCAGCAGCGACGCCACGACGAACATGCCGAGCCGCACGCGTGCGTACTTGCGCCGGCGCACCGCGCCCAGGAACGGCAGGACGACGTCGAATGGCATGTACAGGAAGAGCGCCTCGTTCCAGCGCAGGCCGGGGATCGTCGAGATGATCGCCGCCGTCCAGATGATGAGCCCCACCAGCGCCAGCGGGACCGTCGCGATCGCGACCGCCGTGCGCTCGAACCGGCCGGTCAGCTTGCTGATCAAGAGCGGCAACGCGAAGCCGAGGCCGATGAGCAGCGACCAGCCGCGGTTGGTCGGTCCGTCCTCGGGGATCGGCGGCCCGCGTCGCTCGTAGACCAGCACCGCCGGCGCGTCGAGCACGACCTCGACGTGATCGCGCAGGACGAAGGGATGGAACATCGCCTGCCACAGCGAGATCTGCTTGTCGAGCGCGCGGCCGACGGCGAAGTCGCCGAACGCGATGAGCGGCGGCAGCTCGGCGAGCCCGCGCCGCCCCATCTGGCGGAACGTGAGCGGGAAGGGACGATCGGTCCCCTCCTTCAGCCGTCCGCCGATCGCCACGTCGATGATGTCGCGCAGCCGCGTCGTGCAGTTGTCGGCGAAGTGATCGTAGATGTAGAAGCGGTTCTCGGGCTTGATGTCGAAGAGGAGCTTCGCCTCGATCGCCCGGGCCTGCTCGGCGGGCAGCGGCAGCGCCTGGCGCCAGATGGTCCGGTCCTCGTGGCGGTAGAACGCGATCATGCCGCCCAGCGGGATGGGCTCGACGAAGAACTTCTGCTTGCCGCGGATGAAGTTCCACGTGAGCGCGCCGCCGCCCATCGAGAAGTCGGTGACGCCGTAGTTGAAGCAGACGGTCTCGCGCCCCTGCTCGTTGTAGTTGATGCACAGGGCCGTGTGCCCGAACTTCTCGAAGATGATCTCGCCGCGGCCGAACGTGTAGAGCTCGATCACCGGCGGCGTCGCCCCGGGCTGGAGGTTGTACACCTCGCCCATGCGGCCCTTCTGCGCGTGCGCGACGCTGCTCGCGCCGACCAGGATCGACGCCACGGCGAGGGCGGGCAGGAGGTGGCGCATCACTTCGGCCGCTTGAAGATCGCCGGATCGACCGTCGGGTTGATCTCCACCTTGGTGACGGTGAGGTCGGCGGACTCCGCCGCCGACTTCGAGGTGCGGCGGTGCGCGACCTGGATGCCGTCGACGACCTTGTAGTCGGAGAACGTCTCGACCGTCTCGTCGCCCCCGTTGGGATAGCGCGACTGCACGACCAGCTTGGTCTTGGCGTCGAGGTAGAGCGTCGCCTCGAAGCCCTTGGTGGTGCTGAGCTTCACCACCTCGACGTCGCGGCCGTCGAGCTTGGTCGGCGCGAGCAGCGCGACCGCCGTGTCCTTGTCGCGGTGGCGCGTCAGCACGAGCTCGGGATCGATCCAGCGCTGGAGCGCGAGCGCCGGCATCTGCGACGCCGGGATGTCCTCGACGCCCGCCGGGCTCTTCTGCCAGCCGGCGTCGCCGACCACCGCGATCGCGATGTCGAACTGCTTGGCGATCTGGATGTCCATGCGCATCGAGCCGGGCAGCACCAGCTTGCGATCGAACTCGACGTCGACGGTCTGGCCCTGGGCCTGGAGCTGGCCGGTCGCCACCATGCGCAGGCTCTTGAGCCCGAGGAGCTTGTCGCCGCCCTTCGCCGCCAGCGCCGCGTCGAGCAGCTTCTTGCCGGCCTCGGCGGCCTTGGGATCGACCTTGACCGGCGTGTCGGCCGCGGCCGGCTGCGGTCCGATCGGCTTGTCGAACGCGACGCGCTCGAACGGGATCTTCGCGCGCTCGAGCTGCGCGGCGATCGCGTCGCCGTCGCCGAGGAGCACGATCGCCGTGTCGCGCGGCGTGAGCATCGTGCGCGCGGCGTCGGCCGCGTCCTCGCGCGACACCTGGCCGACGAGCACCGGGTAGTCGCTCACGTACTTCTGCGACAGGCCGTGCAGATCGGCGGTGACCAGCGCGGCCGCGAGGTCGTCGGCGCCCGAGACGCGCATGGCGTAGCTGCCGGCGAGGTTGGCGATCGCGGCGTCGACCTCCTCCTGGGTCGGTCCCTGCGCCTGCATCTTCACGATCTCCTCGAGCACGAGCTCGAGCGTCGCCACCGTCTCCGCCGTGCGGGTGAACGTCGTCACCATGAAGCTGCCGCGGTCGGCGTTGCGATCGAAGGCCGACGACGCGCCATAGGTCTTGCCGCCCTCGCTGCGCACGACCTTCATCAGGCGCGAGCTGAACGCGCCGCCGCCGAGCGCGTAGTTCCACACCAGCGTCGGGAAGAAGCGGGTGTCGTCGTGGCGGATGCCGTACTGCGCCACCCGGATCTGGGTCTGCGTCTGCCGCGGCTTGTCGACGACGCGCACCCGCGTGCCGCGCGGCTTCTCGTCGCCGTACTTCGGGCGCGCCGGCACCGGCCCCTTCTTCCAGGCGCCGAACGCGCGCGCGAGATCCTTCTTGAGCCTGGCGACGTCGACGTCGCCCGACACCGCGAGCACGGCGTTGCCGGGGACGAACCACGTCTTGTGCCAGGCGACGAGGTCCTTCTGCTGCAGCTGCTTCACGTGCGCCGCCGAGGTGACCCAGCCGCGCACGTGGTCGTTGCCCCACAGCAGGTTCTGCGCGTGCGCGCCGGCGAGCGCGCCGGCGTCGTCGAGCCGCCGCGAGATGTCGAGCAGCTGCGCCGACTTCGCCTTGTCGATCTCGTCCTGCGCGAACGACGGCTGGGTCAGCATCTCGGGCAGGAGCTCGAGGCACACCCGGGTGTCCTTCGCCATGGTCTGGCAGGTGAGCCACGTCGCCTCGAAGCCGGCGTCGGCGGTGATGAGGCCGCCGACGAGATCGATCGCCTTGGCGATCGCGAGCGCGTTCTTCTTCTTCGTGCCCTTGGGCAGGAGGTCGGCGGTGAGCTCGGCGACGCCCAGGCGGGCGAGCGGCTCGTCGGCGCGCCCGGCCTTCACCATGAGCTGGTAGCTCACGACCGGCAGCCGGCTGCTCTTCACCACCACGACCTCGAGGCCGTTGGGCAAGGTGAACTGCTCGATCGGCGGCAGCGTGATCGCGGCCGGTGGCTGCGGCGGCGGAGGCTTGATGAGATCGGTGCGGCCGGCCCACGGATCGTCGGCGGCCGGCGCCTTGCCGTCGTCGTCGGGCTTGGCGACGTGGTCGTCGCCGTCGCCGGGCAGGCTGGGGATGACCGGCGGGCCCGCCTTGGGGCCGCAGGCGACGGTGGCCGCGAGGACGCCGGTGAGGAGGAGGCGCAGGGTCGTGGTCGTGGACGTCACTTGGCCCCCCGGGGCGGAACGATCACGACGGTCGCGCGATCGGGTGTGAGGTACGTCCTGGCGACACGCGCGAGATCGGCCGAGGTGAGCTTCTCGAACGCCTGCAGGTCGCGCAGCCACTGGGTCGGATCGCCGGTGAGGATCCACGACTGGCCGATCTGCTGGGCCAGGCCGAGCGGGCTGTCGAGGCCGAACACGAAGCCGGAGAGGATCTGGTTCTTGGCCTTCTTCAGCTCGTCGCCGGTCGGCGGCTTGCTCGCGATCTTCGCGACCTCGTCGAAGATCATCTGCTCGATGACGTCTCCGCCCTTGGGGTCGCGGTAGACGCCGAGCGCGAGGAAGAGCCCGGGGTGCTCGCGCACGAGCACCGGGGTGGCGCCGTCGACGCCTCCGACCTCGATCGACTTCGGGTCGCTCTTGATGCGCTGGCGCACGCGCGAGGACTCGCCCGCGCCCATCACGAGCGAGAGCACCTGCAGCGCGTAGACGTCGTCGTGCTTGGCCTCGGGGATCTTCCAGCCGGCGAAGACGATGCCGATCTGCCCGGGCTCGACGACCTCGCGGCGCTTCTTGGTCTGCGGGGGCTCGGGCGTCGCGTCGGCGGGACGCGGCGGCGGCGGACCGCCGGGGATCGAGCCGAAGTGCTTCTCGACCAGGCCCTTGACCTCGTCGAGCGTCGACTGGCCGACGACGACGACGAGCGCGTTCCCCGGCTGGTAGTAGGTGTCGTAGAAGCTCTTCAGGTCGGCGGGCGTCGTGCGATCGAGGTCGGCGATGGTGCCGCCCGCGGTCCACGCGTAGGGGTGCTTCTCGTAGGCGATCTCGAGGAAGCGGAGCAGGCCCTTGGCGACCGGGTCGTTCTCCTGCTGCCGGATCTCCTCCTTCACGACCTCGCGCTCGGTGGCGATCGAGCGCTCGCGGAAGAGGAGGTTGCGCATGCGCTCGGCCTCGAGCTGGAGCACGAAGTCGAGGTACGTGGCCGGGACGATCTGGACGTACGCCGTCGCGTCCTCGGTGGTGAACGCGTTGACGGTGCCGCCGACGCCGTTCACGAAGCGCGCGTGCTCCTCGGGGCGCACGCGGGCCGTCCCCTTGAACATGATGTGCTCGAACATGTGGGCCGAGCCGCGACGGGTGCGCGGCTCGTCCTTGGCGCCGACGTGGTACCAGACCTCGACCGCGACCACGGGGGCCGCGTCGTGGTGGAGGAACACACCGCGAAGCCCGTTCTCCAGCGTGAACGTCTCGAGCGCGGGCATCTTGGGCCCGGGCGCGGGCTTGGCGGCCGCGGGGGGCTTGGGGGCGCCCGGCCTGGGGGCGGGAGGAGCCGGCTGGGCGGCGGCGGGCACCGCTAACAC
>DDTA01000046.1 GCA_002344285.1 Myxococcales bacterium UBA2376
GGCACCGTCGACGTAGCCGGGGGCCCCTGGCAGCTCGACCAGAGCTTCCTCGCCGGCCTGACCATCACGATCGAGCACGACCTCGTCGGCGCCGCCGACCCGGTCGCGGTGCACGACGAGCATCGCTACGTACTGCGGCCCATCGATCCGGTCGCGGCATCGCGCACGCGCCGGCGCCGCGTCGACGAGCGGCGGCCGCCCACCGTGCCGTTCGATCCGCCCGGCGCGCTGCTCGACCGCGCCGCCGGACGCACGCCGCGCCACCGCCCCAAGGAGGATTGACATGACCGCTTCGTACCTGAGCGCGCTCGGCCTGCGCGAGCCGCCGTTCTCGAAAGAGATTCCCGACGCCGAGCTCTGGCTGCCCGCGTCGAAGCAGGCCGTCGTGGACGGCCTCATCGACGCGCTCGGCGAGCGCGCCTCCGTCGTTCTCGTCGGCGAACCCGGCGTCGGCAAGACGTGCGTGCTGCGCGCGCTGCGCCACCGCATCCCCGCCGCCGGCTTCCGCCTGACCTACTGCCACAACGCCACGCTCGGCCGCCGCGACTTCTACCGCCAGCTTTGCGTCGCGCTCGGCCTCTCGCCCGCCGCCACCGCCGGCAGCCTCTTCTACGCCGTCTCGCGCCACGTGGAGGAGCGCGCCGAGGAGCGCATCCATCCCGTGTTTCTCCTCGACGAGGCGCACCTCCTGCACCAGGACACGCTCGAGCACCTGCACATCCTGCTCAACTACCACTGGGACAGCCGCGCTCTGCTCTCCCTCGTGCTCGTCGGGCTGCCCGAGCTGCGCGACCGCCTCGCGCTTCGCCGCAATCGCTCGCTTCACTCGCGACTCCACCACCGCCTCGAGATCTCGCCGCTCACGCCCGACGACACCGCCGAGTACCTGCGGCTCCGGCTGCGCCGCGCCGGCTGCGACCGCGAGCTCTTCGCGTCGGACGCGATCGCGCTGCTTCACGAGGCGACCGCCGGCGCGATGCGCGACCTCGACCGCCTCGCCGCCGCCGCGCTCCGCGAGACCGCGCGTCGCAAGCGCAAGCTCGTCGAGCGCGACACCATCGCCCGCGTTATCGAGGAGGACACCCGCGAGCGCGACCGCTGACCTCCTCGCCCGACCACATCGCCATCGCCCCCGGCTCCGACACGGTCGCGATGGCCATCAGCATTCCGGATCACGCCCTCCACGCCGACGATGCCCATCGCCGGCCTGCCGCACCCTCGCCACGCTCACGATGCCCATCGCTCACGCCGCCCTGATGCCCATCGTTGGGCCCGCCTCGTAACACACGTGAACGTCGGCTTGGTCGCTGGGCACCAAGTAGTTTCCCGTATGTGGATCGGCTATGGTCGCGCGCATGCCTTCACGATCCGGCGAACCAGACCAAGCCGAGCATGGCGAAGTGCGCGCCGGTTTCGACGCTTTCTACGAACGCAAATGGTCGGGACATGGTGGATTCTGGCTCGACTGGTATCCGCGCTACATGGGCCTCTACGCGGACCTTCTCCGCCAGCGGAACCGCGAGATCTCGGCAGCGCTCCCCAACGGGCTTGGCCGGGCCCTAGATTGCGGCTGCGGCGCTGGGGATGTGAGCGCGATTCTCATCGACCGAGCACGCGCCGTGGTCGCGGTAGACGTCGCGATCGCGAACCTGTACCAGACGCGGCGCAATCTCCGGGACCAGGTCGCCGTCGTGTGTGCAGGCGCAGAGGATCTTCCGTTCGCATCTGAGCAGTTCGATGCGGTTGTCCTCGCCGATGTCATCGAACACATCCCTCGGAACAAAGAAGCCATGGTGGAGATCGCCCGCGTCCTGCGGCCGGGCGGGTTGCTCGTGATTGCCACACCCGATCGCCAGGTGTTGGAGACGATCGAGGCGATCGATCGCGTAGCCGCGCGAGGGGTCCGCGGACTACGTTCGTTCGTGCGCCGAGCCATGGGGCGTCCGGGCATCGGAGCGCACGCGCCATCTGACGAGGCGTGGGAGGAATTCTTGACGCGTCAGGAACTCGCAGACCTCGTACGAGGTGTCGGTCTCACCATCCGCGAGCACCGCAACATCTGCTTCTACCCGGGTCCGGAAGGTGGCGGCGTCTTCGCCATGATGCTCGCAACCATCGGGCGTTTCGATCGATTCCGCGAACGATTGATGGAACCTGCGCTGCGCCCGTTGTTCGCCGCGATCGCGCGTCTCGAACGATTCAACCAGAAGCAGCTTCTGGTTGCTGTGAAGTAAACGAGGCGTACTGCGGCGACGAAAGCCACCGCTTCATCCGCAACAGGTAGATGGGGATGAGCAACGGCATCGTGAGGCAATAGATTAGGTTGGCGAAGGCCACACCGTGAGCACCATAGGAAGGAGTCAGTAATGCGAGTAGAGCGATCTTAATTCCGCTCATCACGACGACGACCTCGAGGCTCCACTGCGACTTACCGATGCTGACGAAGCTTGGGTGCATCCATAGCCCGACGAGCCACAGCAGGCTGAACGACAGGATCTGGAGGATCGCCGCCGCATCCGGGTAGTCAGCGCCATAGAACAGGCGACAGAGCGGTCCAGCGATCAGCGCCAAGAGAGCGCAACTGGGGATTCCTACGAGGAGCGCGAGCAACGAGAGCTTGCCGACGGTACGCAGCATCTCCCTGCCCTCGCCCGCAGCGGCGAGCTTCGCAAGATCGGCGAACGCGACCATGGTGATCGGCTGTGTCACGCGCTGCGCGATGTCGAGAAAGTTCCAGGCAGCCTGATAGTTCGCCACCACGAATGGAGAACGGTACCAGCCGAGCACGAGCAGGTCGACGCGTCCGCCGGCGAACTTGAGCGTATCGATGAGCCAGCTTATCGCCAGGAGCCGTGCCATCCGGCCACCCACCATCGGATTTCCGCGCTCGACGCGCCACCACGACTCGCCGAACTCGAGCCGGAAGATCGTGGACGCAGCAAGTCCGAGCCACAGCGACGCGAGCAGTTCGACAATGATGTATGCGGCGACTGTGGTGTCGAGTCGCCGCCAGATGATGACGCTGCCGCCGGTGACGATAATGCGGACGAGCGACATCACAACCTGTTGGAGTGCGAGGAACCTGAACCGCCCCGAGACTCTTAGGACGGCAAAAGACATGTCGTACGTCCAATTGACGAGCAGTACGCAACCGTAGCCGACCACCAGCGTCGCTGCGCCGCCATCGTGGACGAACCGCTCCGACGTGAAGCCGGCTGTTGCGACGACGAGGGTGAGAGCTACGGCGTTTACCACGATGCCCGCGGCGTATCCGCGCCTGACGACCGACGCAGCGTAGCGTGCGTCGTGTCGCGCGTGAGCAGCCGCAAACTCCTTCATCGCCCATTCCCACGTCCGCACGCCAACCAGCTGACGCACGGTCGTCGAGATCGCCATGATGAGGGCCAGCTCGCCGTAGCGATTCGGCCCCAGTAGTCGGGTCACCAAGACGACCTGCACGACGCCGAGAACGGCAGAGATCGCGGTGGAGCCCAGCATCCACGAGCTATCGCGGAGCAGGCGCCTCAGTCGGTTGTCGAGGAGCCGCCTCCACCACCCCATCGCATCACGCGCTCTTTCGGCCGCGAACGGTCAGCGCCCAGTCGCGCCACGCGAGCCGACCGATTCGTGAACGCAGTCCAGTCACCGGGACAGATCCCAGCCAACGTTGTCGGTTGTCCCCGATGGGACGAACGCCGAGTTCATCGAACCAGCGGAACACTTCGTCATAGGTGTGATGCGTAGCGATGGGCGCGGCATACCAGTCGAAGTTCCCGGTCACGTCGGTATGAAGGCGGACGAGCAAGTTCGCATACCCGAGCCAATGTCGACGGTGTAGCGCGGTCCCAAGCCGCGAGAGCCCTGCCGAAAGCTGCTTCAGTCGAACGATCGACATTCGCGTCGTGACCGACCGCAGCAGCGCGTCATTGAGTTCGTAGAGCGGATTCCCCTTAGCATAGAGATGAATCGTGATGGATCCGCCCGGTTTGAGGAGTTCGACGAGCCCCTGGGTAACGAGCCGTGCGTCACCGGTGTGCATGAGCACTCCGATCGAGAAGATCACGTCCAGCACACGCGAGCGAAGGGGAAGCCTGAATAGGTCGCCCTGGATAACGTGCACGTTCGGAAGCCGGCCAACGTTGCGGAATGCGCTGTCGACGGCCGGTCCGAGATCGACGGAAATGACTTCGGCGCCGCAGTCCGCCGCCCAGTAGGAATACCGACCGTTCCCGCAGCCGGCATCCAGGGTGAGCTTCCCTTCAAGGTCCGAGGGCAGCAGCATGCTCTTGTCGAGAAACCAGGCGCGTTCCTGCTCGGTGGGCCGGCGCGCTTCAGTCCACCCGTAGTCCCCCCATTCGGTCCATTGCCAGCCGAAGTTCTGGATCGTCTTCTGCTTGAGTTGCGCGAGCTCGTCTGCGCTCATGTCGGGAAGTAGCCGGGGGACGCCGCCAGTCACGGCGTAGGTCCGGCCGCAGCCACAGCTCAACTCGCCTTCGATGATGTGATCCTCGACGGTGCGCGTCGCTGCCAGCGTCAGGTCGCCGCGACACCCGGGGCAGCAGATCAGTTGAAGAAGTCGTGGGCGCATCCGATTGCCTCAACAGCGTACAGGGGCGCCGCCGCGCTCGAGGGAGGACTCTGCGGCCGCGAGCAGCCGCACGACTCGTAACCCGCTGGCCAGATCAGTCTTCGGTTGAAGGCCCTGCTCGATACAATCAAGAAAGTGCCGAGCTTGGACCCTAAGCGGCTCTTCCATCTTCACCGATGGAACGAAGATGTCGCCATTCCGAATCGTGAGGTACTCGGCGAAGCTCGCGAAGGCGGGAGGTCGATCGTACCCACGGTCGAAGAGACGGACCTTTTCGGCGCTGCAGTCGTCGAACTCGACCATCTTCTTGGAACCAACGACCGTCAGCCGTCGTTCCTTGCGAGGGTTCAACCAGGAAAGGTGTATCTGAGCCATCACAGGCCGCACCCCTTCCCCGACGGGAGAGAGTTCAAGGTTGACGAAGACAACGTCGGCGATCCCTGGCTGAAGGTAGCTCGCCCCGCGCGCCGTAATCGTGACCGGCGCGCCAGGCACCAGGTACTCGATCATCGAGAGGTCATGGGGCCCAAAGCTCCAGAGCGCGCTCTCGTCGCGACGGAGGCGCCCGAGGTTCGCGCGAACCGAGCAGAGATAGAAGATGTCGCCGAGTTCTCCCGAGCCGACCAACCTGCGAAGGTGCTCGACGGCGGGATGATAGAGCATGAGGTGACCGATGAGAACGACGGTCCCAGCGCGCCGCGCAACCACCTCTAGGCGGTCAGAGTCGACCGTCGATAGAGACAGAGGCTTCTCCACGAGAACGTGTTTTCCACGCTCGAGGCATCGGATGGTCAAGTCAGCGTGCGTGGCGGCCGGCGTCGCGATGACAACGGCATCCACGTCCGCTGCAGCCAACACGTGTTCGACGTCTTGGGTCGCGCGCGAAGGAGATCCGACGGCCACCGCGCGCGCCAACGCCTTGGCGTCGCGATCGCACAACCATGTGACCTGGGCGCGTGACTCGGCCGAGAACACGCGAACGTGGGAAAGTCCCCATTCACCGGTCCCTACGATGGCGATCCTCGTACGTCGCACGTTTTCCGAGGAGTCAGAGCGCGGCGCGCACGCCGGCTGTGACCTCGGTGCGCGTGTAGCTCGGATCGTGGACGTCGCCGCCGAAAACGGAACGGTAGTCGGTGTCGTCAACCTCGGTGCGCCAGTCGATGACGCCCGCGAGCCAATCCTTGAAAACGTAACTAGCCTTCGCGCCGACGGCGAAGATTAGATCGTCACGGGTCGGGGGGCCGATGTCCATCGCGATCCCGTCGTAGTGACGAAGGCGAACATCGGCGCCTGCGCTGCCTACAATGCGGCCGATGTTCTGATCGACGTGAGCACCGACCATATGGTCGCGATAGTAGTCGCCGTTGAGGGAGTCGCGATGGTCCCATTGGTACTCGACGACGACTCGCCCCACGGGCGAGTAGCGGTACCCCACCTCGGCGCCGAGAACGGGCGTGTTATAGGCACTTCCGCCCGAGTAGCTCGCGTACGCCCATCCGACGTGTGCCTTGACCGTGAAGAGCTCGGTGATCGCCGTGGCGATCCCCGCACCTCCGCGGATCGGAGACGCCGATCGCTTGGTCGCTGGAATTGCCCCGCCGTCGCCCATGGACGAGATGAAGCCATAGCTCGCGTCAGCGTAGACCTTGGTGTACGGGAACAGCTGCCACTCGTACGCTCCGTGGAACGCGTTGATCATGCGGTTGGCAAACTGCTGGTCGCTGTCCTCGAAATAGTCGATCTGGTTCTCCCAGCGGAGACCACCCTTCATGGTGCGGCCGCCGGGCTGGTACATGAGTGCCAGGCCCAGGTTGTTGGCGATGCGGTTCGTGCCTTCGAACGAATAGAAGTTGGTGGGTCGGGACGAGCGGATGAAGTGATCCTTCGCGATGAACGTGAAGGTCCCTTGAGGGGCGATCTGGAGGTTCCCGTTCAGATCAGCCGCGAGTCCGCGCTGTGCTCTCACCACTTCGTCACCGGAGAGATACTCGTTGTACTCGAGCCGGCCGCCTCCGCGGAACTGGAGCGCCGGCGCCGCGGGTGCGGCTTCCTCATCGCGAGCCTCGTCGGCGAACTCAGCGTCGGTCGGCGACGGCTCGATGTCCTTGGACGCGATCACTGCCTCGGCGACGATTCGGAGCAGCCCCGACGCGTGTCGCTGGCTCTGTCGATATGCCGAGAATACGTTGTCGGTGAAGCCGGCCTCAGCTCCAAAGATCGGATGTATTACCGTTCCCTCACCAACGGGAAAACCGGGGCCCTCGACAGCGCTGACTTCGCCAGCCTGCGCGCGCGCGATGCCGACGGTCCCGAGCAACAAACCACCTGCGGCGGCCAGTAGACATGATCTCGACGTCATCGATCGACCTGCTCAGAACCAGGGGCTCGCCGTGATGACCTGCTCGAAGTCCGCGGCAGGGACGTCGAATGGATCGACCGGATCGGTCGTGGGATCGTCGGGCATCGCCGGACCGTCCACATCGACAGCCGTGGGCCCGACGAAGACGATCTCTTCGCCGATGCACGCTTCTGCCTCGTCGCGCTCGCCTGTTGCGCGCTCGTGGGCCAGCTTCACCTGGCTGTACTGGTGAACTTGAGCATCGCGATCGCCGCTCGCGATCGCCTCGGTCAGATCGTTTTCGGCGACGTCCGCGATGTTGAGGAGCTGTTTCACCGCGAGCAGCTTTTCGTTCACGCAGTTCAGCTTGATGACGTCCTTGGCCTTGCGCGCGGCGGCCTGGAGTTGCAGCACGCGGACGTGGTAGCCCTCCATCTCGGAGGTGAGCTTCTTCGTCTCTGTTTGCATCTCGCGCGGCGACAGGTTTGCGCGGGTCTCGCCCGGCAAGGTCACATCGGGCTTCTTCGGGTCGCCTGCTGGGGAAGGCGTTTTCGGCTGCGCGTACAGCGTCCCGACACCTAGGGCCGCGATCGCGAGCACGACAAGAAGCTTTCGACTGGTCCGCATGTAGGTCCTGACCGAGGAACGGGCAGCCGGGCCATCCTACAAGGCTTCGGCCCCGCGTTCAAACACCCGAGCTACTTGAGGTTCGGCAGGTTTGTTACCCCCGAGGGGCGTTTTGTTCATGTCCGCGGCCGATCGCGTGGTACGTAAAGCCGAGATCGCGCATCGTCGCGGGATCCCAAATGTTTCGGCCGTCGAAGACGAGCGGGTTCGCCATCTGCTCCTTCAGCCGGCGGAAGTCGGCGCCGCGGAACTGCTTCCATTCTGTCACAAGCGCCAGGGCGTGAGCCCCGGCGGCCACCGCGTACATGTCGTTCGCGAGCTCGATTCGATCCCCGAGTTGTGCACGGACGTTGTCCATGGCAACCGGGTCGTACCCCACAACGGTGGCACCGGCCTCGAGGAGGTCGCTGACCAGCTGAAGCGCGGGGGCCTCACGGATGTCGTCGGTTTCGGGCTTGAACGCCAGGCCCCAGATCGCGATCCGCTTGCCGGCCAGCGCTCCGCCGAACGCCGCCCTGATCCGTTCGCCGAGCACACGCTTCTGCCGGCGGTTCGCGCGCTCGGCAGCGTCCACGATCTCGAGCTGGTGCCCATTCTGCCGGGCCGTGTGGGAAAGGGCGCGGATGTCCTTCGGGAAGCAACTGCCGCCGAAGCCAGGGCCGGGAAAGAGGAACTTGTTGCCGATGCGGGGATCGGTGCTCATCCCCTTGCGAACTTGCTCGATGTCGGCGCCGACCTTCTCGGCGAGAAGCGCGAGCTCGTTCATGAACGAGATACGCACGGCGAGCATGGAGTTCGATGCGTACTTGGTCAGCTCGGCGGACCGGATGTCCATCACCATGATGCGGTCACCTGTCCGTACGAACGGCGAATACAGGCTTCGCAGCGTCCTGGCGGCACGATCATCGTCGACGCCGAGGATCACTCGGTCTGGCTTCATGAAGTCGTTGACCGCGTCGCCCTCCTTGAGGAACTCGGGGTTTGAAGCGACGGCGAACGGGTGCTTCGTCCCTGCGGAGAGGATCGCCCGGATGCGATCGGCGGTCCCGACCGGCACGGTGCTTTTCGTGACAACAACGGCGAAGCCTGTTAGAGCGGTCGCCACCTGCGCGGCGGCAGCCTCGATGAATCGGAGGTCCGCGGAGCCATCATCCTCGCTCTGAGGCGTGCCGACGGCCAAGATCACGACATCAGCACCCGGAACGGCCTCGGCCGTCGACGTGGTGAACGAGAGCCGGCCGGCCGCGAGGTTCCGCTGGACGAGGTCTTCGAGCTGCGGCTCGTGGATGGGAATCACTCCCTTCCGGAGGCGCTCGATTCGAGCCTCGTCGAGATCGACGCACACCACGTCGTTGCCGAAGTCGGAGAAGCCTGCGCCGGCTACGAGGCCGACATATCCGGTGCCGATGACCGCGAGACGCATCCGACGCACCCTATCATGGTCCGTGCCAGCTGCATCGGGTCGTGGGACGCGACACACGCGGGTCGACGGTGCTTTCCCCGGGGGGGGCGAACGCAGTAGGCTCGCTCCACCGATGCGTGGCTTGTCGATCGTGCTTGCATCGAGTGTCGCGGCACTCGTGATCGCATGCGGATTCCACCCAGAGGGTGTGGCCAACGATGCGCAAGTGGATGCCGACGACGTCGACCGGGACACGGATGACGATGGTCGGCCTGACAATGCCGACAATTGCGTTTCTGTGGCGAACCCGGATCAAGCGGACGAAGACTCGGATACCGTGGGTGATGCTTGTGACAATTGCCCGCACATCGCGAACGGCATGCAGGAGAACGCAGATGGCGACGGAGTCGGCGACATCTGCGATCCGAATCCGGCGGGGATGGATCGCGTCGTGGCTTTCTACGGTTTCAACGGGACAGCGGTTCCTCCTGAATGGGGCCCAGTCGGAGTCTGGCACGTAAGCGGTGGAACACTCCGTCAGCCAAGCATCGAAGTCGGGGATCGCATTCTTTCCCTCAACATGATGAGTGACTTTACCGATGTCGTCATCGCGACGGACTTCGATGTCGTGTCGGTATCGCCGCTAGTGCCCGCGACGTCTTCCGAACGGGCGGTGTCACTACTGACTCGATACCAAGACGGAACGATCTACGGCACAGGATATCTCTGTGGTGCGTCGCAGAACGTGACGGACGCCAATAACGCTACCCAACTCGCGGCAACCTATCAGAACAATGGAACTGTGGCCGTCGGAGATAGCGACCCCCTACCTGTGAGGCTCATGGCGGGAACCAGAATGAGCTTCGTCGGATCGAGCGCTGGGGGCACTCATGCATGCGAGTCCCGATCCGGTGCGACGGTCGTATCCTCGTTCGAAGACAACCAGCACACGACTGGTGCGGTCGCGTTGAGAACCATCGCCGTGGCGGCGAACTTCAGGTACGTGGTCGTTATCGCTCCTGGACCGTGAGACGAATCCGTCACGGCCACTGAAGAGGCAAACGGGAGATCACCGCTGCTCGGACTTCAGGAGTGGGTTCGGCTTCACGATCCGTCATGAGGTACTCGAACGCCCCGATGAATGACTGATAGCGGCCGGGCCGTCCGTCCGCCTCGATCTGGGGATTCATCTTGTGCACGAGGGGCGTGCCTGTGTGCGTGGGATCGAACTGCCAGACAAAGGATGGCATCGCGTGCTCCTGCGCGATGAACAGAGCGTATCCCTCGGGGGCAGCAGGCATGGAGGAGAACCACCATGGGCCAACCGCCTGCTCGGTGATCGCAAGCGACCGATGTCCGCCCGCTTCGGGATTTCGGACCACGACCCCACTCGATGCGAACGTCACGGAGGCCATCCAACCAAGCCCGCTCTCGCGTTCGCCGGCCCCGTTGAGATGGGGATGATCCTCGATCCAACTCCCCCAAGTCAGTGTAGGGGAAGAGTGATATCCGACGAAGTACCCCGAACCGCAACGCTCGACGCGGATGACCTTGGTAAAGGTCACTCGCCGAATGTACTTAGGGACGTCGAGGTAGTTGTGCGGGAAGATCGCCTCGCCCGTGAAGTCGATCGCGGGAAGGCCGCAGCCTTCGAGGTAACACCGGCAAGAGGCAGAGTCCTCACAGGCGCCGTCTGTCGAGGCGTCCCACCAGCGCGGCACGTGCCCCCGCGTCGAATAGGAGCCGGGAAAGTCAAGCCAATGATCGAACTCGAACGCTAGCTCGACGGCGTCTGGGCTCTCCGTCAAGACATGCACGGCCTGCGCTGGTTCGAAGAACGGCGACGCGAAGAACGTCCAGTCGCCGTACCAGTTGTCGAGCACTCGGCGCCATTGGCCGTCGATCATGAGCTCGAGCATGTGCGCGCCGAGCTGATCGGGCCCGCTTGCCAGCTGCGGGTACGTGACGCGCACGATCCCGTTCTCGATCACGATCGAGCGCGGATCGGAGGGGTCCCCGGTCAGCTCGACCGGGCCGGCGCCGCACTCGTAGTCGAACGATCCCATCGCCTGACTCGTGATCGAGCTAGTCGGGTTGCGATCACACGCGGCGGCGAGTAGCGCGACCAAGGCGACCCCCAGGAGCCAACTTCGGGACATCAATCCTTAGTATCGGACGAGTCCGTAAACGTTCGAGGCTCACGAGCGTTTTTTTCGGGCCGCGAGCCTGGCGCGCACGGTCGCCAATGCGAACCCTATGACTCCCAACCAATCGTCGACCATCCCCAGCTTGCGGGTGAGCTGGAGCCAGCGCGGGGGCAGCGTGCCGTCGACGATCTCGTCGGCGGACGGATACGAGTACCTGTGCGCCGGCCCCGCGGCGGCGCACAGCAGGGAAACGAGCGCGTCGCTGACCGCCTTCACCGTCCGGGCGATGCGCCACCCTCCGGCCTGCGCCATCACGGCGGCCGGCGAGAGCGCGGCGCCCAGACGCGCCGCGTCGGTGTAGTTGACGAGCGGAACCATCCCTTCGTGTCGACCGATGTGCGCCGCGTGGAGCAGGTACTCGTGGAGCGGAGACGGCCGACGTGCGCCGGGGACAGGCGAGGCCACCGCCTCGCGCCAGATGGCCCCCATGTCCATGCGGCTGCGGCCCGCGTGAAGGATGTGGCGGTGGAGATCGATCGAGCCGTCGCGGCGCTTGAGCGTGATCGCATGCCGCGTGACGCTCGACTGCGCGGCGCTGCCCGCGCGCCAGTAGCCGAGACGGGCCAGCGCTTGCTCGGCCGTGGACATGTCCGAGGAGCGGACGAGCAGGTCGATGTCCGACATGGGGCGCTCGGCGGGGTCGGGGTAGATCGTGCCCGCGTACGCGATGCCCTTGAGCAGGATCACGGGGATACCCGCGTTGCCGAGGGCGTCGAGCGCCTCGGCGAGGACGAGGGCGCGGCGCTCGGCCTGCAGCGAGGAGACGATGTAGTCGTTGCGGAAGGCGGCGACGCCGGCCTTGTACGCGAGCGGCGCGAGGAGGTGGCGGCGGACGAGCTCGAGCGGGAGGTCGGCGGCGGTGAACGGCGTCGGGTTGCCGAGCAACGTCGCGACGAGGCCTCGCATGGCGCGGCGCTCCGCCTCGGTCATGAGGTATGGTTTGCACCATGCAGCGGTACCGGCGCAACCCGCAGACGGCGGGGAGGGTCATCGAGGGGCAGGCGTTCATCGTGACGCCGGATGACAACAAGCTGCACACGCTCAACGGGGCGGCGACGCAGCTGTGGGTGCTTGCGGCGAAGGAGATCACCTCGGAGGACGCGGCGACGGCGTTGTGCGAGGAGTACGAGATCGATCGGGAGACGGCCGCGCGCGACGCGACGGCGTGCCTCGACGACATGGTCGCGCGGCAGATCCTCGTCGTGGCGTGACGGTCAGTGCGCGGCGAGCTCCCCGAACCAGGCGATCGCGATGCCGGCCTCGATCGCGCAGCCCATCGCGCGCCACGAGGCGTCGGCGAAGTGGTCGTCGTTGGCCATGACGACGCGGTGGCGCTCGCTCGCGGCCCAGGCGGTGACGGCGGTGGCGGCGGTGATGCGGGAGCCCTGACGGGCGGCGATCTCGACCCCCGGCGCCGCGTAGCTCGCGATCTCGCGCGGCTTGTTCCACATGCACGCGGCCTGGGCGTTGTCGTCGGTGTAGCAGCAGCCCGTCCAGCGCGGCTCGTTGGCGGTCCAGCTGTGGAGGTTGCAGCTCGAGCCGCCGGTGCCGTTGGCGGCGAGATCCTCCGCGTGGAAGCGGGCGACGGTCATGAGCGCGGACGAGACCGGGATCGGCGGCAGGTCATGGTCCGCGCGGTAGGCGTTCAGCGCGGCGCACAGGGCGAGGTCGCCGGCGGCCTCGTCCCCGCTGTCGTCGGATGTCGGCGCGATGGAACACGCGGCCAGGACGCAGATCAGGACGAACGCGAGCCGCCTTCCCATACCCCCGACATCGGCCGTGGCCCGCGGGCGTGAAGCCCTCAGGGGAGCCAGCGGACGAAGCGGACGCCGGCGGCAGGGCCGAGGGGGGCCGCGAGCTTGCCGTCCGAAGCGGAGATGATGACGAGGTCGCCGGCAGGGAGGGCGCGGACCTGGCGGACGTCGCGGCGGATGGCGACGAGGTGGGCGCCGTCCGGCGACCAGGCGTACTCGGTGTCGGCGTGGTCCTCGGGGGTGAGGCGGCGGGTCTTGCCGGACGCGACGTCGAGGACGACGAGGGACTGGTCGAGGCCGCCGCCGCGCACGAACGCGAGGCGCGCGCCGTCGGGGCTCCAGCGCGGGAGGTCCTCGGCGACGTCGACGTCGGTCTCCTCGGTGGCGCGGCGCTGGGCGGTGCCGTCGGGAGACATGAGGAAGAGGCGCGGAGGGCCCTCGCGGTCGGAGAGGAAGGCGACGTGCTTGCCGTCCGGGGACCACAGCGGCGACCAGTCGTCCTTGTGGAAGGCGGTCAGGCGGGTGGCGGCGCCGCCCCGGATGGGCGCGCGGTAGATCTCGGAGTCGCCGTCGCGCGAGGAGGAGAAGACGACGTGGGCCGCGTCGGGCGAGAGCGACGGCTCGAAGTTGCCCTCGCGGTTGGAGGTCAGGCGCGAGGTCGCGCCGGCGGCGTCGATCTTGTAGAGGTCGCGGAAGTTCTGCTCGCTGGTCTCGACGACGATGACGGCGCCGTCGGCGGAGACGGTCGGGTTGCGGACGGCGCCGGCCTTGGGCCCGAACGGCTCGACGGCGTCGCCGCGCACGAGGGCGAGCTGCTCGACGTGGTCGGCCTGGGTCTCGCCCTCGGTGGCGATGACGAGGATCCCGCCACGGACGACGTGGCCGGTGGGGAAGAGGGAGAGCTCCGACGACGCGCCGAGCGGGGTCCAGGCGCCGGTCGCGGGGTCGAGGGCGCGGGCCTCGACGTGGTGATGGTCGTGCTCGGCGGCGATGACGATCGTGCCGCGAACGAAGCTCAGGTCGACGGTCGGAACGGCGGGTGCGTCGGTGGAGGCGGCGTCGGAGGGGGAGGCAGCGGGAGACGGTTTGTCCTTGGAGGAGCCCTTGCAGGCGGAGAGGGAGAGCAGGAGCAGCAAAGCCATGCGTCCTTCGACTCGCTTCGCTCGCTCAGGACGAACGGGGATCACGATTCCGGCGTAACACGGCGGCGCCGCGGCGTGGTACGAGCGAGACGTGATCCGCGACGCCGCCACCGTCATCCTCGTGCGGACCGGGGCCAAGGGGCCCGAGGTGTTCCTGCTGCGGCGACGCAAGAACGCGTCCTTCATGGGCGGCGCCTTCGTCTTCCCCGGTGGGGCGCGCGACGAGGGCGAGGACGACCTGCGGGTGACGGCGGCGCGCGAGCTGTTCGAGGAGGCCGGCGTCCTGCTCGCCACGACGCCGGTGGCGCGCGAGCAGGCAGTGGCGTTGCGCACGCGCACGCTCGACGGGGAGCCGCTGCCGGCGCTGCTCGCCGAGGCCGGGCTCGCGCTCGATCCGGACGCGCTCACGTACTTCGCGCACTGGATCACGCCGTCGATCGAGCCCAGGCGGTTCAGCGCGCGGTTCTTCGTCGCCGTCCTGCCCGAGGGGCAGGCGCCCAGCTTCGACGCGCGCGAGACGGTCGACGAGTGCTGGCTCACGCCGGAGAACGCGCTCGCCTGCGCGCAGGAGCTGGCGCTGCCGCCGCCGCAGGTGCGCACGCTCTGGGAGATCGCGCGCGCGGCGTCGGTGGACGCGCTGCTCGAGCTCGCTCGCGCGCGCGCGGCGAGCCCGCACCCGATCCTGCCGCGCATGGCGCCGATCGCGGCGATGCCCGGCGGGTTCGCGCTGCTCCTGCCCTGGGACCCGGAGTACACGACCGCCGGCACCGGCGACAGCGCGCCGATGGCCGCGGACCACCCGCTCGCCGTCGGGCCGAGCCGCTTCATCCTCGAGGACCGCACGTGGAAGAACGTCGCCGCACCTGGTTCGACGACCGCGGGCTAGTCCTCACGCCCGACCGCCGGGTGCCGTTCTACGGCGCGGCGATGCACTACTGGCGCACGCCGCGCGCGCTGTGGCGGACGGCGCTGGACGGGCTCGCCGCGCTCGGCATCCGCGTGGTCGAGAGCTACGTGCCGTGGGGCGTGCACGAGCGGGCGGACGGCAGCGGGTTCGACTGGTCGGGGAACCGCGACCTCGGCGCGTGGCTCGACGAGGTCGCCGCGGCCGGGCTGGTCGCCGCGCTGCGGCCCGGGCCGCACATCAACGCCGAGCTCACGTGCTTCGGGTTCCCCGAGCGCATCGTCCGGGATCCGGACATCCAGGCCCGCGGCGCGCACGGCGGGCCGGTGTGGCTCCCTGCCCCGCCGCGCGCGTTCCCGGTGCCGTCGTACGCGAGCGAGAAGCTCTTCGACGAGGTCGCCGCGTGGTTCGAGGCGGTCGGCGAGATCGTGTCGCCGCGGCGCTACCCCGACGGGCCGGTGGTGGCGCTGCAGGTCGACAACGAGCCGCAGATGTTCTTCCGCCTGGGCGCGTTCGATCACGACTACCACCCGGACGCGATCGCGGCGTGGAAGGCCGGGCCCGGCGAGGGCGACGAGCCGCCGCGCGCGTGGTCGCTCGAGGACGAGGGCACGTGCGCGCGCTGGGTGCGCTGGAAGGACGAGCAGCTCGCCGCCGCGCTCGCGCGCTTCACCGGCGCGCTCGAGGACGCCGGCCTCGCCGGGATCGCGCGCTTCGGCAACCTGCCGCCGGGCGAGCCGTGGTTCACCGATCTGCCGCGGCTCGAGCAGGCGATCGGCGGGCCGGTGGGCATCGACATCTACGCCGGCGCGGGCGACCTCGCGATGGTGCGGCGGCGCGCGCTGCACCTGGCCGGCTCGACGGCGCACGTGCCGCTCGTGCCCGAGCTCGGCTGCGGGTTCGTGCCCTACGCGCCGCTCTTCTCCGACGAGGATCAGCGGGTGGCGACGCTCGCGGCGCTCGGCGGCGGCGTGCGCGGGTTCTCGTTCTACATGGGGGTCACGCGCGATCGCTGGATGGGCGGGCTCCTCGACGAGGAGGCGCGGGTGCGCCCGACCGCGCGCTTCGCGGACAAGCTCCTGCGCGCGCTCGACGAGGTCGACTGGCCGGCGCTGCGGCGGCGCACGCGGGTGGCGCTCGTGCTCTCGCGTGCCGACGCGCGGCACGGCGTCGCCAGCTCGCTCGTCGATCCGCTGCCGCCCCTGGCCGGCGAGCTCATGCAGCTCGGGCCGGGCGGCTCGGCGGAGCTGGCGCGCGATCCGGCCGCTGCGCTCCACCGGCGCTGGTTCGACGCCGCCGCGCGCGCGCTCGACCTGGCGCAGGTGCCGTACGCGATCGTCGACGAGGGCGCCCCGCTCGAGCGGCTGCTCGCGCACGACGCGATCGTCGCGCCCACGCTCCACCGCGTCGACCGCGCGCTGTGGAAGAAGCTGGGCGAGGCCGCGGCCGCCAGGCGCGTCGTCGTCATCGGCCCCGAGACGCCGTCGCTCGACGAGTGGGGCGAGCCGCTCGGCGACGACGCGGCGGTGCCGCGGCGGGCCGGCTTCATGCGGCCGGGCTCGGTCGACGATGTCGCCGGGCTGGCCCAGGACCTCGCCGCGCTCGAGCCGCAGGACGAGTGGTTCGTCGAGCGGCCGGCGGGCGTGAACGCCAGCGCCTTCATCGACGGCGGCGGCCAGGTGCGCGCCGTGTTCGTCTACAATCCGGGCGACAAGCCCGCCAGCGCGCGGCTCGTCGTGCCTCCCGGCACGACGCTACGCGACGCCCTCACCGACGCCGTCCTCCACGCCGAGGACGGCGCCGCCCTGGTGCCGATGCCGGCCCGCGACGTGCGCTTCCTCGTCGTCCGCTCACCTTGATCGGCGATCAGAAGAAGTAATAGTGCACGCCGCCGGCGAGGACCGGCTGGCCGGTGATGTAGATGCCGTCGGCGTCCGAGGTCGCGATGATGATGCCGGCGGTGAAGGACAACGCCACGTTCGACGCGACGAAGGCGCGGGTCTGGATGCTCGGCTCGATGTACAGGAGGGTCGCGTTGTCGGTGTTCGGGTTCCCGTCGCCGCGGAAGCCGATGCCGAACGAGCCACCGACGGAGAAGTCGCTCATCGCCGTCGAGTGGAGGTGATAGAAGAAGCGCGCACCCAGATCGATGTCGGTGTCGTCGTCGCCGCCGTCGTCCTCGAAGCCGAGGAACCCACCGAGGTGGAACTGGCCCATGTCGTAGCTGCCCGAGAGGCCGCCCAGGCCGGACATCTGGTACTCGGCGCCGACGCCGATGGACCCTTCGGAGCCGCCGGCGAACGCGGTCCCGGCGCCGAGCGCCATCACGGCGAGAGCACTGACGAGGGTAAGAGTGTTCTTCATGGTCGCGAGGGTGGCCCGGGTCCCGGGTGGTTTCAAGTTTCCGGGCCGGTGAAGCGGCGCGAAGCGCGGTAGGTTCGCGTTCGTGCTGGGCAAGGACGTTGCGCTACATCACATCGAGCCGCGCCACTGGGCGGGCTGGCTCGAGCTGCTGGTGCCGCCGGCGGTGCGCACGCGGCCACGCTGGGCGCTCGCGATCCTGGACGACGATCGGCTGCGCGTGATGAAGCTCGTGGTCGCCGGGCACGAGGCGAAGGGCGCCGTCGACCCGAAGCAGCTCACGCTGCCGCCGACGCAGGCCAACCTGCGCGCGTGCGCGCAGCAGCTCGACGTCGGCGCGGTGATCGTGCTCGAGGTCGGGGCGCTGGCGTCGATCTCCGCCGAGGTGGAGAAGCAGCTCGCGTTCGACATGGACATGGCGGCGCAGGGGCTCGCGCTCCTGCGCGCGCTCAAGGCGCGCTCGAACCGCGGGGTGTGGAGCGAGCCGCCGCTGCTCGACCTCCTGCCCGCGCCCGCGTTCGATCCGCTGCAGCGCACGTTCGACCTGCTCGTCCCCGACGACAGCGCGCTCGCGGCCTACGTCATCGCCGACGATCGGAAGCGCATCGCGGCGTCGGTGATCGCCGTCAAGCGCGGGGGCGACATCGTCGAGGCCGCGAGCCACGCCGCGCTGGCCGGCGACATCAGCGAGGCGGCGCTCGCGCGCGACTGGACGACGGCCTACCGGCGCGTGAACCGCGCGATCGGCGACCGCTTCGCGAAGCCGTGCGTGAGCGTGTTCGTCGAGCGCGCCACCGTCGACAAGATCATCGTCGGGCCGCCCGACACCCTCGGCCGCGAGCTCAACGCGAAGCGCCTCGTTATCGATCCGGCGCCGGCGTGGCTGCTCGGGCTCCTCGGCGGTGCCACGGTCGCCGCGGTCGCGCAGCGCGGCGCGATGGCCTTGGCCAGCCTCCTGCCGCAAGGCGCGCGCGACCGCGCCGCCGACCTCGCCGACCGCGCGCGCACCGCGTTCAAGGAGTCGGGGGCGAGCCCGTTCGCGCTCCTCGGCTTCGATCCCATCGAGCTGTGGCTGACGCTCCGTCACTACTACCGTCCATCGCGTTAGCGCGATAACGTCACCGGCGATGTCCGATTCCGTCACGATCCCCGTCGACGAAGCCACCGAGGCGCCGCTCATCCACCCGACCGCGGTGGTCGAACGCGGCGCGACGATCGGCGAGGGCACGCGGATCTGGCACTTCGCGCACGTGATGGGCGGCGCGACCATCGGCAAGAGCTGCGTCGTCGGGCACGCCTGCTACATCGGCAACGTCACGATCGGCGACGGCTGCCGCATCCAGAACCACGTCTCGGTGTTCGACGGGGTGACGCTCGAGGACGAGGTGCTGCTCGGGCCGTCGTGCGTGTTCACCAACGTCAAGCACCCGCGCGCGCACGTGTCGCGGCGCGAGGAGTTCGACACCACGCGCGTCGGGCGCGGCGCGACGATCGGCGCCAACGCCACCGTGGTGTGCGGCGTGACCATCGGCGCCTACGCGTTCGTCGGCGCCGGCGCCGCGGTCGCGTCCGACGTGGCGCCGCACGCGCTCGTCGTCGGCGTGCCGGCCCGCTGGATCGGCTGGGCGTGCCGGTGCGGCGAGCGGCTGCCCGGCTTCGACGGCACCGGCCTCACGATCTGCGGCCGCTGCGGCGACCGCTACACCGCCAAGGGCGCCAACATCGTACGGGTCGAGTAGTCTCGGCGGGCCGTGCCCAAGCGTCCGCCGCGCCTGCCCCGCGAGCTCTCGGTCCCCCGCGACCTGCGCGGCGACGGACCCACGCGCGCGCTGGTGACGCCGCAGGGCGAGCTCTGGCGCGCCGACGTGCTCGCGCTGCTCGGCCGCGTCCCCGACGGCGGCGCCGCGCTGGTGGTCACCGATCCGCCGTACGCGATCGGCAAGGACACCTGGGACGAGTTCGAGTCGCTCGACGTCTACGTCGACTGGTGCGACACGTGGCTGGCCGAGGTGCGGCGCGTGATCGGCGACGGTGGCTCGGCGTACGTGTGCGGCTTCTCCGAGATCCTGGCCGAGCTCAAGGCGCGCTCGGCCCGCCGCTTCGCCGAGTGCCGCTGGCTGGTCTGGTACTACAAGAACAAGGCGAACCTCGGCCGCGACTGGGGCCGCTCGCACGAGAGCATCCTCCACCTGCGCGGCGCCCGGGGCGGCGGCATCGACGTCGACGCCGTCCGCGTCCCGTACAACGCACACACGACGCGCTACCCGGCGCGCGTGCAGGCCGTCAACTCGCAGTACGGGCGCGGCGGCAAGCGACGCGACCGCTGGGAGCCCAACCCGCTCGGCGCCAAGCCGCGCGACGTGCTCGAGATCCCCGTGCTCTGCAACGGGCAGAGCGAGAAGACCGAGCACGCCACGCAGAAGCCCGAGGCCCTCATCGAGCGCCTCGTCCTCGCGTCCTCACGCCCCGGGGACCTCGTGGTCGACCCGTTCGTGGGCAGCGGCACCACCGCCGCCGTCGCCGCCCGCCTCGGTCGCCGCTTCCTGTGCGGCGACGCCGACGCTCGCTACGTCGGCGTCGCGCGCGAGCGCCTGAAGGCGCTCACGCCCCTCACATTGACGGCTTGACGCCGAGCTCCTCGAGCACGTTGTCCGCGCCGTCGAGCAGATCCATCACCCACATCGCGTAGCGGATGTCGACCATGATGGTGCGGCTCGTGGCGTGGTTGAAGACCACGTCCGACGCGACGCCCTCGATGTTGCCGTCGAAGGCCAGGCCGACGAGCTCGCCCTTCTCGTTCAGCACCGCCGAGCCCGAGTTGCCGCCGGTGATGTCGAGGTCACCGATGAAGTTGATCGGCACCTCGCCGAGGACCGGGTCCGCGTACGGGCCCCAGTTCTTGGCCTTGATCGCCTCGAGCTGCGCCTTGGGCGCGTCGAACGGATCCTCGCCCTTGTCCTTGGCGGGGATCTGCGACGCCACCGTGTACGCGGGCTCGCCCGGCTTGAACGGCTTGATCGTGCCGTAGGTGATGCGGAGCGTCGAGTTGGCGTCCGGCGAGAGGAAGCCGTCGAGCGCCTGCTGCATCGCGGTCGCGTACTTCGCCGACAGGAGCACCTTCTCGCCGGCCTCGGCGTCGTCCTGCTTCTCCTGCGCCTTGACCATCGGCCACAGCGCGACGGCGAGCTTGATGAACGGGTCCTTCGACGCCTTCAGCTTGGCCGGGGTGCCCTTCTTGAGGAGGTCGAGGCGCACGGCCTCGTCCGCGAGCTTGGTGCCGCTGTAGAGCGCGTCGAGCGCCTTGTCGATGGCGGCCTCGTCGATCTTGCCGCCCTTCTTCACGCCGACGATCGTGGCGAGCCACGGGCGGTCGGCCTCGGGCAGCGCCAGCGCGCGCACCAGCGCGAGGCGGAACATCGCGCGATCGATCGTCGCGTCGAACTGGCGGGTGAACTGCTTCTGCCCGCCCTCGATGCGCGGCACGTCGCGGTCCTGGTAGCCGGGCTTGCGATCGGCGTCCTTCTTCTGCCGCTCCTCGGCCATGCGCACCAGGAGGAACGCGTTCCGCAGGTGGCTCGAACCGGAGAGCGCCTGGCCGCGGTCGAAGTCGACGCGCGCCGTCTTCTGCTCCGCGGCGTTCATCTCGTCATAGCGGGCGATCGCCTTGGCGTACTCCTCGTTGCCGGCCTGCTGCGCCCACGCGCGGACCTTCTCGTCGACGGCCTTCTTGCGGGCCATCATGTCGCCCTTCTGCATGCCGGCGAGGACGCCCGAGTACTTCTCGAGGCCGTTCTGCACGCCCTGCTTGAAGACGCCGGCCTTGAGCTTGGTCGCGGCCTCGACGTTCGCGTCGGGCTTCAGCATCGCCGCGAGGAGATCGTACTTCTCCTGCAGGTTGGCGATGAGGTACGGGTACGCCCACTCGACGTCGTGTGCGACCTCGGCGTGCGTCGTGATGCGGTTGGTCCGGCCCGGGTAGCCGACGATCATGATGAAGTCGTGCGTGCGGGTGCCGTCCTGGTCGACCTTGAGGAAGTGCTTGGGCTTGAACGGCACGTTCTCGGGCGACGGATCGGCGGGCGCGCCGTCCTTGCCGACGTACGCGCGGTAGAAGGCCCAGTCACCGGTGTGGCGCGGCCACGCCCAGTTGTCGACCTCGCCGCCGTAGTTGCCGATCGCGCGGGGCGGGACGTACACGAGGCGCACGTCGCGGATCTCGAGGTACTCGATGAGCGTCCACTGCGCGCCGTTGAAGAAGCTCTTCACGTCGCAGCGGAGGCCGGGGCGGCCCTTCTCGCACGCCGCGGTCAGCGTCTTCGAGCGCTTCTCGAGCTCGAGCTTGCGCTTGTTGAAGTCGGCGATCTTGTCGACGCCGTCCATCATCTCCTTGGTGATGTCGGTGAACGCCTGCGCGACCGACACCTTCTGCGTCGGACCCGCCGGCTTCTCCTCGGACAGCGACTTCGCGAGGAAGCCCTTCTCGACGAGGTTGTCGTCCGGCGTCGAGTTGAACTGGAGCGCGCCCTGCACGCAGTGGTGGTTGGTGATGACCAGGCCCTCGGGCGAGACGAACGAGCCGGTGCAGCCGCCGAGCGAGACGACCGCGTTGAGCGGCGCGGCCAGCGGGTTGGTGAGGTTCTCCGCGGGGAGCGAGACGCCCATCGCCTTCAGCTGCTGCGCGTGCTGCGGGTGCGCCATCTGCGCCGGGGTCCACATGCCGCCCGGGTTGTTGAACGCCTTGCGCGCCGCGAGCGCCGGATCATCGGCCGCCGGCGCGCCGCCGCCGCCGCCCGTGTCGGTGCCGCCGCCGGTGGTGACGTCGCCGCCGCCGCCCGGTGATGTGGAGGACTTCGGGCCGCCGCCGCCGCAAGCGGCGGCGAGGAGGAGGGTCGAGAAGAAGAGCGAGCGCTTCATGCTCGGCGGCATAGCAGAAATCAGCCTCAGCCGAGGTCGAAAACGCCCCGCCACGCTGACAGTCACTGGCCGCGGCCGAGGCGGAATACGCGAACGATGGTGAGCGGTTACGCACTCCGGCGATGTCGCAGGGGTGTCGCAGCGGGGTCAGTCGTCGGCGCCGAAGCTGGCGAAGAACGAGCGGAGCTCGTTGGTCGGAACGGCCTGGCGGGCCTCCTCGGCGAGGTCCTTCACCTCGAGCAGCTCGTCGGGGATCTCGAGCAGGAAGCGCGAGGGGATGCGCGGCATGGGGCGGCCGCGAGAGACGCGGGTGCAGGCGCGCGTGATGTAGAGCTTGCGCTGCGCGCGCGTGATGCCGACGTAGCAGAGGCGGCGCTCCTCGGAGACGTCGGAGGCGTGGTCGGGGTCGAGGGCGTCGGTCGCCTGCGGGTTGAGCGTGCGCGCGTGGGGCAGGAGCTCCTCCTCGAGGCCGACCATGAAGACGACGGGGAACTCGAGGCCCTTGGCGCCGTGGAGCGTGGTGAGGACGATCTTGTCGCCCGAGGTGTCGGCCTCCTCGCCGGACTCGAGCGACAGCTTGCGCAGGTAGTCGCCGAGTGCGTCGGGGCCGGGCGCGCGCTGCTCGAAGCGCTCGAGCGAGCGGAGCAGGCCCTCGACGTTGTCGATGCGGCGCTGGGCGGCGGTGGGGCTGGGCGACGCCTCGCGCAGGTCGTCGTGCAGGCGGATCGCCTCGATGAGCGCGCGCGTCGACGCGACGGCGGCGCCGGCGCGCAGGCCGCGGCCCAGGGTCTCGACGACGCCGACCAGCTCGGACAGCGCGGCGCGCACGCCCGGCCGCAGGCCGGCCTCGTCGAGGTTGGCGTGATCCACGTCGGCGGCGCCGGCGACGGCGCGCAGGACGTCCCACATGCTGGTGTGGCGCGCATGCGCCCACGCGACGACGCGCTCGACGGTGGCGGGGCCGACGCCGCGCGCCGGGTAGTTCACGATGCGGCGGAGCGAGAGCTCGTCGCGCGGGTTGAGCGCGAGGCGCAGGTACGCGATGACGTCCTTCACCTCCTTGCGCTCGAAGAACTCCTGGCCGCCGTACATGACGTAGGGGACGCCGTGCTGGCGGAGCTCGTCCTCGAGCGCCTTGGCCTGCAGGTTCGAGCGGTAGAGGACGGCGATGTCCTGCCAGCGGCGGCCGGCCTCCATCACGCGCTTGACCTCCTGCGCGACCCAGCGGGACTCCTGCTCGACGTCCTGCGCGACCGCGTGCGTGATGACCTCGCCGCCGCCGAGCTCCGACCACAGCGACTTGCCGTGGCGGTTGGCGTTGTTGGCGATGACGGCGTTGGCGGCGTCGAGGATCGCGCGCGTCGAGCGGTAGTTCTGCTCGAGCTTCACGACCTTGGCGCCCTCGAACATGTCGGCGAAGCGGAGGATGTTGGTCGGGTCGGCGCCGCGCCACGCGTAGATCGACTGGTCGTCGTCGCCGACGACG
>DDTA01000120.1:0-1192 GCA_002344285.1 Myxococcales bacterium UBA2376
CGGGTGGTGATCCTGGCCGGCCGGGGCAAAAGCTTTTCGGCCGGCGCGGATTTGAACTGGATGAAAGCGGCCGGGCAAGCCTCGGTCGAGGCCAATCGCGCGGACGCGCGCCGGCTGGCCGAAATGTTGCGGGCGCTGGCCGAACTGTCCAAGCCGACGCTGGCGCGGGTGCACGGCGCGGCGCTCGGCGGCGGGCTCGGGCTGGCGGCGGCCTGCGATCTGTGCGTCGCCGCGACGGGCGCGGTGTTCGCCACCTCCGAGGTCCGTTTCGGCTTGGTTCCCGCCACCATCAGCCCTTATGTGATCCGCGCCATCGGCGCGCGGCAAGCCTACCGCTATTTTCTGACGGCGGAGCGGATCGACGCCGCCCGCGCCCGCGACTTGGGCTTGGCGCACGAGGTGGTCGCGCCGGAACGCCTGGACGCCCGCATCGCGCGTTTGGCGCACGAGCTGTTGCAAGGCGGCCCCGAAGCGCTGGCGGCCTCCAAAGATCTGATCCGCGCGGTGGCCAACCGCGCGATCGACGGCGGGTTGGTGGAGGAAACCGCCCGGCGCATCGCCGAACAGCGCGCCACGCCGCAAGCCGCCGAGGGTTTAGCCGCTTTTCTGGAAAAGCGCCCGCCCGGCTGGCTCGAATGCGCCTCGGACGGACGTTGAGACGGAGGGAGAATGTTTCAGAAAATCCTGATCGCCAACCGCGGCGAAATCGCCTGCCGGGTCATCAAGACCGCCCGCCGTCTCGGCATCGCGACCGTGGCGGTTTATTCCGAGGCGGACGCCGAGGCGCGGCACGTCCGCTTGGCCGACGAGGCGGTATGGATCGGGCCGGCTCCAGCCCGCGACAGCTATCTGGCGATGGACACCCTGATCGCCGCCGCCCGCCAGACTGGCGCGCAAGCGATCCATCCGGGCAGCGGCTTTTTGTCTGAAAATCCGGAATTCGCCGAAGCCTGCGCCGCCGCCGGCATCGTCTTCGTCGGGCCATCGCCCGAGGCGATGCGCGCGATGGGCTCCAAAAGCGCCGCCAAAACCTTACTGGAGCAGGCCGGCATCCCGCTGACGCCCGGCTATCACGGCGAGCGCCAGGAGCCAGACTTTTTGCGCGAACAAGCCGAACGGATCGGCTATCCGGTGTTGATCAAGGCCAGCGCCGGCGGCGGCGGCAAGGGGATGCGGGTGGTGGAGCGCGCCG
>DDTA01000120.1:1372-12854 GCA_002344285.1 Myxococcales bacterium UBA2376
ATCGTCAGCCCGGACGGCGCGTTTTACTTCATGGAAATGAACACCCGGCTCCAGGTCGAGCACCCGGTGACCGAGCTCATCTACGGCGTCGACCTCGTGAGCTGGCAGCTCGACGTCGCCGAGGGCCGGCCGCTGCCCATGACCCAGACCGAGCTCGACGGCCGCCGCCGCGGCCACGCGCTCGAGTGCCGCATCTACGCCGAGGATCCGGTGAAGTTCCTGCCGTCGCCGGGGACGATCACGCACCTGCGCGTGCCCGACGGCCCGTACGTGCGCAACGACGCCGGCTGCTACGAGGGCGCCGAGATCCCGGTGCACTACGATCCGATGATCTCGAAGCTCGTGGTCTGGGGCGAGGATCGCGCGGCGGCGTGCGCGCGCATGCGGCGCGCGCTCGACGAGTACCAGGTGCGCGGCATCGAGACCAACCTGCCGTTCCACCGCCTCGCGTTGCGCCACGCGCAGTTCCTCGCCGGCGAGTTCGACACCGGCTTCATCGGCCGCGAGCAGGCGTCGTTGACGCCGGGCGCCGACGGGCCCGCGCTCGAGGCGGCGATGATCGCCGCTGCCCTCGATGCCGCGAGCCGGGGGCGGGTCGGGGTGTCGCCGGCGAGCGGCGGCGCGAACGGCAACGGTGGAGCCGGCAACGGCAAGAGCGAGTCGAGCGGGCCGTCGGCGTGGCGGAGCGGCGCGCGGGGCTGGAGAATCGTCTGATGATGCGGGTGGCGCGCGGGGTGGTGCTGGGGTTGGGGCTGGGGCTCGTGGTCGTGGGGGCGTGCAAGGGCAAGGCGGGGGAGCGGGAGAAGGAGAAGGAGAAGGAGAGGGAGAGGGAGAGCGAGAAGGCGGCGGATAAGGCGGCCGGATCGGGCACGGGCACGGGCACGGGCACGGGCACGGGGGCGCCGGCGGTGCCGGCGCCGCCGCCGCCGATGCCGTCGGAGACGCTGATCGCGGGCGTGCCGGGAGGCCCGATGCGATCCGCGGACGGCGCGCGCGTGGTCTGGTGCACCCGCGCCGACAACGGCATGGCCGCGTGGGTCGAGGTCCAGTGTCACGTCGGGGCCCCGGGCAAGAAGCCGACGGTCATCCCGGTGATGACGTACGCCGACGCGATGGCGGTCGACGAGGGCGCCGATCCCGCCGGTGACGCCGACGCCGGCGTGAAGGCGTCCGACGCGCGCGGGCGCATCGAGGCGGGGGTGGCGAAGCTCGCGGCCGACGGCGGCGCCGACCTGGTCGCGATGCCTGCGCCCGTGCGCTGCACCTTCCAGGGCGGCGCGCTCGTCGGTCGTGACGACGGTGGGGCGGCCACGGGCTGCGACGTCGGCGGTGTCACCGCGCACATCACGGCCCCGGGCAAGGTGACGCTCACGAGCGCGGACAGGAGTCTCGTGTCCGAGGTGCACAAGGCCCGCCCGCGCGGCAAGAACGCCGCCGGCGACGAGTGTTACCTCGAGGCGTCGAGCGTCGAGCTCTCGGTCGATCCGCAGGCCAGGCTCGTCGCCGCCGCGATCGGGCTCGCCAGCCCGAGCGACGCCTGCGCCCTCGTCACCGAGTACGAGGTGCGCGTCGTCGCGCTGCCTTAGAACTGCGAGCGCCGGAAGCCCCAGCCGGCGAGCCAGACCAGCGCGAACGCGAGCGCGACCGACGCCGCCTGGAACACCCAGAAGTACTCCGGTGCCAGCCCGAAGTAGATCGGCAGCATCGGCAGGAGCGTCAGGTTCTGGCTGCCGAACCAGACGATGCAGACCGCGACCAGGATCGACCGCGAGATCACACCGACCGCGACGCCGCCGCCCGTCGCCAGCGCGATCACGCCGCCACACTGCGCGAGCGCCTTCACCAGATCCCACACCGCCCCGGCGGTGATGTCGGTGCCGCGGATGAAGTCGACGACGATGCCGAAGCTCGTCGAGATCACACACGCCAGCCAGACCGTGACGAACACGGCGATGAACTTCGACCAGACGATGACCTCGCGGCGCACCGGCCGGATGACGATGAGCTCGAAGACCTTGCGCTGCCGCTCGCTCACGATGTCGACCGCGACCAGGATCGCGGCGACGCTGCCGGCGATGCTCGACAGGAGCCCCGAGAGGAACACGCTGACCGACATCTTCGGGGCCTGGGGATCCTGGACGGTCCCCGGCTCCTCGTTGAGGCTGAGCAGGTAGCTGAAGAGGAAGTACCCGGCGATCGCCAGGATCGGCAGGATGACCCAGAGGACGATCATCACCTTCGACTTGGCGAAGCCGTAGAGCTCGTCCTTCACGAGCCGCATGGTCGGGCTACTGGCCATGGCGCGCCCCGTGCTCGCTGCGGTTGATGTAGTGCGCGAAGAGATCGTCGAGCCCGGGCTCGGTCACCGCGATCTTGCGCAGGCGCCCGCCGCCGGCGAGCGTGCGCTCGACGAGCGCGTGGATGACCTCGTCGACCGCGTCGGGCGCGGGCTTGCCGGCGAGCGTCACGCGCCACTCGCCGGGCTTGCGCTCGACGGCCTTGCCGGCGGCGGCGAGGAAGCTGGTGTCGCCGGGCGGCGACGAGAAGTCGACGTCGATCTCGGTCGGCAGGTCGAACATCCGGGTCAGATCGCGGATCGACCCGGTCGACTCGACCTGGCCCTGGTTCAGGATGCCGACGCGATCGGCGACGTTCTCGACGTCGGACAGGATGTGCGACGAGAAGAGCACCGTGGTGCCGGCGTTGCTGCGCTCGCGGATCACGTCCTTGAGCAGCTGCCGGCTGGGCGGGTCGAGCCCCTCGAGCGGCTCGTCGAGCACGAGCAGCCTGGGCTCGTGCAGGAGCGCCTGGATGAGGCCGAGCTTCTGGGTCATGCCGCCCGACAGATCCTTCACCTTCTTGGTGCGCGCGTCGGCGAGCTTGAAGCGCTCGAGCAGCTCCGCGATGCGCCGCTTGCGCGTGTCGGCGGGCACGCCGCTCAGATCGCCGAGCGAGTCGAGCGCGCTCTCGACCGTGCGCCAGTTCTGGAAGCCGCACGCCTGCGGCATGAAGCCGATGAGCGCGTGGGCCCTGGCCGGCTCACGCTTGACGTCGGTGCCGGCGATGGTCACCGAGCCGTCGTACTGCGTGATTAGCCCGGCGAGGATCTTGAGCGTCGTGCTCTTGCCGGCGCCGTTGGGGCCGATGTAGCCGAACACCTCGCCGGGCGAGATCGAGAAGGTGACGTCGGAAAGCACCTTCTGCCCGTAGAAGGACTTGCTGACACCCTTGAGCTCCAGCACCGGGGTCGTCACGTGGCCGCCAGGATAACCATGCTCGGGGCGATGTCGAGGCGGGAGGATCGAATGTACGCCGGAACGTCCCCCGATCAACCCCGAATCGACGCCGTCCGCGATCACTCGCGACGAGTCGCCCTCCCGATTGCCAAGCGCCACCTGGCTCGGTAGAACGGCCGCGCCATGCCCCATCAGACCAAGTTCGTGTTCGTCACCGGCGGCGTGGTGTCGTCTCTCGGCAAGGGCCTGCTCGCGGCGTCGATCGGCGCGCTCATGGAGAACCGCGGCCTCCGGGTCGCGAACATGAAGCTCGATCCGTACATCAACGTCGACCCGGGCACGATGAACCCGGTGCAGCACGGCGAGGTGTTCGTCACCGACGACGGCGCCGAGACCGACCTCGACCTGGGTCACTACGAGCGCTTCGTGTCGACCAGCATGTCGAAGCTCAACAACATCACCACCGGGCAGGTGTACTCGACGGTGATCGGCAAGGAGCGGCGCGGCGAGTACCTGGGCTCGACGGTGCAGGTGATTCCCCACATCACCGACGAGATCAAGCAGCGCATCCTGCGTTGCGCCGAGGGCCTCGACCTCCTCATCGTCGAGGTCGGCGGCACGGTCGGCGACATCGAGTCGTTGCCCTTCCTCGAGGCCGTGCGCCAGCTGCGCGTCGAGCTCGGCGACCAGAACTCGGTCAGCGTGCACCTGACCCTGGTGCCGTACATCGCGGCGGCCGGCGAGCTCAAGACCAAGCCGACCCAGCACTCGGTGCAGAAGCTGCGCGAGATCGGCATCCAGGCCGACATCCTGGTCTGCCGCTGCGATCGCGCGCTCGACCCCGACCTGATCAAGAAGACGGCGATGTTCTGCAACGTCGCCAAGGACGCGGTCTTCCAGTCGGTCGACGTCGACACCGTCTACCGCCTGCCGCTGCTCCTCGAGAGCCAGGGCCTCGACACCAAGCTGTCCAAGATGCTCAACATCTGGTCGCGCGCCTCGAACCTCGAGGGCTGGAAGGCGATCGCCGACAAGATCACGCAGCCCAAGCGCAAGGTGACGGTCGGCTTCGTGGGCAAGTACGTCCAGCTCGTCGAGAGCTACAAGAGCCTGAACGAGGCGCTCCTCCACGGCGGCATCGCCAACGACACCCGCGTCGAGATCCGCCACATCGACAGCGAGCTGATCGAGCAGCAGGGGGCGGCGGCGATCCTCGGCGACGTCGATGGCGTGCTGGTCGCGCCCGGGTTCGGCGCGCGCGGCACCGAGGGCAAGATCGCGGCGGTCAAGCTGGCGCGCGAGCAGCGCGTGCCGTTCTTCGGCATCTGCTTCGGCCTGCAGATGGCGGTGGTCGAGTTCGCCCGCCACGTGTGCAACCTCGATCGCGCCAACTCGAGCGAGGTCGAGGCGCAGACGCCGCACCCGGTCGTCGACCTCATGCCCGACCAGCGCGGCGTGGCCGACAAGGGCGCGACCATGCGCCTGGGCGCGTACCCGTGCACGCTCAAGGCGGGCACCAGGGCCGCCGAGGCGTACGGCCAGCTCGAGATCTCCGAGCGTCACCGCCATCGCTGGGAGGTCAACAACGCCTACCGCGAGCAGCTCGAGCGCGCCGGCATGATGCTCTCGGGGCTCTCGCCCGACGGTCGCCTGGTCGAGATGATCGAGCTGCCCTGGCACCCGTACTTCGTGGCCTGCCAGTTCCACCCCGAGTTCAAGTCGCGCCCGACCGCGCCGCACCCGCTGTTCGCGCGGTTCGTGAAGGCGATGCTCGACGCCCAGGACAAGAAGTCGCCGCAGCGCGCCTGAGCGGGCGCTCAGAAGAGCGAGAAGGCGGCGAGGGCGTCGGCCAGGCCGGCGAGGTCGCAGCGCTTGGTGAACGACTCGCCGTCGATGACGATGGGCGCGCACGAAGGCTCGCCGGCGTCGGTGGCGTCGAGGTCGAGCACGAGCTGGTCGGCGCCGTCGAGGAAGAGGGCGCCGCTCGGGCGCTCGCCGCGCGGCATCCGCCACGCGCCGCCGAGCTGCGCGATGCCGTGGCCCTCGACCACGACCCACGCGTCGACGTCGGCGACGACCTTGCCGGCGTCGCTCCGCCACGCCGCGAAGGTGCGCGACACGAGGCCGTCCTTCGCCGTGACCAGGTTGGCCTGGAAGCGGCCATCCGGGTGCACGGTGACGGTGCCCTCGTAGGCGACGTCGTCGGTCGTGCCCGGGGCGTCGGCGCGCCAGCGCTCGAGCGTGATCGTCATCGGGCGCTCGTCGTCCCAGGTGTGCGCGACGAGGCGGCCGCTCCAGTGCACGCCGGCGGCGTCGGTGCAGTCGGGCGTGCTCCAGAGGGTGTCACCGCGGCGCTCGATGACGGGGCAGGCGGGCGGCGCGAGCGCGTAGCCGACGACCGAGCCGAAGACCTGGCTGACGTCGACGCCGAGGGCGGCGTCCATGAAGCGCTGGCGAGTGGCGCTGGTCGCGGTGGCGAGCTGGGCGAGCGCCGGCTTGGGGGGCAGGGCCGACGGTCCGCCGCCCGCCACCGCGACCAGGGTCAGGGGATCGTCGCCGTCGACGGGCTCGCCTGACGTGTCACGGTCGAGGCAGCCGGCGGCGAGCACCGCGGCCAGGCACGAGCAGGCAAGGCCGGGCAGGGCGTGGCGAGAGGAGGTGAGGCGTGGCGAGGAGAGGAGCGAGAGGCGTGACATGCCCGTGAGCAATGCATCCGTCGTGCCCGGCCGCGGGTGTCAGCCACCGTCGCCGCTCGACGCCTCGTCGGTGTTGCACAGCTCACCGGCGGGCGCGCCGTCGATCGTGAGCGGCACGCAGTCGTTGCTGATCGCGTCGAAGTTCGCGCGCAGGACGTCGGCGCCGTGCAGCTCCAGCGCGCCGGCGGGCGCGTCGCTGCTCATGTTCCACGAGCCGCGGATCTCGGCGCGACCCACGCCGGTGAGCTCGATGGTCGAGCCCGCGTCCGCCGTGGTGCGGCCCGCGGCGCCGCTCCGCCAGGTCGCGTCGCTCGCGACCTCGACGCCCGCCATCGTCACGCGCAGGTCGGCGGTCATGGCGCCCTGGGGCGAGAGCGTGAGCGAGCCGTCGAAGGCGAAGTCCTCGTCCTCGTCGGACGTGTCGTCCATGCGGAAGTCCTCGAACGTGATCTCCGACGGACGGGACGGGTCGTGGTCACCGCCGAGGAAGCCGGGGACGTTCCGGGCGACGATGCGGCCGCGGATCATGTCGCCGTTGTCGTCGGTGCAGCCGCCGGTCGCGGTGGTGGTGTCGCCGCTGCGCGTGATGCGCGGACAGCTCGACTCCTCGGGCGGGATCGAGGTGAGGACCGAGGTCATGAACAGGCCGATCGCGGCGTCGACGCCGGCGGCGGCGGTGATCGCGCGCATGCGCTCGAGCTCCGTGGCCTCGGCGAAGCGCGCGGGCTCGGCGGGCTCGGCGCGATGACTGCGGAGAGGCACCGGTGGGCGCGCAAGATTCTCACCGACGCGTGGCGCAAGGTGCGCGGGCGCGACCCGTCGCCGTTCGAGATTTTGGCCGCGCAAGCGTGGAGCCGGCATGACGCCTCCTACGGTCTCGGGTGGGGCCCGGCGTGCGCGCACTCTCACAATTGGGGAGCGATTCACGCTCGCGCTGGCGACCCGTCCTGCCCGTGGCAAGACACGATGCCTGACGGTACCGTCTACACGCAGCCGATGAGGGTGTGGCCCTCGGACGCGGCGGGCGCCGAGGCGTACATCCGTCACCTTTCGGCGCCGGCGCGGCCGGGCGTCGAGCGCGCGCTGGCCGAGGGGACGAGCGTCCGCGCGTGGCTCGACCAGATGCGGAGGGAGAAATACTTCGGCGGCTTCTGTCCGAAGGCGGCGGCCAAGTACGGCAAGGCGGTCAACGGTCAGCCGGGCTCGTCGGCCGGGGCGGACGCGTGCCACGCCGAGGCTATCGACGACCCGCACCGCGGCGCGCTCGTGGTGATGGAGCGCGTCATGAAGGAAATTACCGGCGCGCTCGGCGAGCCCATGCCGCCGATGCGCGACGGCGACCGGCGAGACCCATACTACGGCGGGGGCGGCGGCTCGTCGCTCTTCGGTCCGCTCGTCGTCGTCGGCCTCGGTGTCGGCGGCTACTACTACGCGAAAAAGAAAAGGTGGTTGTGATGCGCGTTGCTGGCTTGCGTGTGCCGTCGGTCTTCGGGGGGAAGCGTCGTCGCCAGCTCGGCGAGCCGGTGCCGCACGGTGAGGACTGGTGGATTACGACGTCCGATGTGAAGGACTACGCCGCGTGGCTCAACCGCCGGGTGGACGACACGGCTGGCCGTTTCGGTCTCGCGCGCGCGTCGCTCAAGCTCGAGGACTACGGTCCGTACGGCGACCCGTTCAGCTCGAGGGCCATCACCTTTCACGCGCTCGAGGCGCAATGGCTTCCCTGGGAGTACGCCTGGAAGCAGTGGTATGCGAGCGTCACCGAAAGCTGGTGGGCGCGCGTCAACGCGTGGGACACCATCGCGACGCGGCACGCCGAGCTCGTGTCGTTCCGTCATTCGCTCCGGCAGTTGGGCATGGTGGACGTGCCCCCGATTGCGAAGGTGCCGACGGGCCCCGAGGCGGGCATCGTCGACCACGCCAAAAAGACCCACGACAAGCTGACGACCTACCTCGGCGTTGCCGCCGTCGTCGGCGTCGGCATCTTCGCGTGGCGCTCGTCGCGGTGAGGTGAAGTCATGGCCGACGCGTTGAAGCTCAGCACCGACGAAAACGAGCGGTGGGCCCTCTTCGATAACCAGATGAGGATTCAGGCCACCGCGACGACCATCCTGCACCGGATGGCGCCGCCCGCTGGCGATGCGGCGGCGGAGTGGTCGCGTCGGGGCAAGGGGTGGTGGGATGGGCTCGCGCTCGTCGCGGCGGTCAAGCACATGCAGCCGGGCGCGGTCGGGCAAAATACGTACGAGTACCTGAAGGCGCTGACCGCGTGGGGCGTCGCGCTTGGCGCGCCATGGAAAGAGGCGAGCGACGCGCGAAAGGTCGCCTTCTCCTCGGCGTGGGACCGCTACCGGAAGGGCGCTCCCGTCGCCGTCGCGTTCGCGGAGTTCTACGCCTCCACGCCGGCGCGCAAGGCGGGCGCCGAGGCGCTCGAGTCGTGGGCGGTGGAGCTGCTTCTCTCGGAGCCGGAACCGCTGCCAGTGCCTCAGCTCCGTGCGGAGATGCACCCCAACGTTGCCTCGGCCGAAAACGCCCGGTACATCGTCGCGCGCGCGCTTGGGCTCGCCGATGACAAGGCGGTCTCTCTCGCCGAGCTCGTGCGCGACTGGAACACGCAGAGCTGGGACGGCGTGCCGCGTCCGCAGTTCGGGCTGCCGCCGAAGATGCGCTTGCCGTCGCGGGCGTCGGTCCGGATGCCGGTGAAGGTCGGCGGCGGCGAGCGCAGTCCCAGCGCGCTGCCGGTCGCCGCGGCCGGCGCGGTGGTCTGGGCGGCGGCGCGCTACCTGCTCTAGTCGTCGGACCACCACCCGGGCTTCGCGTTGCCTGAGTCGAGGAGCGTCGCGCGCTCCCTCACGCGCGAGCGGGCCGCGCTCTGACAGCTTACCCGAGCACGCCGGCGCCAAGTAGCTTGGGGTCCGAGAGCGCCCGCGGCATCGCGTCCGAGACGCGGTCACCGACGGGGCCGCTGTTCCCCTCCACGGTCTGAAACGTGCCGTCGCTCTGCGCGTGGCTCGCGCCGATGCCGATGTGCCCCATCCAAGCCGTCTCCGGCTTTCCCGGCGACGCCCGGTCCCACACGAACACGAGCCCGGGTCTCACGAGCTCGGGCCGCGCGCGAAGCTCGGCGGCGGTGTACCAGCGTCCGGCCTTCGCGAAGTCTTCGCGCCATGCCTTGGCGACGGGTGAGAGCCGGAGCCAGCTCGGCCGCGCCTTGCCGAGGGCAAACCGGACCATCGCGGCCAGGAAGTTGGCGCACCAGTTGGAGCCCGGCGGCGAGCCGTTCTCCTGGTTCCAGCGGTCCACGTCATCACCGCGGTTCTTGCCGCCGTCCTCGGTCGTGCCGACCTTGGAGCGCGCGGCGGCGAGCACGCGTTCGCCAGGGTCCTTGATGCCTGCGAGGAGAAACCACGCGGCGACTGCGCCGATGGCGCCGTGGTACCAGCGGAACTTCATGCGACCTCTCCAAAGTCGATGCTGTCGACGTCGAACGCGTCGGGCTCGGCGATGGCCTCGCGCTCCGCGGCTTCCAGTAGCTCGTCGCTCGCGAGCTCGGCGGCCAGGCGCTCGCGGGCCTCGCGGTCGAGCGCCGCTTCGGTGCGCCGTTCGGCCTTGCGGACGCTCTTGCGGCGGTACTCGCCGATGTGCTCGCGCACGTGGTTCGCGAAGAGCTCCCACGCGTGGCCGTGGCCCTTCTTCTCGGCNNGCCGCGAGCCATCGGTGCGGCTGTCGCCGAAACTCGGCCGCGGCGAGCCCGGCGACGTCGGCGGTGACCGGGTCGTGTGCGAGCCGCGCCTCGACGTCGGCGCTTTGCAGGTCGGCGCGTTCCCAGAGTGAGAGCGCGGCGCGGCGACTTGCGGCCTTGCGCTTCGGGCTCGCGCTGGCGCGGCGGCGCTTCTTGTCGGCGACCTCGCGCGCGAGCTCGGTACGCGCGTCGGTGCAGGGCTTGTCTGCTCGGTCGCGCCGCTCGACGCGCCGAGCTCTCGCCCCGGCTCGCGCGGTGCGCTCGAGTCGCTTTCGCGCGGCGGTCTTCTTGCCGTGCGGCGCTTGCTTCGCGACCTTGCGCGCGAGCCCGAGCACGTGCTTGCGGTCCGCCGTGCTCTCGGTGCGCGCGACCTTGCGCGCGGCCTTTCGTTCGGTGCCGCAAACGACGTGCGCCACGTGGGCGCGGTAGGCTCGCGTTGCGTTCTTGCGCCGCCTGGTCCGCGCTACCGGCGGCGGCGCTTCGCTTTTCCCGGGTTCTTCTTCCGGGGCGTGGCGAGCTTCTGCGCGCGCTTCGGCGCGGGCTCGGGCCGGACGCCCTTCTTGGCGGTGGTCCGCCGCGCCGTCTTGCTCGGCTTCGCGCGCCGCGGCTTCTTCTCTTTCGGCGGCGTCGTCGTCGTGCGCGTCGCGTGGCTCGTCGCCTTCACCTGGCCGTCTACAACGGTCTTGGTGGTCGACTCGGTCTTGGTTACCGGGTTCTTGCGTACCGGCGTGCCCGAGCTCTCGGCGGACCGCTCGGCCTGGGCGGCCTCGGCGTCGGCGAGCTTGAGCGCGGCGCGCGCGCGGAGCGAAGCGGCGGCGCGCTCGCTCGTCGGGCCCGCGAGCGGCACGTACTCGGGGAGGGCCGTCGCGGCGCGCGTGAGGATGGTGTACGCGCGGCGGTAGAGGATGCGCACGCGCCGGAGCTGGCTCCGGAACCTGCGGGCGGCCTGGGTGGTCTTCGGTTTCGCGCTGCGCTTCTTCATCGTCGTTTCTTCTTGCTGTTGGCGAGGCCCACGGCGGCGAGCGCGACGGCGCCCACCACGAGTCCCGCGTTGCTCTTCTTCTTGCCGCCGGCGGGCGCGGTCGTCGTCGTAAACCCCGCCGGGACGGTCGCGCCCGGGACCGGCGAGCCGCCCGAGCCAAAGAAGCTGGCGGCGTCGGGGCTCTTGCGCGGCGGGATGTCGGGATGCCGCGTCGGAATCGGCCCGGTCGGCAAGGCCTTGTAGCTCACGAGCCGCGGCTGGTTCTGGTAGATGCTCGCGAGGTCGACCTCGGCGCCGTTCAGCCAGGCGCGCCGGCGCACGATGCGAATCGTGTGCGAGTAGTCGAAAAAGCTCAGCTCGTGAATGAAGCTCGCGCCCGTCGCCGGGCTCTGAATCGCGACCCCGCTGACGTTTTGCCAGCCGTAGATGGCGCAGCGGTCGGGGTGCTCGGGCTGCCGAGCATCGAGCACGTAGTCTTTGCCGATGGGCGAGAGCACGGCGCCGGGCGTCGGCGGGAGCTTCGCGGCGAGCCGGTCCGCGTAGTACATCCACCAGGGGAGCGACCCGCCGGGGTTGCGCCATTTGCCGCCCTCTTGCCAGCCGAGCGTTTGCGGCGCCGCCGTCGCGTCGCGCGCGGCGTAGATGGCGTCCACGATGCCGGCCGTGCAAATGAGCGCGTCGAAATGGTCGGCGATGTACTGCGCCGCGGCCATCGGCCCGCAAAGGCGGACCAGGCCGAGCGTGACGCCGTCGCTCGAGGCCTCGACCTCGAGTCCGCCGCGGACCTTGATGCGCCGCCAGGTCGGCGCGTCGATGTGGCCCGCGT
>DDTA01000253.1 GCA_002344285.1 Myxococcales bacterium UBA2376
AGGCCCGAGGCCCGAGGCCTCCTCTCCCCCACTCCCTCAGATGCCCGGCGTCGGCGGCGTCAGCACCTTGAGCTTGTCCCGGAGGCCACTCGACACGTGCACGGTGTTGTCGGCGTCGACGAACACCGCCTCGAGGTCGGGCAGCTTCTCGACCAGCGGCATCGCCTCCTTGGCGCCCATGATGAAGAGCACCTTGGACCAGGCGTCGGCGGTGAACGCGTCCTTGGCCAGGACGGTGACCGACCGCGTCGCGCGCGCCGGCTGGGCCGTGCGCGGGTCGAGGATGTGGTGGTAGCGGACGCCGTCCTTGACGAAGCCGCGCTCGTAGTCGCCGCTGGTCGAGAACGCGTGGTCGACGACCGGCGCCACCGCGAAGCTCTGGTCGCGCGGGCCGCGCGGGTCGCGGATGCCCACGACCCACGGCGTCGTGCCCTTCTTGCCGGAGACGTACATGTCGCCGCCGACCTGGAGGATGAAGTCGGAGAGCCCCGCGTCGACGAGCGCCCGGGCCGCGCGATCGACGGCGTAGCCCTTGGCGATGCCGCCGAGCGTGATGCGCATGCCCTTCCGGCGCAGCTTCACCGTGCGCCTGCGCTTGTCGAGGACGATGTCCTTCCAGTTGACCAGCTTCTTGCGCGCCGCGACCTCCTTGGGGTCGGGCAGCGTGCCGTCCATGTCCTCGTCGAACTTCCACAGCCCGCCGTAGGCGCCGACGGTGATGTCGAAGAGGCCCTTCGACGCCTTCGACACCTCGACCGCGCGCGCGATGACCGTGAACGTCTCGTCCGACACCTTGACCGCCTGGGTCCCCGCACCGGCGTTGATCAGCGACACCTCGCTGTCGGGGGTCCAGGTCGTCATCATGCGGTCGAGCCGCTCCATCTCGGCGAACACCGCCTTCGCGCCCTCGGCCGCCGCCGCCTCGTCGTCGCTCCAGATCGTGATCTGGACCGACGTGCCCATCGCCTTGCTGGTATGGACCAGCTTGCGGGGATCCGCCGCCACGTCGCCCGCCGCGCCGCCGAAGACGGCGCCCAGGACGCCGAGGGCGACCAGCGTCGCGAGGGCGGCGCGCGCGATCCGCATGGTCAGCGGATCCAGTCGATGATCCACAGGATGATGAGCAGCGCGCCGACGCCGAGCGAGACGAGCACCGCCAGGACCGACAGGGCCAGCGTGCCCTGCGACTCCTGCTGGATACCCTTCCACAGCCCGATCATCGCGGGGATGACGCCGCACGCGGCGATGATGCCGCCCACGATCGAACCCTCGGTGAAGCCGCCGAGCATGCCGATCACCAGGCCGACGGCGACCAGGGCGAAGGAGACGGCGACCGGCAGCTTGGAGTCAGGGACCGGCGAGGTCGTAGGCATACGCCGAGCGTAGCACTACGCCTCGATGTATGCGCGGAGCTGCTCCTTCATGACCTCGTCCGAGAGCGCCTGCTGCACCACCTCGAGCAGGCAGTCGGCGAGCGCGACCATCATGTCGTTGGCGCCGCCATCGCGCGTGAGGCGCGCGAGGAGCAGCTTGGCGTCACGACTCTCGTCCCCGGCGAGCAGCTCGCGGACCTTCTCCAGCGTCAGCTCGCCCTGGAAGTCGACGAAGACGTGATCGCGAAGGAAAGCCACGAGCCGGTTCATCGTCGAGCGGATGTACTCCAGCGCGATCGCGAATTCAAGCCAGCGATCCGTGGTTCGACGCCGCGATCGACGCGGTGGCTGGGCCCTTGATGCGGGGCCCGTGGTGCCCGAGCATGGTCATCGTGGCGCGCATCCTGATCACCGGCTTCTGTGCGGTCCCCGGACCCACACGCGCCGGCGTCCAGCTGCGCCACGTCGTGCGCGCGCTCTCCACCGGGCACACCGTCGATCTGCTCGTCGTCCGCGACGGCGATCAGCCGTACGTCGAGCGCCAGGGCAACGGCCGCCTCCTTCGCGTGCCGACGCACGACGCGGATCTCTCGGCCCAGGTGCAGGCCTTCCAGCGCGCGCTGCGCCGCCAGCTCGAGGGCGCCGACTACGACGTCGTGCACTGCCGCGACGGCTGGAGCGGCATGCCGGTCCTCGAGGGCAAGGACCGCTTCGGCTACGCGATGGTGTTCGATCTCACGCGGGCGCCGATGACCGAGCGTGGGCTCTACGAGCCGGAGCTCGTCGCCGAGCTCGACCGCGACGAGGAGGCGTGCCTCCTGCGCGCCGATCTGGTGCTCGTCCCGTCGGAGCCGGCGCGGCGCTACGCGGCGAGCCGCGGCCGCCCCGAGCGTGTCGTCCTGTCGCCGCCGGGCGTCGACGTCGACAAGTTCGACTGGGAGGACGCGGTCGACGACGGCGGGCCGCCGATCGTGCTCTACGCCGGACCGCTCGCGCCCGGCCACGGCGTGCGCGTGCTCCTGCGCGCCATGGTCGACGTCGTGCGCGAGACCGCGGCGCGCCTCGTGCTCGTCGGCCCCGTGGCCCCCGGCTTCGACGACACCTTGCGTGGCGGCATCAGCGAGCTCGGCCTGGGCGCGCGGGTCGTGGTGAAGCCGTCGATCGATCACGAGTCGATGCCGTCGCTCATCGCGGCGGCGGCGGTCTGCGTCGCGCCCTCGGCCGCCGACCTGACGCCGCGCCCGTACGCGCTCTACCCGACCAAGCTGCTCGAGTACATGGCGTGCCGGAAGGCGGTCGTGGCGCCGCGTCGCGGCACCGTCGCCATGCTCGTCGACCACGGGCGCGAGGGACTGCTCTTCCAGCCCGGCGATCCGACGGACCTCGGCCGCAAGCTGCGTCGCCTCCTCGAGGACGTGAGCCTGCGCGATCGCCTCGCGCAGAACGGCTACGAGCGGGTGCGGCGCGAGTTCACGGCGTCCGGGGCGCGACGCGCGATCCGCGGCGCCTACGGCCAGCTCGCCGCGCAGCCGGAGTGGAAGGCGCGCTTCGTCGAGGCCGGGACCGGCAGCCACGAGATCGAGGCGCCCTCGGACCGTGCCAGCGTGTCGCTCACCAGCGAGGGCGCCGACGACGACTTCGAGGCCACGGTCTACGAGGCCGCGCCCACGTCCGCCGAGGCGAGCGTCCCGGTCGACGTCGCCCTCGACGGCGCGCTCGAGTCGTCCCTGTCGTCGCTCGACGCGGCGCTCGGCACGCTCGACGGAGACAGCCGGCACGACGTCACGCAGGAGCGCACGATCGGCGCCGAGGGCAGCCGCGACGGCGACGCCTCGGGCTCCGCGCGCCTGATCGAGCGCCAGCGCGGTCGGCGCCGCCCGCGCCCGTCGCCGTTCGACAGCGGCAACTGGCAGACGATCGATGGTGAGATCGACGGCGAAGGTGACGCCGACGCCGACAGCGACGCCGACGTCGATCGCCACGCGATCCACGGCGCCCGCCGCAAGGAGCCGTGGATCGTCGTGCACACCGGCCGCGAGCGGCTCCGCGACGACGACGAGGGAACCCCCATCGACGTGGTCCCGGCGCCGCCGCCGTTGCCGCTGCCCGTCGACACGAGCAGCTTCGTCGCCGGCGAGATCGATGTCCCCACGCCGACCCCCGAGATCATCGAGGAGGACGGCGCGTTCACCGCGGCCAGCCGGTTGCTCGGTCCCAAGGAGCCAGGCTAGTGCTGCTGGTGCTCTTCCTCCACCTCGCCCTCGGGCTCGGCTTCGCCTTCGCCGGGCGCGATCGCATCCGCGCCGACGGGCCGTTCGCGCCGCCCGCGTTCCTGCTCGTGCTCATCCACGTGGGGCTGGTCACGACGCCGGTGACGCTCTACTTCTACGCCGCGCACGCCGACTGGGCGTGGCTCTACGTCGTCGATCCCGCGCGGGTGCCGGGGCTGGCGATCGTGCCGCTCGTGGTGGCGCATGCCCTGGTCCTGGTCGGTGGCTGGTACGCCGGTGCCTGGCTGGTGCGGACCGACCGGAAGCGCGTGCTCCTCTACGTGATCCTCGGCGTGGCGATCGCCTTCCTCGTCGGGTTCATCGTCTCCCTCGGCCGCCTCACCACGGCGACGACCTACGCCGGTTACCTGGCGGGCACGAGCGGCGGCCTCTTGAGCGTCGAGCTCGGGTGGGCGCTCCTGGTGTCGTTCGCCGCCTCGGCCGCGGCGGCGACCTACGTCTTCATCGAGCTCCTGCGCGACAGCCGCCGGGTCAGGGCGCGGTGAACCGGTGATCCGTGATAAGAACACGGAACCGATGGGGGCCCGAAGCCTGGGGCTTGTGCCGATCGTCGTCGCCGTCGTCATCGTCGGCGCGCTGGCGATGACCGCCTGCGGCCCGATCGGCTACGTGAGCAACGTGCGGACGGCGTCGACGGCGGTCGAGGAGGCGCGCGCCGTCAACGCCGCCAAGTACGCGCCGTACGAGTGGACGCGCGCGGTCGCGTACCTGCACGCGGCGCGGGCCGAGGCGGCGATGGCCGACTTCGAGGCGGCGAACCGCTTCGGGCGGCTGGCGGCGGAGGCCGCGACCAAGGCCAAGGCCGACGCGATCCGGCGTGCCGCCGATCCCCGCCTGATGGACGAGATCACGCCGCCGCCGGGGGCGGGCTCGCGGCCGGCGTCGCCCACCGACGGCGTGGCGCCGGTCGTCGATCCCGACGAGGAGACCCCGGCCGAGCTGGAGACGCCGTGACTCCCCTTCGACTCGGCCGGACGGTGTGGCTCTTGCTGCTCGTACTCCTCCTGGCGGCGTGCGCCGGCTCCGGCCTCAAGGAGCGCACGAAGACGATCGACGAGCTCATCTCGACCGCGCGCGACAACGGGGCGCTGCGCTGCGCGCCCGTCGAGCTGGCGATGGCCGAGTCGCACAACGACGTCGCCAAGCAGGAGCTGTCCGAGGGCAACTTCTATCCGGCGCAGCGCGAGATCGCGATCGCCGAGGAGAACGCCCGCGCGGCCGTCGAGCGATCGCCCCGGCACCTGTGCAACCCGGAGAACCGCAAGCCCGACGCGCCGCTGCCCCGGGACACCGACGGCGACGGCCTGCTCGACGACGTCGACGAGTGCCCGCGCCTGCCCGAGGACAAGGACGGCTTCGAGGATCAGGACGGATGCCCCGAGGACGACAACGACGCCGACGGCATCGCCGACCGGATCGACGACTGCCCCGACGACCCGGAGGACCGCGACTCGTTCGAGGACTCCGACGGTTGCCCCGATCTCGACAACGACAAGGACGGCATCGCCGATCGCGTCGACCAGTGCCCCGACGACCCCGAGGACAAGGACGGCTTCGAGGACGACGACGGCTGCCCCGACTGCGACGACGANNCTCGACAAGTGCCCCGGCGTCGCCGGCGTCCCGCCCGACGGCTGCCAGAAGTACACGATGATCGTGGTGACCGAGGACAAGATCGAGCTCAAGCAGACGGTCTACTTCGACACCCGCAAGGCGACGATCAAGCGGGTCAGCTTCCCGCTGCTCGACGAGGTCGCGCAGGCGCTCCAGGACAACCCGACCATCAAGGTCCGTATCGAGGGCCACACCGACAGCCAGGGGACCGACAAGTTCAACCTGAAGCTCAGCAACAATCGCGCGGCCTCCGTTCGCAAGTATCTGATCGGAAAGGGGGTTTCGGGCGATCGGATGACGTCTCAGGGCTTCGGCGAGGGTGTCCCCATCGCCGACAACCGCACCGCCGACGGCCGCGCGCAGAACCGCCGGGTGGAATTCTTCATCACAGAACGCTAGGCAGTCCGGGAGCGGGCTGTGCTAACACCACCCGCATGCGGGGATTGCTCCATCGGGTTTCGTTCATCCTGATCCTGCTCGGTCTCTTCACCTTCGCGACAGCGACGCCGGTCTTCGCCGACGCCAAGTCGAAGAAGGAGATCGAGACCAAGATGAAGGAGGCGATGGAGAACTACGACCTCCTCGAGTACGAGGAGGCGCGCAAGATCCTCAACCAGGCGCTCACCGTCGCCAAGAAGGCGAAGATGGAGAACGACCCGGTCACCGCGAAGGTGCACCTGCGCCTCGGGATCGTCTACTTCGCCGGCCTGCAGGACGCCGAGAGCGCGAAGCTCTCGTTCCTGAACGCGGCCGAGATCGACAAGGGCATCGCGCTCGACAAGGCGTACTCGACGCCCGAGATGGTCAAGCTGCTCGAGGAGGCCAAGTCCGAGGCCGGCGGTAGCAGCGGCGGCGGCGGCGGTGCGATCGAGCCGGCCGGCGGCGGTGACGTCGGGTCGGTCGACTGCAGCACGGTCGCCGGGGTGCAGCACACGATCGTCGACACCGCCAAGGGCGGCAAGGATCTCGTCCTCGACGCGGCGGTCGGCGCCGACGTCCAGCCGTCGAAGGTCGCGATCATGTTCCGCGCGCGTGGCGCCACCGACTTCACCGAGTCGAAGATGATCGCGTCGGGCTGCGTGTACCGCGGCGTCATCCCCAAGGCCGCGCTCGCCGGCGACCTCATCCACTACTACGTGGCTGCGTACAACGATCAGGGTCGCGTGATCGCGTCCAAGGGCTCGGCCGGTTCGCCGAACATCGTCGAGATCGCCGGTGGCGGCGGCGGTGGCAACCTGTCGCTCGACGAGGAGAACCCGCTCGGCGGCGGCGGCGGTGGTGGTGGCGGTGGTCGCGTCGGCGGCGGCGGTGGCGGCGGCGACGTCGGCGCGGTCGTGCGCCCCAAGGGCCAGAAGACGATCTACATCGCCCTCATCGGCGGCTCGGGTGGCGGTTACGTCACCGGCGAGACCGAGCAACAGTTCAACGACGTGAAGTGCTGCTTCGCGCCGCAGCTCCTGCACCTCAACCCCGAGGTCGGCTACTACCTCAACAAGACGACGACCGTGGCGCTGGCCGCCCGCCTCGGGTTCCCGATCGGCGCGAACATCCCCGGCCACTCGCCGGTCGCGCCCGCCGGCTTCGTGAAGGTGCGCAAGGCGCTCTCGTCGGCCGGCACCGGCCTCGTGGTGTCGGGCGGCGTCGGCGGTGGCGTCATCCGCGACACCATCAAGCTCGACGGCGCGCCGCCCGACATGGACACGGACGTCGTCGCGATCGGTCCGCTGTTCGTGACCGGCGGGGCCGGCTACAGCGCGGCGCTCGGCGGCAGCCTGGCCCTCATCGCCGAGCTGAACGCCGTCGCGGGCATCCCCATCGTCAGCGAGCTCGACCAGTCACGCCTCAACTTCGGCGTGCAGCTCGACTTCAACCTCGGCCTGCATATCGGGTTCTGAACGGCTGAACCGTTCAGCACCCGTCACGCTTCGCGGATGTTGCGGAGCGGATGCAGCGCGATGTGGATCTCGCCGGCCGTCACCTCGTTGGTGGTCGGCGACGCGGTGAGGATGAGCGCCACCTCGACGGTGGTCCCGCCGCCCTCGGCGAGATAGAGGACGCGCTTCACCGCCTTGCGCTTGGTGGCGACGTTCTCGAGATCGCGCAGGAGCTGCGGGTAGATCTCCATCAGCCCCGAGTCCTTGAGCTCGATGCCGCCGACGTCGCCGGCGCAGCCCAGGAACTCGAGGAAGGCCGGGTTGGCGAGGCGCACGCGGCCGCTGACGTCGCACGACGCCATCGGCACCGGCGCCGTGGAGAACAGCTCGAAGGCCGCCTTGGTGCGGTGGTCGAGATCGCGGCGCTCGCGCCCGCCCTCGCCGGCGCCGGAGCGGCGCCGTGACGCGACGTCCATGCCGAGCATGTTCATGAGCGTGCGCAGCTCGTACATGAACGCCGGGACGTCGGCGTGGCGATCGGCCTGGTTCTTCGCCGTCGCCTTGGCGATGATCTGATCGGCGCGCTCGTCGAGCGGTTCGTCGATCATCTGGCTCGCCACCGGCATCGTCGCCTCGAGCTGCTGCTGGAACACCTCGTCGAGCTTGCCGGTGAACGGCAGGCGGCCGGTGAGGAGCTCGAAGAGCAGGATGCCGAGCGCGTAGACGTCGGACGCGACGTTGGCCGGACCGCCCTGGATGCGCTCGGGCGCGAGGTACTCGGGGGTGCCGTCGACCTCGCCCACGCCGCGGCCCAGATCCGGGCGCGACAGGCCGAAGTCGAGGAGCTTCACGACGCGGCGCTGGGCGGCGCCGCGGACGAGGAAGACGTTCTCGCTCTTCACGTCGCCGTGGATGATCGCCCGCCCGTGGATGTAGCGGAGCGCCTCGCAGACCTGCCACATGATGTCGCACGCGACCTTGGGGGCCATGCGGCCGCCCTGGCGCAGCTTGGAGTGGAGCGTCTGCCCGTCGAGCAGCTCCATCACCATGAACAGGCCGAACTGCGTGTCCTGGCCGAAGTCGACGATCGAGCAGATGTTGTCGTGGGTGCACGCCGACGCGAGGCGCGCCTCCCGGTAGAACATCTCGCGCATGCGCGGGTTGGTCGCGATCGGCGCCTTGATCAGCTTGAGCGCGAACGCCTTGCCCAGCACCTGGTGGCGGACCCGCATCACGCGGCCCATGCCGCCGCGGCCGAGCTGGCCCTCGACGACGTAGCGTCCACCGATCATGTCGCCCTGGCGCGCGCCGCGGCGGTCCGCGATCTCGGGCAGCACCTGCGCCTCGCTCGTGCCTTCGAGCGCGGCGTCGACGCCCATCGCCTCTACCTCGGCGGCGATGATCGGGCCGGACTCGCGCTTGGCGCCGGGCCTGGCGGCGGCGACGCGGCTGCCGGTCGCGGTCGGGTTCAGCGGCACCGGCGGCGCCAGGCCGACGTCGCGGGGCAGGGGCGTCTCGCCGCGCCCCATGACGCTCAGCGTGATCGAGGGCAAGAGCGTCTCGTGGACATCGCGCGGCGAGTCCTGCGAGAGGTCGTCGTCGTCGTCGGCCTGCGAGCCGGCTTCGGGCGTGCCGTCACCCATGAGCGCCCCGATACTAGCCCGAATCCGGGCTGGATCCGGTGCCGGGTCGGTTACCTGGTGGTAATGAGGGTGGGTGGACGACGTGGCCTTCGACTCGATCGCGCACGACGAGATGTCCTACCTCGAGGACCGGCTGAGCGAGCTCGATCCGGATGACGTCGACCTGACGGTCTCGTCCGGCGTCCTGCGCATCGATCTGCGCGACGGCACCAAGATCGTGATCAACAGCCACCGCGCGGCGCGTCAGATCTGGATGGCGGCGATCGCGACGGCGTGGCACTTCGATCCCGTCGACGAGGGGCGCTGGCTCGCCACCAAGACCAACGAGGAGCTGCGGCCCACGCTGGCGCGGATCCTCCGCGAGCGCATCGGCGTTGCCGTTCAGCTGTAGCTTGTCCACGCCGGCTCGGAGAGCTGCGCGCGCTCGACCAGCTGACGCGCCATCTGCACGGCGCGCGGCTGCGCGCGCCACGCTGACGTCAAGCGGGCGCATTCGCGGTACTGTCCGGGCATGGCTGATTCGCAGTTCCTGACCGTGATCCGGATCTGGGCCGCCATGGCGTGGGCCGACGGCGTCCTGGCCGAGACCGAGGCCAGCGCGCTGCGCCGCCTCATCTCGGGCGCGCAGCTCGACGAGGCCGAGGCCGAGCAAGCGCGCTCGTTCCTCGAGCACAAGGTCGAGCTCGACGACGCGGGCCTGGCCGCGCTCTCGGCCGACGCCAAGCATGGCGTCTACCGCGCGGCGTGCCGCATGGCCGCGCTCGACCGCGAGGTCGCGCTGAGCGAGCGGAGCCTGCTGGTGAAGCTGCGCGACGCGCTCGGGCTCTCGCTCGACGCCGCGCGCGAGATCGAGGCGGGCGTGCCGGGCGTGACGGTGAGCTGAGCGGTCGCGTCGTACCCGTGCGGCAGCGCCGTCATCCGCCCAAGGTGCTCGCGTGGCGCGGCCTCATCGCCGCCCTCTCCGACGTCGCGATGGCGACGGGCATCTACCCGCTCGTGCCCCACGCCGCGCTGGCGCTGTCGGCGCGGCGGCCCGGCGCCTTGCGTATCGCGCTCCACGAGTGGCGCGTCGCCGTCGAGATGTCGGCGGCGCGACCGCTCGGGTTCCTGCCGTTGCCGGGCGACCAGGGGCACGGGCCGCGGCCGATCATCGTGCTGCATGGCTACGCGATGTGCCGCGCCAACTTCCGGCCGCTGGCGCGTCGCCTCGAGGCCGCCGGGCTCGGGCCGGTGCTCGGGTTCGAGTACTGGACGCTGGGCAAGACCAGCGCCGCGGCGAAGCGGCTCGCCGAGTACGTCGAGGAGGTGCGTGCGCGCGCCGAGTGCGACCAGGTCGACATCATCGGGCACTCGATGGGCGGCGTGGTCGGGCGGTACTACGTCAGCCTGCTCGGCGGCGATGGCGTGGTCGCGAACCTCATCACGCTGGGCTCGCCCCACGCCGGCACCGACGTGAGCGCGGTCGGCCTCGGTCGGCCGGGCAAGGAGCTGCTCGGCGGGTCGACGCTGGTGCAGCGCCTCGAGGCGGCGCCGCGCCCGACGCACACGCGCATGACCGTGGTGTGGTCGCGCGCCGACGCGCTCGTTCCCGGCGCCCGCCACGCGCGGATCACCGGGGTCGACGAGCTGGTCTACGACGACCTCGGGCACCTCGCGTTGCTCACCGACGAGCGCGTGGCCGGCGAGATCATCGCGCGGCTACGCGTCACCAGCGGCCGGCGAACGTGAGGCCGAGCTCGCCGTCGCCGGCGACGGGCGCGACCACAACCGCGCGTCCCTTCGGCGCGGTGACGTAGAGCACGACCCCGGCGGCGAGCGCGGCGACGCCGAGGCCGCCGACGATCGTGCCGAGGTTGCCGCGCGCGCGGGCGTCGTCGATGCGCGCGGCCTCGGCGGCGGTGCACCCCATCGGGGGGCTGCCGTTCTGCGTGCACGGCACGTCGTCGTACCGGCTCTTGGCCGAGAGGCCGAGGCCGACGCCGGCGCCGAGGCCGACGACCCCGGCGGCGGCGAGGCCGATCGCGATCCGCGTGCGGGAGCTCGCGGGCGGCGTCGGCTCGTCGGCGCCGCCGGCGGGCGGCGCGATGTCCGGCGTCGCCGGGGGGGCCGCGTCGTCGACGGTGCCGGCGCCGGGGGTGAGCGCCGGGATCTCGACGGTGCGTGCGGCCGTGTCGCGCGCGATGACGACCTCGCGCTCGAACGGCTCGAAGCCCGGGGCGGTCGCGGCGATGACGATCGTCCCGGGATCGACGGGGACGCGACGGCCGAAGTCGAGCGGTCGCATCGGCACGCCGTCGCGCGTGACGACGAAGCCCGCGGGCTGCTCGGCCGCCGTGACGATGACGGCGAGGCGCGCGACGCGACCCTCGAGCGCGCGGGCTCGCTCCGCCGCGGTCTGCTCGCGCTTCTTCTCACCCGGCCCGGCCGCGCGCGCCTGCTCCTCGGCGCTGCGGAACGCGGTGAGCGCCGACGCGAGCTTGCCGACCTGCTCGTAGCAGGCCGCGAGGTTGAGCAGCGTGCCGAGCCCGGGATCGAGGCGCTGGCTCTCCTCGAACTTCGGGCAGGCCGCGTCGAAGTTGCCGGCCTCGATCAGCGCGCGGCCCTCGCGGAACAGCGCATCGGCGCGTGCGACGGGGTCGTTCGGTTGCGCGCTCGCCGCGGTCGCGTGCGACACGAGCGCGATGACGACGATCCGCCCCCTCATCCCGCGCGATCCTATCACCCGTAGGTCCTACTTCCGGCTGCCGAAGACGTCGTCGTCGCTGTTCGTGCGCCTGGTGCGCTTGCGCTTGGGCTTGGTGCCGACGCCGGCGTCCGAGCCCGTTCCCACGCCCGCATCGACGCCGATCGCCGGCTCCGATCCCGTACCCGATCCCGTGCCCGTGCCCGTGCCCGTGCCCGTGCCCGATCCGTCCGGACTCCCACTGCCTACCGCGCTCCCGCTCCCTACCGCGCTCCCACTGCCTACCGCGCGCCCACTGCCTACCGCGTTCCCACTGCCCGTCGCCGCACCGGTCCCCGGCCCGGTCTGCACGCTCTCACCCGCGGTCTCCCGAGACTCCCCACCACCACCACCACCGAGCTTCATCACCACCAGCACCGCCACGACCGTCAGCACCGCGACCACGCCGATGATCCCGACACGCCGACCGGTCGAGCGGTGGCTCCCGCTCGGCCGCATCGCGGGATGGCCGACACCCGTCGGCGGCACGTTCCACGTATCGGCCGTCTGCGAGGCGGCGGCGGCTGCCGCCGGCTCCCACACGCCCGGCGGCGGCGGCGGCGTGCGCTCCGTCGTGTGCTCGCTCTCGCGCACGGGCTGCGGCGTCGGCGCGCGCCCGACCGTGCGCTGCGCGCGCTCCATCAACAGCTGCGCCGAGCGTGGATCGCGGCTGAACGGCGCGAGCGCGGCCGCGAGCGCGCCGACGTTCGCGTACCGATCCGCCGGCGCCTTCGAGAGGCACTTCAGGATCACCACGTCGAGGCCGGGGGGGAGCGGGTTGGTCAGCGGCATCGGCGGATCGACCGCGACCTTCACGCACATCTCGCTGAAGCTCTCGGCCTCGAACGGTCGGTGCCCCTGCACCAGCTCGAACAGCACCGTGCCCAGCGACCAGATGTCGGTGCGCGCGTCGACGTTGCGGGCCGAGCGCATCTGCTCGGGAGACATGTACGCGGGCGTGCCCAGCACCGACTGCGTCTGGGTGAGCGAGACCTCGGTCAGGCCCGACGCGATCTTCGAGATCCCGAAGTCGAGCACCTTCACCAGCACGCTGCCGTCGGTCCGCCACGTCACGAAGATGTTCGACGGCTTGATGTCGCGGTGGACGATGCCGAGCGCGTGCGCCTCCGAGAGCGCCGCGCATGCCTGCAGGATGAAGTCGACGGCCAGCTCGGGCGCGATCACCCCGCTCTGCTCGAGCATGAGATCGAGGTCCGCGCCCTCGAGGTACTCCATCACCATGTACGGGACCTGGCCGTCCAGCGTCCCGACGTCGATCACCCGCGCGACGTGCTCGCTCTTCAGCTTGACCGCCGCCTGCGCCTCGCGCAGGAAGCGCTGCGCGGCCTCGGGATCGGACGCCGTGTCGCGCCGCAGGAACTTGATCGCGACCTGCTCGTCGAGGTGCAGGTGGGTCGCGCGCGCGACGATGCCCATGCCGCCCTTGCCCAGGATCGACTCGATCCGGTACTTGCCGAGCAGGACGGAGCCCACCTCGACGCCGACGTCGCCCTCGTTCGAGGCCCCCCGTCTGGACACTGCCACCATCGTAGCAGACCGCGCGCGCCCACGCGCCGGAGCGACGCTCCGACCACCCGCGGTAACGCTGCTTACGCCATCTGGTGGATCTTGAGCATGTTCGTCGACAGCCCGGCGCCGACCGGCACGCCCATCGTGATGACGACCGAGTCTCCGGAGCGCGCCAGCCCGCGCGACGAGAGCAGCTGCTCGACGCGATCGATGAGCTCGTCGGTCGTCGCCGCCGACTCGATGAGCACGGGCGTGACGCCCCAGACCAGCGCGAGGCGCCGGTACTGGACCTCGCTGGTCGTGAGCGCGACGATCCCGGCCTCGGGCCGGTACTCGCTCATGAGCCGCGCCGCGCCGCCCGAGTTGGAGACGACGGCGATCGTCTTGATGCGCATCTCGCGCGCGGCGATCACGGCCGCGTGTGCGATGGCGTTGGCCGACACCGCCATGTTGAGCTGCGGCAGCTCGAGGTTCTGGCGGTAGTAGGTCGAGCCCTCGATCTCGCCGATGATGCGCGCCATCGTGCGCACCGCCTCGACCGGGTACTTGCCCGACGCGGTCTCGCCCGAGAGCATCAGCGCGTCGGTGCCGTCGAGCACGGCGTTGGCGACGTCGGAGGCCTCGGCGCGTGACGGGCGCTGCTGCACCATCATCGACTCGAGCATCTGCGTCGCGGTGATGACGATCTTTCCCTGGGCGTTGGTCTGCTCGATGATCCGCTTCTGGATGAGCGGCACCTTCTCCGGGCCGATCTCCACGCCCAGATCGCCGCGCGCGACCATGATGCCGTCGGCGGCCTCGATGATGTCGTCGAGGCGGTCGACCGCGTGCGGCTTCTCGATCTTGGCGATGATCGGGATCGAGACGTTGTCGGCCGTGACCAGGCGCCGCGCCTCGATCACGTCCTCGGGCTTGCGCACGAACGAGACCGCGATGTAGTCGACGCCCATCCGCAGCCCCCACTGCAGGTCGAGCTTGTCCTTCTCGGTGATCGCGGGGGCCGAGACCTCGACCCCGGGCAGGTTGATGCCCTTGTTGTTCTTGAGCGTGCCGCCGGTCACGACCAGGCACTTGACCTCCTTGTCGGAGACCTCGGCCACCGCCAGCGTCAGGTACCCGTCGTCGAGGAGGACCTGATCGCCCGGCTTCACGTCGCGGGGCAGGCCGGCGTACGTCGTCGAGACGCGGTGCACGTCGCCGACGACGTCGGTGTCGGTCGTGATCGTGAACGTCGCCCCGGGGGTCAGCTCGATCTGACCCTCGGCGAAGCGGCCGACGCGGATCTTGGGGCCCTGGATGTCGAGGAGCACGCCGACGGCACGGCCGCGCTTGTCGGCCTCGGCGCGGACGTTGGCCAGCACCTTCGCGTGATCCGCGTGACTTCCATGCGAGAAGTTGAGGCGGACCACGTCCAGCCCGGCGTCGATGAGCTCCCCGATCTTCTCGGGGGTGTTGGAGGCCGGCCCCAGGGTGCAGACGATCTTGGCGCGTCGCATCGCGGCGGAGTAGACCACGGATGCGGGCTTGGGGTATACGGGCGCCCGATGCGCCGTACGACGTTCATGGTGAGCGCGGTGACGATCCTCGTCACGGCCGCGTGCACCGTCGATCGCGAGCCGCCCAACCTGGTCGGCCAGGACGTGCGCCTGACGTTCATCCACACGTCGGACATCCACTCGCGGTTGTTCCCCTACAACTTCGTGCCCAACCGCTTCGAGCGCGAGGGCGGGCTGGTCGCCGCCAACGCGCCCTTCGGCGGCGTGGCCCGCATGGCGACGATCGCGCACGGCATCCGCGCGACCTCGAACCGCTCCCTGTGGATCGACTCCGGCGACTGCTTCCAGGGCGCGCCGGTGTTCAACATGTTCAAGGGCGAGGCCGAGATGCGCGCCCTCACCACGGCGGGCATGGACGCGGCGGTGATCGGCAACCACGAGTTCGACCTCGGCTCGACCAACCTGTTCGAGCAGATCGACAACTGGGCCGGCTATCGCCTCCTCGCCGCCAACTACATCTTCGAGGATCCGCCCAACCCGGACCAGCGCTCGCTCAGGGACGTGGTGCGGCCGTACGCGGTGTTCGACGTCGACGGGCTCAAGGTCGGGATCATCGGCATGGCCAACTGGTCGTCGATGACCGGCATCTTCGAGGGCGGCAACTCGCTCGGGATCCGGCCCATCGCCGACGACGTCGTGATGCGCCAGTACGTCGCGCTCCTGCGGCCGACGGTCGACGTGCTCGTGGTCGTCAGCCACCTCGGCCTCGACGAGGACGAGGGCCTGACCGCCGCCGACGTCGTCGACGAGAACGAGGCGCTGCCGCTCGAGGGCGTCGACGTCATCCTCGGCGGCCACCTCCACATCATCACCAACCCGCCCAAGATCATCCCCAACGCCGACGGCGGCCAGACCGTGCTCGTGCACTCGGGCGCGTTCGCCAAGTTCGTCGGCCGGCTCGACGTGGTGGTGCGGGTCGGCGACGACAACAGCGACCCGGCGCGGCGCAGCCGCGTGACCTCCTTCAGCTACGACTCGATCCCGGTCGACAGCCGCGTGCCCGACGATCCCGCGGTCGCCGACGTGCTGTGGCCGTACTCGGTGGCGATCAACCGCGAGCTCGATCTCGACGGCGTGTTCGGCTACGTGGCCACGCCCGGCACGACCAAGATCACGCGCAACGATCTCTCGGGCGGCGACTCGCAGCTCGGCAACCTGGTCGCCCGCTCGATGCAGACCCGCTCGGGCGTCGAGGCCGAGTTCGCGCTCACCAACTCGCTCGGCATCCGCGCCGACTTCGAGCAGGGGCCGCTGAACGTCGAGCAGATGTTCAACGTGTTCCCGTTCGAGAACTCGATCACGGTGATGTACCTGTCGGGCAGCGAGATCCAGGAGACCCTCGACTTCGTCGCGCGCAAGTCCAGCGAGCGCGGCTGCCGCACCCAGGCCCAGGTCTCGGGGATCTGGTTCGACATGGTCTGCCGCGGCACGTGCCCGGACAACAACCCCGACGATAGCTTCACGCCGACGGCGTGCGCCAAGAGCGTCTACCTGGGCGAGAACTGCCGCGTCGACATGGACGGCGACGGCGTCGGCGAGCCCGACGCGCCGATCGACACCCAGAAGTGCCGCCCGGTCGTCCCGACCGGGCTCTACCGCGTCGCGGTCAACGACTACATCGCGCGCGGCGGCTCGGGCTTCGAGGTGCTCAAGCGCAACACGTCGAAGCAGGACACCGGCGTCGGCCTGCGCGACGCGCTCACCGTCTTCCTGCGCCGGCAGACGCCGTGCGCGACCGACGCGGTCGACGTGACCGACACCCAGGTGCCGCCGCGGACGATCGTCGATCGCTTCGGTCCCATCCCATGCTTCAGCGAGACCCTCGAGCGACACGAGGGCCGCATCCGGCCGGTGTTCGAATGAAGCGGTTGCCCCTCGTGCTGTTGTTTTCGGCTTCGGCGTGCGTCGAGCAGCTGCCGCCGCTGGACGAGGTCACCTCGCTGCGGGTGAGCCTCCTCTCGCCGGCCGACCCCGGCGCCGAGGACCGTCGCCTCGACGCGAGCGTGACCACGGCCGAGATCCGGGTCGAGGCGCTCGACGCGTACGGCGCGCTCGCCGACCTCGATGGGCCGGTGAAGGTGTACGCGCAGTTCCTGGGCACGCTCACACCCGAGCTGGGGGCGCCCGCGCCCCTGGCGACCATCATGCTCACCGATGGCGTCTCGCCGCCGTCGACGGTGACCTTGCCGAGCGTCTTCGGTCAGACGGTGCTCTGGGTCGAGGACGACCGCGAGGGCGGCACGTACCCGACGGGCACGTCGCCGGCCTTGTGGTTCCGCGACCCGTTCATCGCCGACATCTCCACGCCGCGGGACGAGATGGCGCTCGACGCGCTCGAGAGCTCGCCGCTCGAGCTGAAGCAGGTGATCGTGCGCGAGTCCCGGTACGGCGCCAGCGGCCGCCTCGTCGTCACCGGCACCTACGCCCAGGGCTACTCGCTCTCGGACGTCCAGTGCGCCGACGCGAACGGCACGCCACCGTGCACGGCCGGCGACTACGACCACATCCTCATCTTCTCGTTCAGCCGTCCGCGCGACGAGCGTGGCCGCAACATCGTGGCCGGGCAGTTCACCAGCGGCTTCTCGGGCGGCGTGCAGGAGTTCAACGGGCTCACCGAGATCGGGTTCCCGCAGAGCTTCGTCGACGAGGCGGATCCGGTGTCGGTGGACGAGGCGCGCATCCCGGCGCCGGCGGTGGTCCAGGCGTCGTGGCTCACCAACGTGATCGAGTTCGAGAAGCACGAGAGCGGACTCCTGGCGGTGGAGAACGGCACCGTGTGCCCGCTCGACCAGGACTACACGACCTACAAGCAGTGGAAGCTCGACATCGGGTCTGGCTGCGGTCGCCCGATCAACGTCATCACCACCGGCGTCTCCGACTTCGATCCGGCGACGCGCGAGGGCATGACGGTCACCCGCGTCGTCGGCGTCCTGCGCCCGGTCAACATCGGCACGTTCAACGTCTGGATCATCTATCCGCGCACCGGCGCAGATCTCACCCTCTGAGGCCCTCGTGATCCGCACATCGTCTCGCCTCGTCGTTCTCCTCTCGCTCGCGCTGCCGGGCCTCGCGCTGGCGCAGCCCACGCCGCCGCCCGAGCCGCCGCCGCCGCCGCCTGCCGGGCTCTCGGCCGACGAGGTCCGCGCGATCGCCGACGAGGCCGCCGCGGCCGCGGTCGCCGCCGAGCGCGCGCGGGTCGCCGCCGAGCGGGCCGAGCGCGAGGCCCGCGAGGGCATCCCGGTCCCGCCGCCGCCCGAGACGACCGAGGTCGAGGAGGACTACGTCGGCGGCCGCGACGGCTTCACCGACACGCGCCTCAACTTCACGCTCACCAGCGAGAACATGCTTGCGGAGCCGGGCGAGACCATCCCGAGTGTCCCCGGCCTGCGCTTCGGTCGCCCCAACTCGCTGGGCACGCTGTTCTTCGACAACTACGACACGCGGTTCTCGGGCTACGAGACGCTGTCGCACGCGATCATGTATCGCAACTACCGGAAGGACCACCTCGAGGTCGAGGGCGGGTTCATCCTGCGCATCAACGAGGTCGCCGAGCGCAGGATCGACCTTTCGGACGCCGGCAGCTACATCCTCGTCTCGTGGTGGAAGGACCCGGCGCGCAAGGATCCCGAGCGCGTCACCCTGACCACGTTCCCGGTCAGCTCCGATCGCTTCCGCCTCGGCTACTCGTACCGCCTGTCGTGGGGCGGCAACGAGGAGTACCGGCGTAGCTCGCAGGCGATCCCGGGCTTCAAGCTCCAGTACGACACCGGCAAGGCGTACGCGTTCGTGGGCGCCAAGGGCGCCGTGCTCCTGGACAGCGCGACGAAGGAACAGGTGGCCAAGCTCGGCTTCCTGGGCGGCGCCGGCGTGGATCTCTCGGAGACGCTGCGCTTCGAGGTCAACGGCGGCTTCTTCAACCGCGGCTCGAACGAGCTACCGGATGTCGACACCGAGGACGTCCAGCTCTACGGCGTGTCGGCGCAGCTCGCCGCCCACCACGGCATGCCGGTCGCGTCGTCGATCGACTACAAGCTCTACAGGTACGACCCCGAGCGCATCGGTCGCGTCTTCCAGAAGGCCAAGTACCCGGGCGGGATCTCGTGGCTGGCGATGGCCGAGGCGACGTACCTGGGCCAGACGCTCAAGCACCCGGAGCGCTCGGGCTCGACCACGGTGCAGAGCGGCCTCGCCGGCGACATGAACCTGCGGGTGATGATGGACCGCATCCGTCTGCGCCTCGACGTGCAGTACCGGGACCTCGCGTTCGTCCTGCACTCGGTGCCGTCGCTCCCGACGTACTCGGACTTCCCCCAGGAGTACGAGATCACGCCCAACTTCTTCGCCGCCGCCGGCATCGACCAGAACTTCGACGATCGCCTCACGCTCGGCGTGGTCGTCGGCGTCGAGTTGCCGGCGACGCTCACCTCGCCGACCGGCATCCCGGGCGACACGACGATGGGATCGGGCAGCACGACGGCGGTCATCCGCAACAACGGCAACACGACGCTCATCAACATCCTTCCCACGGGCGAAGAGGCCGCCGCCTCCTTCGCGGTGAAGGGCTCGGGTCAGCTCGATTTCGGCGAGATCTACGCCGCGCTGCTCGACGTCTACTACGTCTACGATCCGAACCAGAGCCGGCTGCGTCGCGACGGGCCGGACGATCTCTTCCAGTACCAGTTCGGCGAGTTCAACCAGCTCGGCTTCAACCTGACGCTGCAAGCCAAGTTCTAGGCGGCCTTCGGCCGAGGCCTCGGGCCTCGGGCCTCGGGCTTCGGGTCCGGGATCGTGGCGCGCGGACCCTTGAGAGGATCGGAACGATGGCGGTGGTCGCGGGGCTGAGTGATCTGCACCGACACCTCGACGGATCGTTGAGGCGGGCGACGCTGGAGGAGCTGGCGGGGGCGTGTGGTGTCCGGGTTCCGGACGACGTGCGCTTCCGGGTGGGGATGGGGCTCGAGGGCGCGCTCGCGTGTTTCGGGGTGACGCTGTCGGTGCTGCAGACGCTGGCGGCGGTGCGGCGGGTGGCGGCCGAGATCTGCGACGACGCGGCCGCGGATGGCGTGACGACGCTCGAGCTCCGGTTCGCGCCGCAGCTGCACGGGCAGCCGATCGAGGCGGTGATCGACGCGGCGATGGACGGCCTCGTGGGGCGCGCGGGCCTGGTCCTGTGCGCGCTCTACGGCGAGGACCCGGCGCGCGTGATGGAGCTGGTCGAGGTGGGCGCGAGGCGGGGTGTCGTCGGGCTCGACCTCGCCGGCGGTCCGGCGCCCGGACACCGGTGGGAGCTGGCGAGCTACGCGGAAGCGTTCCGGAGGGCGAAGGAGCTGGGGCTCGGGCGAACGGTGCACGCGGGCGAGGGGCGGCCGCCGGCCGAGATCGCGGTGGCGATCGAGGTGCTCGGCGCCCAGCGCATCGGCCACGGGACGACGCTGGAGGACGACCCGCGGGTCCTCGACCTGGTGCTCGAGCGCGGCGTCACGATCGAGGCGTGCCCGACGTCGAACGTCCACACCGGCGTGATCGCTTCGGTGGATGACCACCCGCTGCCGAGGTGGCTGGCGCGCGGGGTGAAGGCGTGCGTCAACACCGACAACACGCTCTTCTCCGACGTCACCGCCGCCGAGGAGCACGCCCGCGCCCGCGCCATCCCGGGGATGACCGACGAGCTCCTGGCCCGCGCCATCTCCTGCGGACACGCCGCGGCCTTCCCGCGCTAAGATCAGGGCTTCGACGCGTGCGCCACGTCCTGAAGCCGAACCCGTTCCTGACCGGCAAGCCCGGGCCGCTCGTCGTCGGCCATCGTGGCGTGCCGCTGCTCCACCAGGAGAACACGCTCGCCGGGTTCCGCCGCGCCGTCGCGCTCGGGATCCCCGCCATCGAGCTGGACGTGCGGCTCACCGCCGACGGCGTGCCCGTCCTGTTCCACGACGCGCTGGTCGATCGCCTCACCGGCGCGGCCGGCGCCGTCGCCGAGATGAGCTGGGACCAGCTGTCGAGGCTGCGCATCCGGCGCGAGGTGCCGATGGGCTACGACCCGAACGGGTCGGTGGTGACGATCCGCTACGCGCGCGAGGAGCCGATCGCGCGCCTCGACGAGGTGCTCGCCGAGCTCGGCGGCAAGGTCGCGATCAACGTCGAGCTCAAGATCGCCCTGCCGCGCTGGTGGAGCGCGCTCGTCGGCGAGCGGACGGCGCGCGCGCTCGCCGAGGCCGGCGTCGACGGCTCGGTGATCGTGTCGTCGTTCGATCCGCGGCGACTCCTCGCCGCGCGCAGGGCGTACCCGTCGCTCCTGGTCAGCTTCTGCTACGACGACAGCACGCTCGACTTCACGCGGCCGTTCCTCGATCGCTTCACGCGCGCGCACACGCCGCAGCGGCTGCTCGAGCACGTCCTCGGCGCGAACTACGTCGGCAAGCTGCTCGGCATGCGCGCGGTCGGCGCCGACCACACGCTCATCGGCCCCGCCACGGTCGAGGCACTCCACCGCCACGGCGTCGCGATCGGCACGCACACGCTCTTCCCGATCGGGTCCACCACCGGCAAGTCGCTGTCGCCGAAGGCCTCGACCGAGGAAGAGGTGCAGCGCCTGGTCGGGCTCGGCGTCGACTGGATCGAGAGCGACGATCCCGAGCGGCTCATGGCGCTCGTCCCCTGATCTGGCCTGCGACGCCCCGTCGAGACCGCGGGTCGCAGGGAAAAAGCCCCTGTGAGGCGCGCGGTTAGACCGTCTCGCGCCGTCGTGCGTCGGCGGGAGGATGTTCGACGCGATCACCGAGAAGCCGAGGCCCCGGCGGTGGCAGACCGCCGTGATCATTGGATCTGCCGTCCTCCACGCGGCGGTGCTCGCCGGGGTGGTCGTGGGTGCGATGTGGCAGGTGGAGAAGCTCGACCTGTCGAGCAACGTGGACATCACGTTCAAGGTGCCGCCGCCGGCCGGTGACAACCCGGCGCCGCCTTCCGGGCAGAAGCTGGCGGTGCAGAAGGACGAGAGCAAGCCGATCAAGGTGAAGCCGCAGGTCCCGGTGCAACCGACCGTGGTGAAGGACGTGGAGCCGGAGGTGGCGACAGGCGGAGGTGGAGATCCGACCGGCACGGGCACGGGCACGGGCACGGGCACGGGCACGGATCCCACTGCGACAGGCACGTGTCTCACCGGGACCTGTTCGGGTGGCGGAGGCGAGGAGATCCCGGAATGCGAAGATGGACAGGACAACGACGGCGACGGCAAGACCGACGCCGACGACCCCGCGTGCAAGGCCGGCGCATCGCGCGAGAGTCAGGATCCGGACGTCAAGCCGGCGATCGTGCCGCCCAACGTCGCCAAGGGTCTCCGGCTCTCGGGCAACGAGAACATCTATCCGCCGGAGATGGTGCGCGTCGAGATGCTGCACCAGGGCAAGGACGTGGCCCAGGCGACGGTGCAGGTCTGCGTGAGCAAGCGCGGCCAGGTCGACTCGGTGCGGCTCCTCAAGCCGACGGGGTTCCGCGCCTACGACGAGGTGCTCGTCCGCGAGATCCGGGAGTGGCGCTACAAGCCGTACCTCGTCGACGGGGTCGCGTCTCCCATGTGTACGGTCGCTGTCATCATCTACCGGATGCGGAAATAGGTAACCAGCGGGACCCGTTGCTTCACCACTGCAACCGACAGCGCCGCGCGTTGTCGAAGCCCTGGGGATACGGAGCACACCGATGAACGTCACGACCGCCCTGGCACGCTGGAGTCGCGCGTCGAACCGCCGCCGGGCGCTCGAGGTGGCGACCCGAGGGATTCCCTGGCTGGCCGCGGCGATCGCGGCGACGTGGGCGGCGTTCGAGCTCGGCGGCATGGCGGCGGCGGCGATCACCGCCGGCGCTGTGGTCGTGGCGCTCGTGATCGGCGCCACGATCAGCATGCGACGCGTGTGGCGCGACCCGACGACGATGGCGCGCGCCGTCGACCACGAGCAGGGCACCGCGGACCTCCTGCAGAGCGCGTTCGCGATCGAGACGCGCGGACCGCGCGCCGACGAGCCGCTCGAGACCGTGGTCGTCGCGCAGGCGCGTGCCACGTTGCCGAAGCTCGAGGCGAGCGCGGTGTCGCCCGTGCGGCTCTCGCTGTCGCCCGTGGGCGCGGCCGCGGCCGCCGCCGCCGCGGCGGTCATGTTGCTCGCCGCCGCGACGGAGCACGGCAGCAAGACGGCGATCGCGGCGCCGGTCGCGCCCGCGAACGGCGTCACCGTCGTCGACGAGGCGGCGCTGAAGGAGCTGCAGGCGATGGCCGAGGCGATCGCCAGCGATCTGCGCGCGAGCCCCGAGGCGCGCGCGGAGGCGAAGAAGGCCGCCGAGGCGCTCCAGCGAGCCGCCGAGGCGTCGTCCGCGGGGACCGCGATGGCCGAGATGTCGAAGGCGTCGCGCGCGCTCGACGCCGCGGCGCGCAAGCTGGCCGCGGATCGCTTGCCCAGCACCGAGGGCATGGCGGCGATGAGCCTGCCGCAGCTCGCCGAGGAGCTCGCGCGCGCGACGGCCGAGAGCGACGCCGAGCGGCTCGCCGCGCTGGCGCGCGAGGCGATGCGGCGCGCGAGCATGTCACCCGAGGAGGCGGCGGCGCTCGGCGCCGCGCTCGAGAAGGCAGCGGCGGCGGCCCGGGCGGCGAAGGAGAAGGAGGCTGCGGCGCAGCACGGTCAGCACGGCGAGACCGGCGCGCAGGCCGCGCTCTCGAAGGAGCAGCGCGAGGAGCTGATGCGCCGGCTCGAGAAGCTGGGCACGGCGGGGGAGCGCATGAAGGCCGGCGACAACGCCGACGCCGAGCAGGCGCTGCGCGCGCTGCAGAAGCTCATGAAGGAGCAGCCGCGGTCGTCGCCGGCTGACCAGCGCCAGCAGCAGGCCGAGCAGGCGCGCCGGCTGATGGCGCAGATGCAGGCGGGACAGCGCGCGATGATGAACGGCGCGTCGCCGAGCGACGCCCGCGCCCAGTCGATGCGGACCGGCTCGATGGGCCAGCAGATGGCCGGGCAACAGGGCGACATGCGCGGGCAGGGCCAGACGCCGGGTAATGGCCAGATGCCCGGTAACGGGCAGATGCCGGGCAGCGGGCAGGGCCAGATGCCGGGGAACGGCCAGGGCCAGATGCCGGGCAACGGGCAGATGCCGGGCAACGGGCAGATGCCGGGCAACGGGCAGATGCCGGGCAACGGGCAGCCTGGGAACGGGCAGATGCCCGGTGGCAACCCCGGCTCGCAGCAGATCGGCCAGGGTCGGCCCGATCAGATCGGCGTCATCTCCGGACACGGCGCCGCGGGCACGAGCGGCATGTCCTCGCGCACCCCGCACCGCGCGGGCGCGCCGTCGGCGTTCTCGTCGGAGCAGGTCGCCGCGCCGGTCGCCGTCACGCCCGAGGGTGCGGTGCGCGCGATCGCCGAGCTGACCTCCGGCGCGCACACGCCGACCGGCTTCGACCGGGTGCGCGACCACTACGAGGCGATCGCCGAGACGGCGATCCGCCGCGACGACATCCCGCTCACGCGCCGCGATCTCATCCAGCGCTACTTCACCGTCCTCCGCAACCACGAGTCCGGCGCACCGGACGCCATCGACGCCCCCGAGGTTCCATGAGCACCACCGCCTCTGCGCTCCCCACGCCGCTGCCCACCGAGAACCCGCCCGACGAGGGCGCGGTCGCCGCCGCCAGCGCCGGCCTGAGGGCCGTCCTCGACGAGGTGTCCACGGTCGTCCTCGGGCAGGAGAGCCTGTGCCGCGAGGTCGTGCTCGGCCTCTTCGCCGGCGGCAACGTGCTCATCGAGGGCGCGCCCGGCCTGGGCAAGACGCTGCTCGTGCGCACGCTGGCCGACGTCGTCGACGTCACCGCGTCGCGCATCCAGTTCACGCCCGACCTCATGCCCGCCGACATCACCGGCACCCAGGTGCTGATGCGCGACAGCGAGGGCCGCTCGACGCTCGAGTTCCGGCCCGGCCCGCTGTTCGCCAACCTGGTGCTCGCCGACGAGATCAACCGCGCCACGCCCAAGACGCAGTCGGCCTTGCTCGAGGCGATGCAGGAGCACTCGGTGACCGTCGCCGGCGCGCGCCACATCCTCGAGGAGCCGTTCTGCGTGATCGCGACGCAGAACAACATCGAGATGGAGGGGACGTATCCGCTCCCCGAGGCCCAGCTCGACCGCTTC
>DDTA01000214.1:0-43939 GCA_002344285.1 Myxococcales bacterium UBA2376
CCCTGTGTGCCAACGTGACTGAGACAGCCGCCGCCAAGAAATTGCACAACGGGGCGAGCTGGAACATGAGTCACGATGATGGAGATGGCACCCAAGAAGCCTCCTCCGCGGCCGGCTGAGACCGGCGCGGAGATTCGAGCGCAGGCGACCAGACCGCCGCCGAGGGAGAAGAAGCCCCAGCGGGAGTACACGCCGGCGTACAAGCACCGCATCCTTCGCGAGCTCGACGAGGCCCGCGCGTCCGGTGAGCGCGGTGCGGTCGCGGCACTGATGCGCCGCGAAGGGCTGGTTCGAAGCCTCGTCTGGCAATGGGAACAGGCCCGCGAGCGCCTCGAGCAAAAGGCGCTGACCAAGGGCAAGCGCGGGCGTCCGAGGACCAAGAATCCGCTCGCCGACACGGTGTCGCAGCAGGCGCGAGAGATCGAGCGGCTGAAGAACGAACTCTACAAGGCCGAGGTGGTGATCGACGTCCAAAAAAAACTCTCAGCGCTGTTGGGCATCGCGATGCCGGTGACTCCTACCGACGGGGAGGAGAAGCCGTGACCGCAGCGCTGGAGCACCTCATCCCCGTGGTCGGAATCGTGCCGGCCTGTAGCGCGCTCGGCGTGTCTCGTGCGACCTACTACCGTCGGCGTTGTCCGCAGCCGCGGTCGACGAACGCGCGGCCGAAGCCTCCTCGTGCGCTGACCCGCGTCCAGGTGACCGAGGTCCTGGACACGCTCAACGACGACCGCTTCGTGGACAAGCCGCCGCGTCAGGTGTGGGCCGAGCTCCTCGACGAGGGGACCCACCTCTGCTCGGTGCGAACGATGTACCGCGTCCTTGAGGACGCGAACCAGATCCGAGACCGGCGCAACCAGCGCAGCCACGGCGCCTACGTTCGGCCCGAGCTCGTCGCGGAGGCACCCAACCAGGTCTGGTCGTGGGACATCACGAAGCTCCCCGGTGCGAGGCGCGGCCACTACTTCAGCCTCTACGTCGCCCTCGACATCTACAGCCGATACGTCGTCGGCTGGACGATCGCGCGCTACGAGTCGACCACCGTCGCCCGCGCGTTCTTGGCTGACGCCTTCGCGGAGCAGGGCATCGGCCCCGGCCAGCTCGTCGTTCACTCGGACCGCGGCGCGCCCATGAAGGCCAAGTCGACCGCGCTCCTCTACAGCGACCTCGGCATCACCGCGAGCTACAGCCGCCCCCGCGTCTCCAACGACAACCCCTTCTCCGAGTCGCAGTTCAAGACCCTCAAGTATCGCCCCGCCTCGCCGGAGCGCTTCCACACCCTCGAGGAGGCCCGCTCGTTCTTCGGCGAGCTCTTCGACTGGTACAACGAGCGCCACTACCACACGGGCATCGCGCTGCTCACGCCGAGCGACGTCCACCACGGCCGCAGCGACGCGATCGTCGCCGCGCGCCAGCGCGTACTTGACGCGGCCTACGAACGCCACCCCGAGCGCTTCGTTCGTCGCGCGCCTCGCCATCCACATCCCGCCCCCGCCGTCTGGATCAACCCGCCCGCGACGGCCTTGGTTCTCTAATTTTCCTTCTGAGCTGTCTCAGAATCGTTGACACATTCCGATGGTCGACAAGGTACAGGCCGACCTCTGGACAGAGCTGCGGGCGACCGTGCCTGATGAGTTGCTTCAGAGCTCGCGGCTTCTCATGCAGGCAGAGCCCGAACAGCTATCGGCCTGGCTCAGGGACCGCATCGCCCTTGGTCTTTCCACGGGCCCGCATGACTCCGACCATGTACACCCTGTCGAAGTTGGCAACGGTCTTCAAAGCATCCTGGACGTCGCACTGTCCATCGCCGCCCTCCCTCGCGACATGCGTCAAACGGTTCTCGCGATCGAAGAGCCCGAGGCTTTCCTCCATCCGTCGGCGCAACGCACCGTAGCCGGCCATCTGCGCCAACTCGGTTCGGCAACGCAGGGCGCCCAGGTAGATGTTCTCGTCACGAGCCACTCGCCCTACCTGGTCGAGGAAGCCCGCTTCGGCGAGACCATTCTAGTAAGGAACCACCGCTTCTATCGACCCACTCTCGATGCCACTGATGCCCAGCGCGCGGAGATCAACACCGCACTCATGACGGTGCCCTCAGCGGAGGTGTTCTTTGCCCGAGGCCTGCTCTTGGTTGAAGGCGAGGGTGACCGGGCCCTCTTTCAAACGCTGCTGCGACGCATTCAGAGTGCGACACGGAACCCGTGTCTCAACCAGCTCGTCGTCCACGCGGTCGGAGGCAAGAAGGCCTTCGCCCCGTGGTGGCGTCTGCTCGCCTCCTACGGTCGCGCGGGCGACCGCCCAATCCGGTGGCTCAGTGTCTTCGACGCTGATGCGGCATCAAACGAAGGCGGCGAACGAGCCTTGCTGCGCGGCCTCGCCGATGCTGGAACTACTCTCGACACGGAGGCACGGGACCTCGTGATTGCGCTTGGCGACCTCCTTTACTCCGACTCCGTGGCCCGATTGACCGCGGCACGAAAGGCAAACGAGAGACTTGCCGAGCATGACGTGTTCCTGTTCTCTGTTGACAGCGAGTGGGCATCCTTCGGAGCCCTTGCAACGACGCATGGCGACGCGGTCGCCGACATCCTCGAGTTCCACGGAGACCGAACCACGGATGCCGCCGAGCGACTCGCGCGCGCCGCGGGCTCCAAGATCTCCACCGGCAAAGCCTCACAAGACGCCAAGAAACATCCGTTTCGCCGGCAGAAACTCGCTAGTCTCATTCCACTCGACGCGATCCCCCTCGAACTGAAACAGGTGCTACTCCAGTGGTTCGAGCTTGTAATGCCGTCCCATGACGCCGCAGCGCTGCTTAGCGGAAACCTCGGCAGCCCCGCGCCGGTATCCGGGGCAAGGCGACGACGCTGAGATCACAGCACCTCAAAGCAAGATGCCCAGCCTGCGCTCACCTTGCGATGCGACGGATTCGACTCAAGATCCAACGACGTTCATAGCACACGGGGCGAACGAGCATTCGCTGCTCGTTTTCGCAGGCTCCCACAACAAGCTCCACCCGCTTTCGCGACCAGCCCAAGTACACCATACAGTGAAAGGCCGTCGCATCAGCCGGATCGCGATAAAGGCAAAGGTCACCCGGCAGCGCACTCTCACCACTGACGCTTGGGAATCGGCTCGCGTGGTACAGAAAGGACGCGCTCGCGGGAGACAGCGAAGGATCGTCCCGCTCAGCCTTCCCCCAGCCCAAGCAACGGAGGGCAAGCCACTGCGCGAAGACAGAACAGTTCAACGACCTGAGGCTGCTCTCCCTCCAATCGTCTGCGCGTCCGACTCCGCTTGCGAACGGCACGTGCTCGACATGGCGAAACGCGGCGACGATGCCTCGCACGCGTACGCGGTCGCTATTGGTCATGCCGCCTCCGCATGCCCGCCCGGGACCGTGCAAGCCGACGCCACCAAGGATGCCAGGCTTCTTTGCGAGCCGCTCCCCCGCAATTGCTGCGCCGCGATCCCCCTTGGCGCTCGCCACGCCGAACGATGCGTTCTCGACTATTCTCGGATTCGTCAACGGGAGGCGCGTCCATGTTCTGGTCAACCGAACTGATCGCTGAGGCATGCGAGGGGTCAGATCTCATCGTCCCGTACGCGCGGGAGAGCATCGACTGCGGTGCGTACAGGCTTAGCCTCGGCCACGAGGCGTTCGTGACGTCAAACGATGGCACGAAGAAGGAACTCCAACCGGGCGAACAGTTCGTGATCCCGCCAGGGCAGCTGGCCATCCTCCTCACCGAGGAGGAAGTACACGTTCCGCCCAATGCAATCGGGTTTATCTCGATGCGCGCGAAGGTGAAGCTCGGCGGCCTCATAAATGTCTCGGGCTTTCACGTCGATCCCGGCTTCCATGGTCGCCTGAAGTTCTCCGTCTACAACGCAGGCAGCCAGAATGCCGTGATCGCGCGTGGCGATCCTGTCTTCTTGATTTGGTTTGCGAGTCTCGATCGGACTACTGCCGACCAATACCAAGGGGATCGCCAGCGACAAAGCTCGATTACCTCCGAGGAGGTGGCACGCCTCCAGGGCACGATCGCGTCACCCGGAGCACTCCAACTTGAGATCAACCGTCTACGAGGCGAGCTGGAGTCACGGATCCACGGCGTCGAAGAGCGAGTCACGAGCGCACGCGAGTGGGTCTCTGCGCAACATACTCTCGTCGAGAAGAGCGTCGCCGAGAAGGTCGACAAACTCGAAGACAGTGTCCGCGCCTGGAAGGCTGTAATGGGGGTCGTCATCACCGGCGTGCTTGTTTGGGCGATCACCACCTTCGCCGGGCGAGGCTGCGGCGGCGCGAAGAAGGACACTCCAGATGCATCCCTTCGCGCACCGGCAACACCTGGAATGCCCGCGTCAAACGTGGCACCGCCGGTTGATGCCGCCCCTGTGACACCCGGGATCGACTCGGCCAGCGGCGACTGACGCCTACGTCCCCGCGCGCCTTGTTCCATGCGTGACCGCATTGGTGGTTGGCCGAGTCTGGTACCACTGCGTCCACAAGGTGCTCAGGGCCGGATCCGTGCAAGCTGCAGCGATGGCAGCCGCTTCGTCGCGATGCCCCAGACGGCGAAGCTTCTCGGCGGCAAGGACGACGACGATGTTCGCGTACGCGGGCGGGAGGCCTTCGTGCAGCCCGAACACCTCGCGCAGTGCAACATCCCTCTTCGAGAGCACCTCGATGCGAGCCAAGACCGTCCCGAGGACATCGACCGACGCGCCCCAGGGAAGTGCATAGGAAGGCGAGGCAAAGCGGCGCGGCTCCCCTCTTGCCTCGATTGTGAGGCGGTCAGCCTCATACATGTGAAGGCTGTCGGACAGTTGGTTGTACGTACCCATCCCGATGCCCAACCAACCGGCGAACACTTCCTGAAGGAACGTGAACTGAACGATGTTGTACGGCAGGCCTCGAAACAGATCGTTCGAGCGCATGACTTGCATCCATTCGAGACGACCCTCGCGCACCTTCAGGAGACTCACGACATTACAGGGAATATCCCCGGACACGGCGCGACCTTCGACATCTGGCAGATCATGACGAGGGTCCCATAGCTGCAAGACAACCTGTCTTGAGTCCGGGTTTCGACTCAGCGCTTCACATGCCCGTTGGAGTTGATCTATGCCGAAGTGCGCGCGCAACCGGTATCCGTAGGCACCGTGGTGGGTTGGCTCGCCACCGACGAACCCAGCGAGCTGAGAGTTCCATGCCCCAAGGAACGCCGCATCCCTCCGGCCGCACAGAATCCACAGAACCTCAGCGAGCGCGAATGCCACGTTCACGGGTGGTCGTCGGGACGAGATCCACCGCTGCGACGGATCGCTTAGCGAGAAACCCACGTGCAGAAGCTCTCGCGTTGGGCCGCGATCGCTGGACTGATGGTTGACCTCAGGAGCTCGAAAGCGCTCGCAAAGCAGCGCCCAGAGGTCATTCGCAGTTGGCGCATTGAAGGTTTGCATCGTCTACTCCATCCACATCGGCGCCGTGGACGCTTCCCCGGGGACGGCAGCCACACGCGCCGCGATGATTTCGTTAAGGCCCCACTTCGGTGGATACCAAACGCTCAACCGATCGCTGCTGGCTTCGAATACCTGCTTGATTCGACTCCGCCCGCTCAGTCCAGCCACTTCAGGGTGACGAACACGCGCATACTTGTCGACCTCGCAAAAGAGGTTCTGACAGTCAATGAGTTGTAGACGACGCCCCCAGAGATTGCGAAATGGCAACCCGAGGCGCTCGAACTCCACCTCCTGGCGATCTGTTACGAGGCGTATCAGGTCAGCCTCGCTCAGCCCGCCAAAGTCGGCGAAGCACTTGCGGATTCCATCCCGTGCGCCAGGACCGGGCACGATGAACTCCATTTCATCAAACGAGAGCATTCGCGAGTAGTTCAGGTCGATCACATACTGGTACGCGAGGAAGTCCCCGAATGTCGGGACCTCCCGCAGGAGCGAAAACGCTTCCCGCAGAGAACGACTCTCGCACAGTCGCTCGGGCACGCGATCCTCGATCATTCGCTCCAGCAGCTTCAGGTGAGTCTGATGCTTCTTCGAATAGCCGAAGACGGTGCTTCCGGAGGGCATGATGTAGGCACCGGAGTAGATGCGGCGCCCCTGGGACATCGCTCGACTCAGGACGCGGTCGAAGCGCGCGAACGAGAAAGTCTCAAGCGAGACTTCGCCAAGCTCACCGACCAGGTAATCCCAGGTCTCAATCTTGTTGAAGAGCTTGAACAGAAGCGTCCGGAAGAACTCCTCGCGCGGCTCGGCCGCCCCATGGCCATAGATGACATTCCGAATCAAATACTGAGAGACCCTGTCCGAAGCGCGGTACGCATTCGTGAACTTGTGTCGGAGCAGGATCTCGTCATCGGTCCACGGAGGCTCCTTGCCCTCAAGTCGGCGGTAGAAGACCTCTTGGCGCTCGAACGCAAATCGCCAATAGGTGTCATAGACTACCGATGGCTTTGCTGGGGCGAGCGACGTGAAGACATGCGGCGCCACTCCCCCGCACCCTCCGGCACGAGACAATGCCAATGACAGCTGATTGACGGACCGCGACAGTGTCACCGTGCCAGGATCGATCGTCGACAGAATCGTCTCGACCGCGTCGAGAACGCTCCGATCGTTTCGCAGTCGGCGAGTTCGCGCAGGCTGCTGCGTCGCTAGTCGGTCGTACTCCTCGGCCAGCGCCACCGAAACACCAGCCCTAGCGAACAAGAAGATGTGATCGGGAAGCAGGGCACCCCAGACTCGCTCCTCATAGTCGACAAGGGCGCGCAGCGCCTTCTTGGGAATGCGCTGGGCGATGCCGTAGACCCAGGTCGACCACCAGTATCGGTCCAGGATAACGATGCCTCCCCGGTCGTATGCCGGTCGAATAGTCGTTTCGAGTGCGTCGACGTGCGCCGCCACGTGAAGCGTCTGGAGCGCAAGCGCGCTCATGTTGGCGATCCCGAGGCGCGATCGGTCGTGGTGCAGGTCGTAGACGAGACGCCCGAGCGTCCCCACCTGCGTCCCAGGAAACGAGACCTCAACGCAGTCTCGACCAGCCGCACGCAGCGTCGTCGCGAGGTGCTTTCCGACGGTCGTCTTTCCCGCTCCGTCGGGACCCTCGAGCACTATGAGCAAGCCTTGCTTCATGATTCCCTGCGTTCGACCAGCGCTGCTGTTACCGCCTCGAGCTCACGCAGATCGCGTTTCCGCACGTCACCGAGCCGAGGAGAACTGATGAAACAGTCCACACGGTGCAGGTTCAGTCCCATTTCGTGGGCAAAGAACGTCCCCAGTCGATATAGGCCGAGATAGTTCCCGTATGCTCGATCGAAGATGTACTGCGTCGGATAGTAGGCCGAAAGAACCAACCCTTCGCCCTCGTAGGCAAGGCTCAGTTGTTGAAGACACGGGAACCCGCGCAGCGCTTGCCCAGCATGATCCTTGGCCGGGTCGAAGCAGGAGATCTGCAATTCCGACGTACGTGGTCGACTGGAGTTGGCACGTCGATGGTCCCAACGGCCGAGGATGTGTTCGACTTGGTTTACCGTCACGACCGATCCTCCACGAGAACCGGTGAAGTCGATCATTCGTCCGAAGTACGTCCCATAGCGATTGCGGACGTCGCGGGCCTTGGCTCGTTGCTCCATCCGAAGGTACATCGCGTAGAGTTGACGCCGTTCAGGCCGACCCATGTGCTCCCACGTGCGGTACGGAAAGATCATGGCGGCGTTGTCTTCGACCGCGACCTTCCCGGCCTTGCGCAAGTGGGCATCCACCGCGGTGCGCAGGCCATCGTCTTCGACGGTCGCGAGTCCCTGAGTCCGCAAGCTCACCAGCGTGGGCCGTCCGTTCTTAGGCGTTCGCATCATGTCCAGGAAGACGCTGGCCCATGCGCGAGACAGGTTCGCGTCATGGACGACATGCGGATGACTATTCTGCATCTGCATCCGGGTCCTCCAGGTGGCGGAAGATCGCGCGGCCGACGAAGCGAAGCCTCTGGACGCGAACGAACGTGCTCCACGACCCGTCCGCGAGTCGAGCAAGTCCAGGGCGTGTGGCGACGAGTAGCGCGCCGTGGGGGCCGGTCCCAGCCGGCTCGAGCACACGGCCCTCGTGGGCGACCCCAGGCGGCACCACGAGAATGTCACCGACCTCAACGTCGACAGGGCGGCCATACCAGGCTCCGTCGACCGGCCAAACAGCTGCGGAGGTGTCATACCCGACCAGGTCGGCTTTGATGTCCTTCACGTGTCGACGAGCAAGCTCACGGTAACGATCTTCCGCGAGGAGACGAAGCGACCATCGCAAGTGAGTGAGAACCGTCTCGTAGCCAACGCCGAGTCGGGCAGCGATGCGATAGACGTGAAGAGACGTCGCTTCCTCTACCGTCACGGCGTCGCCGTCGAACATTCGAGACACGACGGGCTTCGGCATGAGGAACATCGCCGAGAAGAGGTCCGCGGCGTCCTCGGCGGGGTCTCTGGTCGCACGCTTCGATGCGTTGTCCACAAGCTCATCGATACGAGTTCCGTGACCGAGCACGTGGTGTCCGAGCTCGTGTCCGCACGTGTAGGCACGTCTGCCGGCGGGACGATGCGCGCTGACGAGGATCGTCGGCCTCGTGGTCCGGCAGTACATGCCCTCCATCGAGGTCTCGTTCCGAAACTTGACCTCGACGCCGAGTCGCTCGGCCGCATCGAACGGGCAAACCGGTGAGGTCCGCTCGATGCCCAAGCGGGTGCGTGTCGCTAACGCAGCGCGCACCGTCTCTCGGCGGAGATCTTCGTTCATCACTTGCGTAGCGTCCGTAGGAGATGAAGTAGGGTGTCGAGATCTTCGCGTTTAAGCTTCGCGAGCTCGCGCGCAGCGAGTTCGATGGACGGATCCACGTCTTCTTCGTGACCGTTGATGAGCCAAGCGACACTCACGTCGTACAGGGCCGCGAACGTTCCGGCCTCCTCCGCCGTGACCTTGCGACGGCCAGCCTCGATCTCCGAGATCGTGGGCCGCTGCATACCGAGCTTCGCGGCGACCTGTCCTTGTGACAGTCCGGCCTGCTCACGCGCGGCCCGAAGCCGTTCCGCAATTTCGCCGCGGGCCTCGCTCACGCTGACCTCGCCAGACCAAGTGCACCGACCCAAGCAACGATGCTGCTGATCGTCCGCGCACGTCGCCGCTCGTCGTCAACAAACGGGTTGGCCTTCTCCGGCAAGCTCACCCCAAGACGCTCCTCCAGGAGCACGGCAAACTCGATCCCGTCGATGCTCGCCAAGCCCAGCGTGTCGATCGGTGAGGTCTCCCCCGTCAAATCGGCTGGCAGGCCCTCGGGGACCAGAATCCGCAATGCGTCGACGACAGCTTGTTCGATCGTCATGGGCCCTTACCTCCGGTAAGATTTTCTTACCATGCTCGGTCACGCCAAGCTTGTCAAGGCAGCGGGCTTACGATCACATGCCGCTATGACGAGGAAGAGATCCCGGCGCGGATCCCCTTTTGGTTTCAAAGCCCTAGGCCACGACGGTTCCATGTTCGCTTTGGTCCGCCTTGAGGCGGGCGAGGTGCGCGATCTGGCTAGCGACTTGGCGTAACCGAGCCGCTAACGCGGCTGGGTCGCCGTCGGGGTCGAGTTCCAGCACGTGGACCTCGACGTCTGCGTGGCGAACGACGTGAGTGGTCTCCGTGGCGTGCGCGTAGACAAGGACGCCGGTCCGGACGCCGACCGCCGTGCAGTACGCGAGGGCCTGATAGATGTCGCCGGTCACGCCGCTGCCGGTCTCCTTGTACTTGGCGTCCAAGACCAGCAACGGGCGCCCGCGCGGGTCTCGCCAGACCGCGTCCGGGGTCACCTCGACTCTGCCGGCCACGTCGAGGGACAGCCCGGTCAGGTGGTGAACCCACTGGTAGTTGTCCAAGCCCATCGCATCTCGCAGACCGGAGACGACGAACCGCTCGTACAGTTCGTCCATGTTCAGAAGGAAGCCAACTGCATCCGTGTGACCCTGCCGTAGTTCGATCGACGCGCGCGCGAGCACCACGTCGGCAAGCGCTGGCGCGGAGCCGTAGCGAAACGCGCGCCTATCGAGTCGAAGTGGCTGCAGGTCACCGCGGCGATAGTCGACGAGAGTGACGCCCTCGAAGCGCTCGAGGAGCGTCCGCAAGCGCGCCGTGGCTGGATGATTGGCACTGCGGACGCGAGACAAGACCCGTGTCGCAGCAGCGAGGCGGCGATTCACCTCGATGTCGGGCGTGTACTCTTGGTAGTCGCACTGAATCGGGGGAAGCACGCCGAAGCGCTTGGTCACCAGGTGCATGCCGTCGATCCGCCCGCGCGGCACGGCTAGCAAGTCGCGCTCGCCCCGGTAGTCCCGAAGCAGACCGCCCGCGAGCGCTCCCTCCAGGGCGTGGAGAAAGAGGATCTGCATGACCTCGAGCAGATCGTCCTCGACGCCGAGTGCGACGTTCTCGCCAATGTGTGGCCCCCCGGGGAGGTAACGCAGCAGGTGAACGAGGCGGCGAATCGGGACCTTCGGCTGGATCAGAGCGTGGAGGCCAGGACCGACGATCGTTCCGACGAACTGGCTGGCTTCGACGTCATAGAGGCCGGGTCGAGATCCGGCGACAACTTTCAGCCCAGCGTCGGCTTCCTTGAGAACCCGGAGCTCAGTCGTCGTCAGCTCGACGCTTGGTGTCGTTGCGCGCTCGCGCAGGAGAAGCGTCCGAGGTACCTGCACTGGTCGCCTCCAGGTCAGCACGAAGAGCTTCCAAGTCAAAGCGATCGACAGCGTTCGGCTCGCCGAAGTGTTGCTCGGCGATCGTTGGAAGGATCGAGTACTTCCACAGCTTGGACACCGTCGCCTCGTCCAAGTCCTTCCGCATGAAGTGGCTCGGACCGATGGCGACGTTCTGATCGTCGATGAGCTCGTTCGCGCGGTCGAGCAGATCAGCCACCCAGAGCATGCGGGGCACGTGCTTGCGCAGGAAGCCGCGGAGCATGCCTTTCACCACGGGCTCGCCAGGGAACAGGCCGACGAAGTGGAAGCGCCGGCGAAGGGCCTGATCGAGCAGAGCGATCGACCGGTCAGCCGTGTTCATCGTCCCGATGATGTAGAGGCTAGATGGCAACGTGAACTGCTCGTCTGGCGAGTAGAGCAGCGCTGCCGACTCCTCCCGGTACTCCAGCAGGAAGTACAACTCGCCGAACACTCGAGGAAGGTTGCCGCGGTTGATCTCGTCGATGAGAAGGACTGCATCCTTGCCGTCCTTCGCGATGCTCGCGAGCTTTCGTAGCGGCCCTGCCTTCTTCTCGAGATTCAGCCCTTCGCCCTTCTCTGTTGGTCGATAGCCTTCGAAAAACTCCTCGTAGCCGTAGCTCGGGTGGAGCTGTACGAGGATGCGGCGGCTCTTGTCCGGCTGGAGGTATTCGGCAAGTCGCTGCGCGATGTACGTCTTCCCCGTCCCAGGCGGTCCGTAGAGGATCACGCCACGCTTGTCGCGGATCATCCAGATGACGTCATCGACCCATTCCTTCGGGACGAACAATCTCGAGGCCAGGTCGTGCGTCGATGCGATCGGCCCTCGCGTTGCCGCTTCCGAATCCTCAGCGGCAACGACCTCCACATCGGGGAACAGCCGTTCTTTGATCAGTCGGGGGAACTTGCTCGGCGCCCATTCGACGAGCGTGCCGATCTTCCAGCGACGATTGTGCGGGTACGCGACCCCGACGCACGCGACGGCCTTCGGCCATTGGGCGTTCTTCGCCCAGCCCTCGACGAGCCGCCTGACGGCGTCATCGTGGACGTCCCTCGACTTGAACGCGATGGTCACCAGCCCATCGCGCGCGTGCTGCGACTGCGTGAGCTTGTTCTTGAGCTGCTTCGAAGGGTTGTCATCCTCGGTGCCGTAACACTCTACGAGTCCCGGGGCTTCGAGGAGATCCTCAAGGACCGCCACCGCCTCCTTCCCGGTCGCGCCAGTGGCATGAAACCGAGCCTGAGCCTCCTCGACCTTTGAAGTAGTCACGCGCGCGCCCCGCGGCGAGGCACCTCGTCGACACGCTCCATCCTGCGCGCGTGCGCTTCGACCGCTTCGAGGAAGCCCTTCGGAAACCGTAGGCTTCCCTTCTGGGTACGGTCCTGAAAGCCGCGCGTTGCCCGAAGAGAAAGGGGCGTGCCCGGATATCGAAGGAACTCCTCAAGCGGCTTCGTCTTGAGGCGCTTGGGCCACGGCGAAACTTCCGCGGCGTGGATTCGAGTGTCCATACACCAAGCGGCCTTCGGCCACGCGGCTCCATCCACGTGCGCCGGGTCGTCCGCAGGCTGGTAGCTCCCTGGCTTCGCCAATCGCTCGCCGACCCAACGGAACACCGGCACGCTGACCGCGTTTCCGACGAGCTTCCAGCGCGGGCCATTGCGGCGGGAGGGGTCGTCAACTGCAGGCTCAGTCCAGTTCGCGGGGAAGCCCTGAAGACGTTCGGCGTCTCGAATGTCGGGCGTGATCACCTCCCCGGACGGCAACAGGATCGCGGGCGGCGAAGGAATTCCCACCGTGGAACCGCCCTTCAGCGTGGGCGTCGCGTCGACCGCCCAACCCAGACCGCGGACTCCTTCTGTCCAATAGAACCCGCACGCGGCACCGTTCAGCGGGGGAAGCCGATTGGCGTCGCAGAATGGATGGTCTGTCGGCGGATCTCCGACGTCATCCGCGAAGAGCACGGGCCGTGGATCTTCTGTGCGCGACGCGAGCACGAGCACCCGCTGGCGCCGCTGGGGAAGCCCAAAGGCGCGAGAGTCGACGACGCGATACGCCCAGCGGTAACCGCGCTCGCGCAACGCGCTCGTCAGGTAGCGCATGGCCTCGCCACGATCGAGCTGCAGCATGAACGGTACGTTCTCGAGGAGCAGCCAGCGTGGGCGTGCCTTGTCCAGCAGGCGAAAGACCTCTGAGACCAAACCCGACCGCTCACCCCGAATGCCGGCGGTCATCCCCGCTTGGCTCAGGTCCTGGCACGGGAAGCCGGCCGACAGCAGGTCGACCGAGGGGAGTGACCGGAGCTCCCGAACGTCGCCAGCGAGCGGGATCTCGGGGAAGCGCGCGCGCAGAACGCGCTGCGCGGAGGCGTCCCACTCGCACAACATCTCAGACGTGTGCCCGGCGAGCGAGAGTCCGCGTTCCACCCCGCCGATGCCAGCGAACAACCCGGCCACCCGGATCCCACTCGACGGCCGCGTGGTGACGGTCATGTCCGTCCCCAGGCGCAGCTTGAGCTGCTTCCCGTTGCTTCCGAGCATGCGGCGAACGTCGCACAACCCTCCGACATCAACGGGGTTCCGACACCGCGGAGGGATCGGTCCGACCGCGATTCGCCTGCGGAATCGCGTCTTCATCAGGTAGCCTACCCGCCGTGCCTGTCGCCTCCAGGCGCTCACCGAACTCGCCTGAATCGAAGGTCCGAGACCTCCGACGGGCCCTCCTACGTTGGGCCCGGTCCAGCGGGCGACACTTCTTCTGGCGGGAGCCGGGCGTCGATCCCTTCGCCGTCCTGGTCTGCGAGATCCTGCTCGCCAAGACGCGGGCCGAGCTCGCGGCGCCAGTCGCCCAGGAGCTCCTCGCGCGCTTCCCTACCCCCGCCGCGCTAGCACGTGCTCGACCCGCAACGCTCGAACGGCTCTTGTTCCCGCTGGGCCTTCATCGGAAGCGGTCGCGACATCTGATCGCGTGCGCGCGCTCTCTCCGGGATGAGTTCGGCGGCGTCGTGCCGCGCTCCGTGCCGGCGCTCATGCAGCTTCCGTTCGTCGGGCGCTACGCCGCGAACGCAATCGCCTGCGTGGCGTTCGGCGCGCGCGTCCCGGTGATCGACGCGAACGTCGCGCGCATCTATCGCCGCGTGTTCTCTCTGCCACCACCACCGGAACGGCTGGCGCTCGCTCACGACCTTTGGGATCTCGCGGGGGCGATGCTGCCGCGCGCGCGCGCCAAGGAGTTCAACTGGGCGGTGCTCGACCTCGGCGGGACGGTATGCACGGCGAGGGCTCCATCCTGCGATCGTTGTCCGCTCGCATCCCTCTGCGACGACTCGCCGGCGCGACGTCCTTCAACAATAGGCGACGCCACGTGACGGACGACCCCGAGGCTCTCGCGCGTCAGGTAATGGACCGCATCAGGAATGAAGCCGCGCCAAGGCTACTCGCGCGAACCGTGTCGGTTCTCGTCGAGGAACCACCAGGGGCGCTGACCCAGCACGGAACGGCGGTCTTGCTCGCCATCGCAGATTCGATCTTCGTGGTCTCCGCTGCGCACGTACTGAACGACGCCCGCTATCACCCACTCTGGATCAACCCTGTCGCGAACCACGCGAACCTGATCCCGCTCGAACGCGTCGACGTCCACTCGACGAGCGATGACAAGCTCGTCGACTTCTCGTTCTTCAAGGTGCCCGAACCCTACGCAACGGAGCTGGTTACTTCGAAGATTTGCGTCCGGCTCGACGAGATCGAGATGCGCCTTCCCTCGGGGGATTGGTACGCGGTGCTCGGCTACCCGACCGAGCTCAACGTCTTCAAGTCGATGGAACTCACCGTCCCGACGGTGCCGATGTACTACGCGACGCGATTACACGACGCCGCCGCCGACCCAATGGCGGACTTCGACCCGAAGGTCAACATTGCGCTCAAGCTCGCGCTCTATGGGAGCGGTGATCCTGTGACGAGAACGCCGTCCACGCTGCCCGACGTGCGCGGGATGAGTGGCGCTGGCATTTGGCAACTTCATCATCGACACGAACCGCCGTTGAGCTGGACGGTCGACCGAATTCGCCTTGCAGGTATGTTCCACACTCGCGCCGGCAAGTCCGGCCTGTTCCAGACCAGCTCGGGCAGCACCGCCATCGTCGGAGTGCATTTCGCGCACGTTGTCCGCACGATCCGAAAGGCGTTCCCGGATCTGTCGCCCGCGATCGCGGCGCGTGAAGGGCTCGACTAGTTCGTGGGCCGTGCTGGCTCGGCCAGAAAGCGTTGCCAATCTGAGACGTTGCAAGATTCTGGCCGGAGCGCTGGGCTGACGCTCTCGTGCGCGCTCGGCATCGTCCTCCAGTCCCCGCTACTTCAGGCGGGGCAAGGAGAACAAGATGCCTGAACGCACTAGCCCGACCGCACCCACGACGAACACGACTACCTCGATGACGCCCACGGACGCAAGGAGGATCCAGAGCAGCGCCGACCGGACAGGAACGAACCAGGGGTTCAAGAGCCGCGCGCAGAGCGCAGCAGCCAGAAGCGCCCAGCCTAGTCGCGGAGCCGGTGGCCGCGGAGGTGGTGGCGGACGTCGACGCTAGTCGTCGTCCCACCGCACCCAGGCACTCACCAGGGGCACCCGGGCCTTGCTCGGGCGCCCCTGGGCCCCACATCCCGTCCGCACCCATGTTGGAGATCACCATGACCGAAGCCTCCACTCTCTACCTGCCGACAAGCGGCGCGGTACTCGGAGCTGTCGTCGAAGACTTCCGCCTACGCCTCCCGGACGACGTGTCGCGTTCTGCCCGAGAGTACTTCGCGGGCCGCCGCGCGATCGTCAAGGACAAGACGCGGGCGTCCATCAGCGAAGCGATCGCGCAGGCGTTAGTTCGTCATGGCTACGTGCCGGACCTCGGATCCCTACCCGATGGGATCGCGACGCAGACCGTCGTCGCGAGAGCGATCGCCGTTGCGGCGCTGGCGTGGGACGACCTCGTCGGCCGACTCCACAGCGAAGGGATCTCCGATGCCGCGAATGATGTCGCCGCGCACACGAGTCTGCGCCTCGCCGCCGTGGACGTGGCTCTTCGATGCGCCGCCGCGATTCGGCTGGCGAAGGGCCGACCAGAAGTATGCGATTGCGATCTCTGTGTCTTCGACGACGTCGCTCAACCGAAGTGGCCGCATGCAGATGGCCAGCGCTTGATCATCCAGGCGATCGTGGAGCAAACGGAGAGCAAGTCGCTCGAAGACTTCGCCGACGGGGTCCTCGGCTTCGCGCCCAGCACGGTGGATGCCTGGGTAAAGGAGCAGGCGCCGAGCCGGCCTTCAGACGAGGCGATCGACGCTCTCGCCGGCGCCCTCGCCAAACTCGATCCGCCGGAACACGACGCTCAGGCACGATGGCGGTTCGGGCTTCGATGGCGGCTCGCCTTGGCCGCCCTCGCCGACCGCCTCACCGCGATCATCGGCAGAACGCGCACCATCGACCTCGGGTGGGGGCTGGAGCGCTGCTACATCGCCGCAGCCGAGTTCCTGCGCCACAGCACCATGCCCGAAGACATGTTTCGTACGCGGATGCTTGTCCTGTTTACCTTTGGAGTCCGCGATCCGTCCTCGGCACACGTGGTCAGCGGACTGTCGAAGCTCGAACAGGACGAGTCGTGGCTCGCGACGCTACGAGAGGTCACGCGGGACTGGCTCAGGATCGTCGGCGGAGCGATCGCGACGGAAGCCTCGAAGTCCCGCGTGGCAAACGCGCTCGCCGAAGGCAACGATCTCCAGCGAGAGCGGGCGCGCGCCGTCGTGGAGGTCATCCACGCACTCGGGAAGACACCGCTCCCCCCAGCGCTACTCCGAACCCCGTTCGCCAAGTCCAACGCCATGGCCGTGATGGCCATGAACGCCAGCAATAGCGGCGACCTCGCGGCGGCCGCGGTCTACCTCGAAGGCGCTGCCGCCGAGGATCCCGACCGCCCCGAGCTCCACCACGATCTCGGAGCTCATCTCGGTCAGCTCGGTCGATACGACGAAGGCATTGCCGCGTGCCGCCGGGCGCTCGACCTGCGCCCAGGCTGGCCCATTCCTCTGGTCCAGATCGGCATCATGCTCCTCGACGCTGGCCGCAATGCCGAGGCCCTCGAACACATCGAGCAGATCTCGAAAACGATCGAGTGGTCCATCAACCTCGGTCACACGCTCGGCCTTGCGAGGATGCGCGCGCGGAAGTACGAGCAGGCTATCGATGCCTTCGATCGAGTCCTCGCCGAGGCGCCGCGCCACGGCCTCGCACTGGACGCCGCCGCGCATTGCCACCTGATGCTGCGCAAGTGGAAGACGGGGCGCGATCTCGCGAAGCGTGCGCACGAGCTCGGCCATCACGAAACGTACTTGTGGCTGGAGGCAGGCCACTACAAGAAGGTTCCTCGCTGATGAACAACGTTGCGGCTCACTGATTCGAGTCTCCCACCGACTTGCCGGCAGTCAGACGCTCGACCCAGGTCGCCAGCGCAGCGTCCTCCTGCCGTTCATCCGCGGAGTTCGGCGCAAGGTCATTCGAGCCACGCCCACGCGCGCCTCGCCGGCGCGAGCCGGCACCTCAGCAACGAGGCGAAGGTCCGGTGGTGCAAGAGCGTCGTCACCCTCTACCAGCGCGAACGCGCGGGCGCGGCGGATCGGACGGTCCACCATGCCGTCTGAACGCGACCGCCGCGGGCGCGGAAAGTGGGTGGTCGGTGGTGCCGGACTTGCGCTGCTCCTACTTCTCCTGCGACGCGGTTCCGGCTTCGGGCTCGGTACCGGGGTCGGCGCCAGGCCGACCGGCCCCGTCGCTCCGTGCCGCGTCCGGATCGATCAGGCAGGCGTGCAGGTCGACGGCACCCGGGCCGACCTGGCCACCACGGTCGCAACCTGCCGCGCGGCCGGCGCCGCCGACGTCACCGCGACGGGCGCCGCGATCGTCGGCGTGATCGCCGAGGTCGTGCGCGCGCTCCAGGACGCCGGGGTGACGGTGCGCGCCCAGCCCTCGGTCTGGGACACGGTCACCACGACGTCGGCGAGGAAGCCATGAGCAGCGATCGCCTGCCTGTGCTTCTCGCCGGTGCCGCCGGCGCGTTCGCGCTCGTGACCATCGCCGGCCGACGACGGGCACACGCCGCCGCGCCGACCGCGCCCGAGCTCGCCGGCGCTCCGCTGTTCGACTTCGGTCGCCCCGTCGCGGCCGACACCCGCGCCGTCGTCTCGAGCGGCTGGGCTCGCCCCCGCCCGGGCCGGATCCATCGCGCGCTCGACATCCCGCTCGCCGTCGGCACGCCCGTTCTCGCGGTCGACGCCGGCACCGTGGTCCGCGTGCAGCCCGAGGACGGCAGCGACGCCGGCCGCTGGGTCGCCGTCCAGCATCCCTCCGGCGTGACCTCGCGCTACCTCCACCTGTCGCGCCCGCTCGTGAAGCGCGGGCAGACGGTCGCGCGCGGCGAGACGGTCGGGCTGTCGGGGAACACGGGCAGCAGCGCCGGCCCGCACCTCCACCTCGACCTGCGCGTGCCCCGCGCGATGCTCTCGATCGTCGAGGCCGCGATCGGTCGCCCGCGCACCGGCTGGGGCCCGGAGCTCCGTCCGTTCGGCCACTCGATTCCCGGCGAGCCGTGGATCCCGGTCGACGAGCATCGCGCCGTCGTTCTCCGCGAGGCCGCCGAGGTCGGCATCCCCGTCCGCCCCCCCGACACGCGCCGCAACGCCGGCCTCGTGTACCGGTCCGTCGGCGCGCGCGGCGAGCCTTACCCGGACTGGCTCCAGCGCATCAAGGGCTCGTCCGGCGTCTACGTGATCCGCCAGCGCGACCGCAACGGCGACCCGGTGATCGTCTACGTGGGCGAGAGCCACAGCGGGCGTCTGTACGAAACCCTCACACGGCACCTGCAGGGTTGGCGCCGCTGGAAATCCTTCTGGAAGGACCAGTACGCCGAGGGTCACGACCCCGGCCTGACGTACCCGCGCGAGAGCGTGGACGTAGCCGTCAGGGTGACGTCGGCGTCCGACGCGATCGACGAGGAGGCGCGCCTCATCCGGCGCCTGCAGCCGCGAGACAACCTTCTCGGCCGGCGCGCACTCGAAGATGCCCCTTTCTGATCTCGAAGAGGAACGCCACATCGGGATCAGATTTCCGCGACGCCGTCGCGGAAATCACGCAACCCGCGCGCCACCGGATCACCCTAAATGGGTGAACGCCGGGCGGTTGCGTGCCTGCTCTTGCCACCCCGCTTCCGTTCCCGTGCGTGGGCACCTGCGATAGCTTCGGAGCCGTGCCGAGGGTCGACAGGTCGCCCGAGTCGCGCGTGGATGAGCCATACGATATCGATCCGCGGCTCGACGAGACGATCGCGCTCGTCGAGAGCGCACATCAGTGGGCACGAGCGACCGCGCACGAGCTGCGCAGGGTCGCACCCAGCGCGGCGCAAGGAGCGCTGACTGGATTCATGGTGGGCGGGCCGGCGGGCGCCGCGGTCGGAGCGCTGGCCGGCGGTGCTGGGAGAGGACCGGCGCAAGATTTGGGCGCACCTGCGGCACCCGGCATACAGAACGCCGCGGCGGTGCAGCTGCTCGGTGCCTTGCTCCGGCCCGAGACGATCGACGCGCTCGGCGCGCTTGCCCTCGGGCACGCCGGGAATCCAACGGTGCCGGTGCTCGGCACGAGGGTTCCTGTCGCCGCGTTCGCGAACCTGATCGCAGCGCTCGCGACTCAGGCTGCCGTCCGCCATCACCAGACGATGTCCAGCGTGCGGGCGCCCTCGCATCACGCGACTCGACCACCGACCGCGGCTCCCGAGAAGCGTGCCGAGGCACTCCTCGCGTTGCTCGCCGAGGCAGCTACGGACGACGACGGTCGCGACATCTCGACGTGCTGCTCCGACGACTACGCCACCGAGCGCGACCTGGCCGACCTCGATCGGCTGGAGGCGGAATGATGGACGACGATCCGGAAAGACTTCTCGCGCTTCTCCAGCAGGACCCGGCCACGGCCCGGCAACTCGTGCAGGCGCAGCTCGCCGAACGGGCCGCCAGCGACCCGATGATGGCGATGGTCCTTCAGATGGCGACATCGGCACGCGCGAGCGACACCGACGAGGCAGACCAGGACCACGACGAACGTTCGCAGGCAGGCGAGCTTCGGGGCGAGCTGGCCCGGGCACAGGACCTCCTCGACGACCTCGCCGCGGCGCTCGGCGCCTGCGCCGCCTGCTGGGGTGCCGACGAGGGGTGCCGCGCCTGTCGTGGGCACGGCGTGCCGGGATGGCGAATCCCGGATGAAGCGATGTTCGACGCGATCGTCGCGCCGGCCCTGAGGCGCCGGTCGCGCAATCACCACGCGCAAGGGAGAAACGCATGAGCCTGGCCGAAGACATCGACGAGAGACTGCCGGAGTTCGACGACGAGGACGTGGACGAGTCCATGAGCGAGGACGACCTCGCCGAGCGGCGGCGACGCCGCTGGCCGAGAGTGCGCGGGCGCGGCTACGCCACGCCGCGGCAGGACTCATCGCCGGTGAACCAGACGCAGATGCACGCCGCGCTCGCGCGCGTGGCCGATGACGTCCGCAAGCTCGCCGCCGGTCAGAAGGCGCTCGATGCGCGGCTCACCTCCGGGCTCAAGCGGCTGCGCGGTGAAGGGCAGCAGATGAGCCAGATGGCCGCGCTCCTCCCGCTGTTGCTCAAGCCGAAGGCCAAGACACTCCCCGAGCTCGCAGCCTCCGGAGAGTTGACGACAGCGAAGCTGATGATCGACAGCAACGACTCGATGTCGATGCTGCTGCCGCTGATGCTCATGAGCGGTACGGGGGCCTCGCCGGGCGGAGGTGGCGACAACAACATGATGCTGCTCGCGGTGGCCATGATGGCCATGCAGAAGAAGTGAGGACGGCACCATGAACATCAACGCGATGTCGTTCCTTCTGGGCAAGACCATCGCCCGCGACCTCGGCGAGGAGCGCTCGACGCAGCTCGGCCTGATCGCGGGAATGATGCCGGGCTTCCAGGGCGTCATGATCACCGCGCTCATCGCGCAGCGCGAGACACCGGCCCCTCCACCGCCCCCGACCGATCCGAAGCTGGCGGCGGCGCAGCTAGAAGCCTTGAAGAAGGCGATCGAGGCGCTGACGCCGGTCGGGCCGACAACGGGCGGCCCCACGGCGCGCTGAAGGGGCGGCTCGCGCAAGCGGAGTCGACAACATGGATCCGGCGCTGTGGGAAGTGCTGGAGGGCGATCCGGCCGGCGAGGTCTCGGTGCTACTCCGGGTCCGTCCGCGAGCCGCGATCCCCGAGGGTATTCGCATCGTGGCCCGGTTCGGTCACGTCGTCACGGCGCGAATCCGGCGCGGTGAGCTGACCGCGGTACGGGCGCACCCTGCTGTGGCGAGCCTGAAGGCCGCCCGGGCCGTGTCCCCCGATCCCGCCGCCGGGGCGCTCGAGACGTCAGCACGCGGCGCTGGACCAACGCCACGCATGTCACGCGACGAGGCCACCGGCCGCGGCGTGGTGCTCGGTGTGATCGACTGGGGACTCGACGTCACGCACCCGAACTTCCGACGGCGCGACGGGCGAACGCGCGTGGTCGCGCTGTGGGATCAACGCGCACGACGGCAACGCAGTGGTCCGGAGCCTTACGGCTACGGCCGCGCCCATACCCGGACAGCAATCGACCGCGCCCTGGCCTCTCCGGATCCGTTCGCGGCGCTGGACTACGATCCTGCCGACGCGGATCACGACGGCAGCGGTAGTCATGGGACCCACGTGCTCGACATCGCGGCGGGAGCCCCGCGCGTCGGGCCCGGCGGCGTCGCGCCCGGCGCGTCGCTGGTCTTCGTCCACCTTGCGAGCGAGCGCTCCGGCCCGCGGAGCATCGGCAACTCGGTGAGCCTGCTGGAGGCGGTGGACTTCGTCTCGCGGATCGCGGGCGATCGGCCCTGCGTCATCAACATGAGCCTTGGCAGCCACGCCGGGCCACATGACGGGTCGACGCTCGTCGAGCAGGCACTCGACGCGTTCGTGACGAGCCGGCCGGGTCGCGCGATCGTCCAGAGCGCGGGCAACTACCGCGGACGTCCCGTCCACGCGACCGGGCGCCTGCGCGGAGGCACGCGGAGCGTGATCGAGTGGCTGGTGAGCGCCGGAGACGAGACGACGAACGAGCTGGACATCTGGTACCCCGGCCGCGATCGGATCGTGGCACGCCTCGTCGATCGCGCAGGCCGCACCGTCGCACGGGCCGAGCCAGAGCGTCACGCCCCGATCTCGATTGACGGGGAGGTCGTGGGGCGGTTCGCCCACCGGCTGCGGGATCCGAACAACGGCGACAATCAGGTGACATTCGTCCTGGACCCCCGCGGGGGCGCCGAGCGCTGGCGTGTCGTGATCGAGCCGAGGCACATCGAGTCGTCGGATGGTCGGTGGCACGCATGGATCGAGCGCGACGAGGGTGCGCCGGGGAGCCAGTCGCGCGTCCGCGCGCACAGCCGTGCGTTCGGACCGACCACCGGTACGATCGCGAACGGTCGGCACACGGTCGTGGTGGGCGCGTACGACCCCCGCACGGGCGCGGTCGCGCCGTTCTCGAGCGAAGGCCCGACTCGCGACGGCCGCTCCAAGCCAGACCTCCTCGCCCCGGGCGTCGGCATCATCGCCGCCCGATCCACGCCCGGCGACGAGGACAACTTCGGCTCCGCTGACCTCGCCCGGAAAAGCGGCACGAGCATGGCCGCGCCATACGTCACCGGGACTGTCGCCTTGCTGTACGAAGCGGCGGGCAGGCCGCTGACGATCGCGGAGGTTCGCGAGGCGCTGGGCGTCACCTCGCCGCCGCAGCGTCTTGACGTCGCCGCGGCCCTGGCTCGCGTTCGAGCATCGCAACCATCCGCGAGCCACGCGACATCCCCCGGGGCGCTGTTCGACCTGGTGCTCCAGCACGGCGGCGCGCCGCCCCACGGGCTCGGCGACCAGCGCCTGGTCGCCGCGCCGGGACGGGTCCCGCTGCGTCCGCTCGCGAACGGTGATCTCGTCATCCAGCGGGCGCTCGGCGAGGCTGACCTGGCACGGGCCGGACGCGTCAAGGCGGTCGACGCCAGCGGCTTCTTCGAGATCGAAGCGCTCGACGACGGCGCGGAGCGCTGGGTCTTGCCGACACAAGACCGCATCGCATGGGACACGGTCGTCATCGCCGCACCGGCGCCAGGCACGCCGACGTCGGCCGGCGCGTCGACCTCGCCGTGCGACGGTCCCCCGCAGTCGCCGTGCGCGTCGGCCGACGTCATCCAGATCGTCACACCCCTCGATGTCTCCGTTGGTCTCGACCTCGCTCCGGTCGCCGATGACCCGATCTTGGCCAGGGGGATCGATCTCCGGGTTGCCCAGCCACAGAACCTTCACTGGTGGATCACGCTCGGGCTCGCGGAGATTGTTCCGGTGCGCAGTGTGCGTCCGGACACGCACCCAGTCGCATACGCGAACCGGACGATCGCGCTCCAGCGGTTCTTCGTGGCCCAGCACCTGGATCGCCGCGCGCTCGATCGACGGATCACACCCGACGGCGTACTCGGGCCGGACACGCTGACGATCCTCCGCGCGATCTCCACCGATCCCGACCTGGCTGGATTCCGTACCGACGCCTCGGCATTCGGGCTCGCGGTCACCAGGATCGAGAAGCGTGGTGCGGCCGCCGGAGCCGTCGCTGCGATCACTGCCCTGCCGGCGATCCCCCTAGTCAGCTGGCGCGTCACGGCCTCGTCCAAACGCGTGCTGGACTTCTTCGAGCAGTACCACCAGGACAGCGTGGCGATCCGCGAGCGCTGGATGCACGACCTGTTCGGCAACGTGCCCGACGCCAGGCGCCCGCGGTTCTCCTGGGAGGCGGTGCTGGAGCTGCTGCGCCGCCTCTACGGCGGACGTGAGCTGAAGGGCCGGGCGGCGTTCTTGCGGCTGAGGCGCGACGGCCCCGTGGAGGCGGACATCGAGGCGATGCGCCGCCGCGGGGGCAGGACAGGCGGCCTCTACCTGTGGTGGTCGCTCGGCGAGCGCGGCCTCGAGCGCGCGGCGGACGCCGTGGGACTGCGGTTGCCTAGTACGACCGACGCCAAGGCCGCCGAGCGCGCATGGCGCGAGGGAGACGACGGCCACTCGACGGTGCACCTCGTCGTCGAGTACGACCTGCCTGACGTCTCGCCCGAGCAGCGGCGCGCCCAGGTCGAGGCATGGCTCGAGGAGCAAGCGCTCGCCGACGCCGTCCGTGTCGCCGGCAACCGCGAGGCGGTCAAGCCGTTCGTCGACGGCGTCCTCGCGCACCTGGGCGAGCGCCACACCTACCGATGGGAGCTGGCGTTCGCCGACCGGCTCGCCGAGATGACGACCTATCCGGTCGACGTGCGCGAGGTCTTCCTCGACGAGGTCGCCTCGCCGCGCCGTGCGGACGACCCGGACGCCAACCCTCGCGGCCGCCTCGACGAGCTGTTCGATGCCTTCGCACGCATGCACAACCCTCGGGCGCGCGGGACGCTGGCCGCGATTGTCGGCGGCACGACGTACGCGCGCGACGCCGGCTACCTGCGCTTCCTCGACCAGCACGAGCGCAAGACCAACCGGATGCGCCGACACGCCTATGATCCGGTCAAGAAGGAGATCTACCTCGACCAGGATCGCAGCGCGATAGTGCGCCCCGGGCAGATCGTCGGCCAGATCAAGGCCAGCTACATCCGGGACGAGACCGTGGAGCGGATCCGGATCTCGAGACTCAAAGAGATCTGCCGCCTCACGCTCGCCGAGCTCGAACAGGTAGTCGCCGAGCACAACGCCAAGGCCGACGAGGTCGACGGCAGCGAGTGGGACTACGTCGACGATCGCGAGCTACTCGCACGCGCCATCGAGCGCGCCGAGAAGCGTCTGAAGCCTCCGTTCTCGGCAGACGATCTCGAGCGCGTCGACGTGGACCTCAGCGTCCGCGTACTCGACCTCCGCCCGGTCGTGCGCGACGGACTGACACGCGCCGAGATCAAGTTCGAGTTGGTACAGCGCGTGAGCGGTGGGGCATGGGAGCCGGTGCCGTGTTCGGCACGCTGGGGTGACGAGACCGAGTTCGGCACCGAGCTGTTCGTGCTGTGGGTCGACGACATCGCGGACGTGATCGCGTGGATGGGGATCATCGTCGCCGCGATCGGCGCGGTGCTGTTCCTGTGGGCAACCGGGCTGGGCATCGCGCTCATCCGCGCGCTGCTACTGCGCGGGGTCTCGGCCTGGGTGCTCGCCGCGAACATCCTGGTGTCGGAGCTGATCGAGCTGATCTCGAGCGGGACGCTCACGTGGGAGTCGGCGATGTGGGCGGCGGTGCACGGCTACTTCGCGACCGTCGGCCTGCGCCTGTTCGCGCCGGTCGGTCAGGCCGTCCACCGTGGGCTCCTCGGCGCCGGAAGCGCCGCCTCGTTCCGTCGCGCGCTCGCGGCGACGCTGCTCGGCCAGGGCGCGCGCGGCGCCGGCATGGGCGCCTTCGAGCAGGTCGCCACGCAGTTCGTCCAGGACATCGTCCGGGTCGCGCGCGGCGGGACGTACTCGTCCCTCGACTCGTACCTGAAGACGGCGGCGGCGGGCGCCATCTTTGGAGCAGTGGGAGAGATCGCACTCGGCCACGGGGTGACGTACCTCTTCGGCACCCTGCGCGGCAGCGCGGCCGAAAAGCTCGCGCGCGTGCTCGCCAAGCACGTTTCGACGAAGGAGATCGCCGACTCGCTGCTACGGGCCCGCGTCTCGTTCGACCTGTTCGTGCCCCGGTTGGCGCACGCGCTGTCGCGCTTCAAGCAGTGGGCGCGGGAGGTGATCGAGAAGCCAGCGCTGCTCGCCCCGGTGCTGGACCAGGTGCCGGCTCGGATGCGCGAGGTGGTCGCCGCGTTCGCCGACGCCACAAAGCGCGCCCATGCGCGCGGGACGCGCAACGTCGCGCTCGGCTTCCACCACGACATCCTGGCGCTTTCGGACGGCGCGATCACGCAGGGCAGCGCGCGTGGGATCGAGCGGCTGCTGGACGAGTCAGCGGAGCGGCTCGGGCGTAACGGAATGGTCGAGGTCTTCCAGGCGCTGGGACGGCGGCCGGATCGATCGGGTGCGATCCTGGAGCTGCTCGGCGTGCTCGACAAGGAGGTGCTGTCGTCGCTGTCGCGGCGGGACGTTCTCGCCGGGCTGGTCGACCGCGACGGCCTCGCAACGCTGCTGGTCGGCGCGGACGCAAGCCAGGCGCGACACGTTCTCCAGGTCGGGTTCCGCGGGTCGGTCGACGACCTGGACGCCTGGGCGCTGCGATGGGGCGCGCTCGACGGCGGAGCGCGCACGAGCGTACTCGGGGCGCTGGCGCGACATGGCGACGTCGTCTCCCCGGAGCTGGCGCTGCGGTTCGGTGCAACGAACCGGCTCGACCGCCGCACGCTGGCTGGGCTCGACCGGCTCGGCCGCGCTGGCAGCCGCGAGGCGCTCGACGCGGTGACGGCGCCGGGGGCGCTGGAGCCGTCGCGGCTCGACGGGTTGATCGCGATGGCGTCGTCCGACCCGCACGCCAGCGGCGCGCTCGTCGCTATCATGAGCGACCCGGATAGCGCGCTGCGCCTGCTCCGAGCCGCGCCCGATGTGCCGGCGCTCCGCGACTGGCTCGACGCCGCGGCTCACGACGCCGGCCGCGTCGACCGGGTCGTGCGAACGATGGGCTCCGACGGCGCGGCCGCGCTCGATCCGCTCGAACGCGCCGGGCTGCTCCGGCTGTTGCGAGTCGGCAGGACCCTGGACGAGGCCGCCCAGCGCCGAGCGCTCGACGCACTCGGGGACGAGGCGACGCGACGCTCGCTCCTCCACGACCTCGCCAACCTCGACGACTCAGGCGTTGCTCGCCGACTAGATCGAGCTCCCGCGACGCGTCCCACCGCGACGTACCCAGCGCGCGTCGAGCTACTGATCCGCAGCCGCGGCGCGATCGAGAGCCACGTCGCCTTGACCCTGGGGCCGGTGCCGGTCGGCAACAAGCTCAACAAGTACCTGGATCGGCCGGCAAGCTGGTTCGGCGAACGCGCCGCGCTGCACGACCGGCTGATCGCCGAGGCAACGGGACAGCTCCGCGAGGTCGCCGACCTCGTGCCGGGGCCACCCACCCTGTACGCCAGCCGGGGAGCGACCGCCGTGGGGAAGTCGCGCGCACTCAAGCTGGTCCCAGAGCTGGCCGCTGCGATGGCGCAGACCGAGGCTCTCTTGTTCCGGACGCTCAACCCGGACCCGTTCAAGGCGGCTGTGCGACGCGACTTCCCGGCGGGCACCGTGAACAGCCAGCAGGTCCACATGGAGTCGGCGGCCCTGCACCGGCGGTTGGAGCGCGAGGTTCGCGGGCTGCGCCGGAGCGACGGCGAGCTGGCGTCGCTCGTCCTCGATGGGCGGCTGCTGACGCCTGACGTCGTCAGAGAGACCGCACGTCGCGCCCAGCAGCAGGGGCGCGGATTCGTGCTCTACGACATCGACGCGCCGTTCGAGCTGACCTTGCTCGGCGTGATGATGCGCGACCCCTTCGCGGGGGTGGACCCCGTGCCACCGTTCAGCGAGCTGGCGCGCGCGTTCCCCGAAGCCCGCAACAACCGGCAAAGGGTCATCGACTGGTTCGCCACCAGCGAAGCTATCGGGAGATACGAGCTGTACGTCGCGGGCCCGGGCGGACAGCACGTCAAGGCGATGGAGACGCGAGCGGGGCAACGCGATCCCGTGGTCCTGGACATCGACGCGCACAAGGCGGCAATAGAGCCGCTGCAGGATGCCGAACTGTTCCGGATCCAGCGGCAGATCCTCGAAGAGAGGTACGTCGAGGGCCTGGTGCGCCACTTGCCAACCCAGGTGGCAGACCATGCCCGCCGGGTCCTTCGCGACCACATCGTGCACGGACGAACCTGGGAGGAAGCAGTGACCGCCCATGGTAAACTGCCACCCCAGGAAACCCCATGAAGCTAGAAGGAGAGGCTGCGCGTAGGTACCTGGAGGAGACCTCCGCGCGGCACAAGCGCGAGCGCGAAGAAGTTCTTTCCAGAGCAAAGGCGGAGGCCGCCAAGGTCGGCAAGGAACCCTTCGACCTCGACAGGCTCGATGAGCTCTGGGTGTCGGCAATGAGACACGCAGAGGACATCGAGAACGAGGACGCCATCGGCCGGGCGATGCGGCAAGAGAGCTACGAGTATCACTACTACGTGCTCACGCCGGAGATCCGGACCATGGCCGACTTCGCGCGGCACTGGCAGAAGAACGAGATGTGGCTGACCTGACTCCGCCGCGCCGGTTCCTGCAAGTCGACATCGAGGAGGTCGCCGCGATCGTCCATGACGTGGCGCGGGAAGAGATCCTGCCGCGGTGGCGAGGTCTGGCGGAGCATGAGATCATCCAGAAGTCCGGCCCTCGCGATCTGGTGACGGTCGCCGATCAGGCCGCGGAGGCGGCGCTCGCCCGGCGCCTGACCTCGGAGTATCCGGGTACGTACGTGGTCGGCGAGGAGACCGTCGCACGATCGCCAGATCGCCTCTCGCTGCTTCGCTCCGCGGCCCCGGTGTGGGTCATCGACCCGATCGACGGCACGTACGCCTTCGCCCACGGCGAGCCCGAGTTCGGCGTGATGCTCGCGCTGGTCCAGGCCGGCGAGCTGCTCGCCGCGTGGATCCACGAGCCCGTCGACGGCGGGATGACGCTCGGTGAGCGCGGCGCCAGCGTCCAGCACGTTGCCACCGACGGCAGCCGCACCACCTCGCTGCGCGCGAACGATCGCCCGGTGCCGGAGATGACCGGCATCGTCAGCGGTGGAATCGTCCTCGAACCCGGTGGCTCCGTGATCCGGGCAGAGAAGGCCCGGCACTTTCGCGACCTGCGTCACCACGCCTGCCCTGCCCGTGACTACCCCCGCGTCTTGCGCGGCGAGGCCGACTTCGCCGCGTACAGCAAGTGCCTGCCCTGGGACCACCTGGCTGGCGCGATGCTTCTGTCGGAGGCCGGCTACGTGGTCGCGAAGTTCGACGGGAGCCCGTACGCCGTAGGCGACATGACCGGCGGCGTCCTCTGCGCGCAGAGCCGGCGGGCGTGGGAAGAGATCCGCGAACGGCTCTCCAGGTCCGAAGGGCGTAGTCCCGCGAGGGTCACCGAACGTCAGCAACCTGAATGAGGGCGCGCCGATAGGGCGGCTCATGTGGAACACCAACACGTCGCTTCGAGACCTCGAAGAGCCCAGCATCGGCGCACCTGTGGATCCACCAGCCTGGTCGGTGGCGGGCAGGATCATCGCGCTGATCATCATCGGCCTCGTGCTGGCGACGCCCATCGCGTTCACCGTGAGCTCACACCTCGACGTACGCGCCTTCGACGGGGATGACCGAGATCTCGCTCGCCGGCGTCCCGATCTCGCTTATCGCGACCGGTCGGACATGATGCTCATGGAGATCGGTCCCGCGAAGCGCAGCCTGCGTCAGGCTGCAGGCGAGCATCCGGCGCTGTGGCTATGGGCCTGCGCCGCGGGGGCTGGGGTCATCTCGTTGCTGTGGGAACGAGCAGCGCTCGGCCGAGCCTGGAGGCAGCGGCGCACACTGCTTCGTGGAGAGTCGATCGCACGGGCTGCGATCGTGGGCGTGCCCTCCCTGGCAGCCCTGGTGGCGACGTTCTCGATCACGAATGGGCCGGACTGGAAGCTCGCGATGGGCGGGCTGCTCGCAGCCTCGGCGGCGGCCGCGCTCGTCGTGATGACGGTGCTCGAGGCGACCGCTCACGCCGCGCGCGGCTGGGTCTCTGCGGACGCGCTGACCGAGAACGGCGCTCGCGGGCGCTGAGTCTCGAGACCATGATCACAAGACCGATGTCGCCGGCCGTGCGTGCGCGGCACGAAGTGACCCTGCGCTTCTGATTTCGGGTGGGTCGTGAGCAGTAGGTAGGTAGCGGGCCGTGCCCGCAGCCCCACCCTGCGAGGAGACCCCAGATGGACGAGATGATCGATGCGATCCGCGGCGCGGTCGCGGACGGTGCCACGGCGGAGCAGAAGGTCGCCGGCGCCCGTGCGTGCCGGAACATCCTGACCGCTCTCGAGGCCGAGGTCGGCAAGCCGATCGCGCTGCCCGGTGCGCCGGCGCCGAGCCCGCTGGCGGGCATCTCGCCTGACCAGGCGCTCGACCTGCTGATCGCGAAGCTGAGCACCATGGCCGCGGAGCGGCAGGCGTCCCCCGAACCGACCGAACGCGCGCCGCTCCGGATCTCGTTCGTCCAGCCGCCGCCCCGCGCGCTGGCGTCGAGGAAGCGGTGACCGTCGCGGTTGTACCCGGACCGGCATTGTCTTACATTGCCGGCCGTGGAGAAGGACGACTCCATCACCTTCCGCATCTCGAGCGAGCTCAAGCGCGCGCTCGAGGCCGCCGCGAAGGCAGACCACCGCTCGGTCGGGCAGTTCTGCACGCTCGTTCTGATGCGGCACCTGGAGGCGATCGGTGAGTGGCCTCCCCGCGGTGCCGGAGCCGCCAGGCGAGCCGGAGCCGGCAAGGCCCGAGGCCGCCCTAAGCGAACGTGACCGCGACCTGCTGCGGTACTTCGTCGGCCTGGCCTGGGCCGAGCACCTGAAGAACCTGGAACGCGAACGAACCCGACGCTGACGACAAGGACGCCATGTTCCACCCCAAGCTTGTGACCGGACGAGTCGGCATCTACGCGCGGTACTCGTCGGACCTGCAGAGCGAGAACAGCATCGAGGACCAGGCGCGGCGCGCGCGCGACGAGATCGCGCGTGCGGGTGGCGACCCGAGCAAGGCGATCGTGTTCCCGGACTTCGCGATCTCGGGCTCGAGCCTGGAGCGTCCGGGCCTCGACGCGCTGATGACCGCGGTCGCCGAGAAGCGGATCGACATCATCGTGACCGAGGACGTGTCGCGCATCTCGCGCGACATGGGCGACGCGGCGATGATCTTCAAGCGGCTGGCGTTCGCCGGGGTGCCGCTGATCAGCCTGTCCGACGGTATCGACACGTCGAGCAAGAGCGCGAAGCCGCTGATCGCGGTGCGCGCGATGCTCGCCGAGATGTACATCGACGACCTGCGCGACAAGACGCTCCGCGGGCTCGAGGGGCGGATGCTCGCCGGGTTCTGCACGGGCAGCGTGCCCTACGGGTTCCGCACGGTCGCCACCACGGACGCCGGCGGCCGGGTCGCCCACAAGATCCTCATCGACCACAAGGAGGCGGCGATCGTCCGCCGCATCTTCGAGCTGTACCTGAAGGAGTGGTCGCTGCGCCGGATCGCCCGCGCGCTCAACATCGAGGGCATCCCGTCGCCGCGCGCCGGCAGCAAGCACAAGCGGTTCGGCTGGGGCACCTCGACGATCCGCGCGATCCTCTACAACGAGCGGTACATCGGCGTCTGGCGGTTCAAGGAGACGCAGTGGATCAAGGTGCCCGGCACGAACAAGCGCGTGCCGCGCAAGCGCCCGGTCGAGGAGGTCATGCGCGCCGAGCGGCCCGAGCTGCGGATCATCGACCAGGAGATCTGGGACGAGGTCTCGGCGCGGCTGGCCGCAACGGCTAGGACGTATTCGCGCAAGGGCAAGGAGCGCGACGGCAAGGAGACGACGCCCGGCCGCCAGCGCGGATGGAACACGCGCTACCTGCTGTCGGGGATCGCCGTCTGCGCGGACTGCGGCTTCCCGCTGACGATCTACGGCGGCGCCGTCGGTCGGTACTACCGCTGCTACACGAACTACTCCAAGGGGACTTGCCCGAACGACCTGCGCGTCCGCGAGGCCGACCTGCGGAAGAACACACTGCACACGATCCGCCACGCGCTCCAGAGCAAGGAGGGGATCGAGTTCGTGCGCAAGGAGATGGCCGGGCTGCTCGGCGAGCACTCGCGCAAGCTCGACGCCGAGCTCAAGGAGACGCGCGAGCGCCTCAAGCGCACCGAGGAGCGGATCGCCGGCCTCATCGGCTTCATCGCGGACGGGGATCGCTCCACCTCCGTGGTGAGCGCGCTGCACGATCTCGAGGTGCAGGCGAAGAACGATCGCGTGCTGATCGAGCGCCTGGAGATCCAGGCGGCCGAGCCGCTACGGCTGCCGAGCCTGGAGGAGATCACCCGCGGCGTCTTCGACTTCGATCGCCTGCTCAAGGGCGACGTCACCGAGGCGCGCCTGCGGCTCCGTCGCTGGCTCGACAACGGCGAGGTGAAGATCGCCCGCGCCGAGGGGGGCTATTCGATCAGCGGTTCGGCCTTTCCAATGATGCTTGCGGCCGAAAACGCAAACTCCCAACGAAACCAAGTAGTTCCGTCGGGAGAAAGCAAAGTTCGTAGCGGGGGCAGGATTTGAACCTNNCCTTCGGGTTATGAGCCCGACGAGCTACCAGGCTGCTCCACCCCGCATCAGTTGTCAGCCGGTTACCCGGCGGAGCGTTATGTGCCATGGGGCCGGCCCCGCGTCAAGAGGCGGAGCGGATTGCTGGCTTTTCGATGGACGTGATGGCGGTGTCGTCGGAGGCGGAGCGGAGGACGGTGGCGACCAGGGACGGGCGGGAGGCGCGGGCTTCGGCGGAGGCTTCCCACTCGTCGATGAGGCACTGGCCGACGTCGAGCGGGGCCCAGGACGGCAGGATGTCCGGGAGCGGGTCGGGGATCGTGAGCTCCTCGTCCGTGAAGTCGGTGTCCTCCTCCGCGGACACGGGCTCGACCTCGTCGAGGTCGATCTGCTCGGGCGCCTGGTACGGGATGCGCCAGCCGCGATCGGTGCGACGGCGGCGGCGGCGGCGAGACCTCGCGCGCGAGTGGACTGTCTCGGAGGTCCCTTCCACGTCCTTTGCCACAGCACCCATGCCCGCATTGGCTGCAATGAGGGGGCCACATGGAACGCGGTGGAATGACGCACGCGGGTGACGAGGCTTCGTTGCGATCTGCGACGCGCAGTCTACTGCTCGATGAAGATGGTCAGCGAGCGGGCGGCGAGATCGTAGCGGGTGCCGTTCATGCGGTACTCCGCGCCCGGAATCGCGAAGTTCGACTGCGGCTCGAGCCACGCCGCGGTGTCGGCGGCGCGGTACCACGCCACGTTCGTCGCGGGCGGCGGCAGCGTGAAGGCGACGCTCGCGGGCGAGCCGTTGTACGCGACGAGGATCGAGCGAGCTGGCTCGTCGGGCGTCGACGCACGTGACATTCGCCAGGCGAGGAAGTGCGCGCCTGGATCGTTGAAGTATTGCGGCGGCAGCGGAAGTCCGTCGGTGCCGAGCCACGTGAGCGACGCCGCGTCGTGCCAGTCGCGACGACGGAGCACCGGGTGCGCGGCGCGGAATGCCAGGAGGCGCGACGTGAACGTCAGGAAGGCGGACTCCCGTGACGAGGCGCTCGGGTCGTGCCACGTCGCGATCGAGTCGAGGTTGTACGGGTTGTTGTTGCAGCGCTGGCTGCGCAGCACCTCGTCGCCGCCCACGATCATCGGCACGCCGGTCGCGAGCACGGTGAGCGCCAGGCCGGTGCGCGCCGCCTGACGCTGGCGCGCGCGATCGCCGCCGTAGTCCCAGCCGAAGTTCGCGTCGGTGCCGCCGTTCGACGGGCCATACGGCCACGGCTGGCCGTTCGACTTGGTGACGCACGCCGTGAGGTCGTTGAGGGTGAAGCCGTCGTGCGACACGAGGTAGTTGATCGAGGCAGCCGGACCACGGCCGCCGGCGCGGAAGATGCCGGGGGAGCCCGCGATGCGATCGGCCAGGCCGCCGAGCGTCACCTGCTCGACGCCGAGGAGGTTCACGTCCTTGCGCACGAGATCGCGGAATTGATCGTTCCACTCCGACCAGCCCGCCGGGAACGCGCCGACGCGATACGTGCCGGCGCCGATGCCCCACGGCTCGGCGATGAGGTCGACGCCGGCCCCGCCGCCCGCCGGTCGCGCCGGCAGCTCGGTCGCGGCGCGCACGAGGATGTTGCCGGGCTCGTCGGGGGCCCAGCGGAAGCAGCCGCGCTCGCAGCCGTTGGCCAGGACGGACGCCAGGTCGAAGCGGAAGCCGTCGACGCCGAGGTCGCGCGCCCAGTACGTCAGCGAGTCGAGGACGAGGTCGCGCACCTCGGCGCGCATCACGTTGGTGTTGGCGCCGACGCCGGTGTTGTCGACGAAGCCGGTGCCGGCCGCGTTCAGCTCGTAGTAGGTCGCGTTGTCGATGCCGCGCAGCGACAGCAGGTTGCCGCCGCCGCCCTCGGCGGTGTGGTTGTAGACGACGTCGATGAAGACCTTGAGGCCGGCGTCGTGGAACGCGCGCACCATCTGGCGCCACTCGCGCGTCGGGCCGCCGGGCGAACGGTCGCACGCGTAGCGACGGTCGGGCGCGAAGAAGGCCAGCGTCGAGTAGCCCCAGTAGTTGTCGCCCCCGGCGCTCGTCGGGTCGACGTCGTTGGCGTCGTTCTGGGTCTCGTGCACCGGCAGGAGCTCGACGGCGGTGACGCCGAGCGCGGCGAGGTCGGCGGCGCGCGCCGCGGCGCCGGCGTAGGTGCCCGCGCAGGAGAGCGTCGGGTCGGCGGCGGTGAGGCCGCGCAGGTGGACCTCGTAGACGACGTCGTCGGCGAGCGGGCGCTCGGGGCGCGCGCCGAGGTCGGCCGGGGTGAAGGTGGCGGTGAGCGCCCGCGGCAGGACGATCGCCTTGGGCGCGACGAGCGCGTTGTCGACGGCGCGGTTGGCGTCATCGGTGCGATACGGCGACGAGTCGAGGGAGGCGCCGGGCAGCGGCGAGACCGGGTCGTGGCTGACCTCGCGCGCGTACGGATCGAGGAGCAGCTTGTTGGGGTTCATGCGGTCGCCGTCGTCGGTGACGCGGGCGACGAAGCCGGCGTCGCTGCCCGGGGTCCACGACGGGTCGTAGGTCCAGCTCGGGCCCCACACGCGGTAGCCGTAGTGGACGGGGCCGTCGGGGGTGACGCCGGCGGCAGCGAGGTCGGCCGCGGTGACGCGGGTGACCCAGTCGCCGTGGAGGCCGCGGGCGGCGACGAGGCGCGCGGCGTGCGGCGCCGCGACCGCCGCCGGGTAGAGCCAGACCTCGACGCGCTCGGCGCGCGGCGCGGCGAGGCGGAAGTGGAGCGCAGCGCCGGCCGGGTCCCAGGTGGCGCCACGCGGCGGCGCGAACGGCGCGACGTCCGCGGCGTCGGGGTCGGTGCCAGGCGGATCCTGAGCCGCCGGACACCCGGTCAGCGCGAACAGGCAAACCAGCAGCCGCCGCACGGGTGCAGGCTGAGCAAGGCTCGTGCGCGGCGTACACCCGCGAACCGACACGTTGCGCGCCGCGGCGCGACGTTGCCGAAAGCAACGAGCGCGCCGGCCGGGCGCGGCTCAGCCGCTGAACGGGCGGCGCGTCGCCGGGAAGTTCAGATAGAACCACCAGCCCATCACGCCGTTGTTCACGTCCTTGTCGCTGTGCCCCGCGCAGTTCGCGTTGTTCGGGCCCGGCGGATCCCCACCCGGCAGGAGCTCGGACAGCGGCTTGCCGCCGACGAGCGGGAAGCTCTGCGGGATGATCGTGGCGTTGGCGTCGGCCTCGCTGATGAAGCCCATGAGCAGGCCGTTCGACAGCGTCGTCGCCGGGTTGCCTACGTACGTCGCCGCGATGCGCGCGTCGCGCAACGTGATGGGGATGCCACCCAGGTCGATGTTCACGGTCACGGCGTTGGTCACGAAGCACGGCGCGCTCGGCGACGCGACCTCGGGGGTGTACGGCGCGTAGAGCGTCCCCGGCAGCGGCGACAGGCACGTGCCGGTGCTCATGTTGGTCGCCATCGCCATCACGGTCTGCGAGTTGGTCGCCGTGCACACGGTCGAGTTCATCGGCGCCGTGCAATCCGGGAAGTGCAGCTCCATCGCCTGGGTCACGCCCGCGGCCTGCGTGAACTGGCGGAAGACGGCCACGATCGAGAGATCGAGCAGCCCGTCGTTGTCACCGTCGGTCTGGATGTTGGTCTGGAGCTCGTTGTTGACCGAGAAGCCGACGAGCGTCGTGTCGGTCACGTCGCGGCAGCCGATGAAGCTCACATAGACGTGGGGCTCGCGCAGATCGAGATCGGTCAGGCGGAAGGCGGTGATGTTGAACCGGCAGTTGTTGTTGCAGGCGTCGGTGTCGACGTTGTTGCCGTCGTCGCACTGCTCGCCCTGCTCCACCACGCCGTTGCGGCACACCGGCGCGCAGTCGCTGTCGTTGTTGTTGTTGGCGCCCGTCGGACAGCAGCCGTCGCCGCTCATCGGCATCGTGATCGGCGGGAAGGTGCAGACCGCCGTGCACGTGCCGCCGTTGGCCAGCACGTCCTGCGTGCAGGCCATGCCGTCGGTGCACGTGGTCGGGCAGCGCCCGGCGCCCATGGTGATCGCCGTGTCGCAGGTCTCGCCGCTGTCGACCACGCCGTTGCCGCATCCGGGCGCGCAGTCGTTGTCGTTCGCGGTCGTCGCCCCCGGCGGGCAGCAGCCGTCGTTGTTCATCGGCTGCGTGATGTCGACGTTCGAGCACGCCGCCTGGCACGAGCCACCGTTCATGAGCGTGTCGGCGGTGCACGACATCATGTCGTCGCACGACGTCGGGCACGCGCCGACGCCGGTCGCGATCGCCGTGTCGCAGACCTCGCCGGGCTCGAGGACGCCGTTGCCGCACATGGCCGTGCAGTCGTCGTCGGTGTTGGCGTTGGCGCCGGTCGGGCAGCAACCGTCGCCGTCGGCCGCCGCCGTGATCGGGACGTTCAGGCACTGCGCCGTGCACAGCGAGCTCTCGAGCGAGTCCTGCGTGCACGCCATGCCGTCGTCGCACGTGGACGGGCATGCGCCCTGCCCGCTCGCGATGCCCGTGTCGCACAGCTCGCCGAGCGTGTCGTCGACGCGACCGTTGCCGCACGTGAAGCGACAGCTCTCGTCGCACGTGACGTCGGCGATCATGTCGCCGTCGTCGCAGTCCTCGCCGGCCTCGACCATGCCGTTCGGGCACACGGCAGGTGGCGTCGGTGGTGCGTCCACCTCCTGCCGTGGCGTGAGGTTGTCGCCGCATGCGACCACGAGCGCAGCGCCGAACAGACAGAGCGCGAGGTTCTGGATAGTCGATGCCATGGGCTCCCCCTCGGAGCGTTGTGTTGAGCCGAGCCTACGCTCTCTGGCCATACCGGCTCAACCCTTGGTACCGTGCCCGGGCCCGATGGCCGGCCGCCCCACCGCACGGAACTGGCCGCTCTTCGCAGCGATCGCCGCCGCCGTGCTCTGTGTTCTCGCCTACTCGGGGCACGCGCGTGTGATCGATCTCCCGGGGCTGGACGATCTGGAGCGGCGCAGCATCGACCTCAGATTCCGCATGAGGGGCCCGCGCCCGGTGCGCGACAACCGCATCGTCATCGTCGGGCTCGACGACAAGACGCGGCGCGAGGCCCCGGAGGTGTTCCAGACCCGGCGCGGCTGGGCCCAGCTCCTGCGCGCGCTCGGCGCCCAGCGCCCGCGCGCGATCGCCCTCGACCTCTTCTTCTCGAGCCCGGAGATCATCCTGCCCGGCCAGCTCGCGGCCGACGTGCGCGCCGCCGCCGTCGCCGCCGCTGCCGATCCCGCCCCCTCGCCCGCCCTCGCCCAGGCCCGGGGCGTGCTCGACCAGGTCGTCGAGGAGCTGCGCGGCGACGAGGTGCTCGCCGCCGCCGTGGCGGAGGCGAAGGTCGTCTACCTGGGCGCCGCCTTCCGCATGATCGAGCGCGCGGAAGATGTCCCTGCGACGCCGCCGCACTTCCCCGCCGGGCTCGAGAAGGGCGAGGTCGGCGAGGCGGTCGGCGGCGCGCCCACGGCCCCGTCGGCGTTCCACGTCTCCGCCACGCTGCCGGCGATCGCGCGCGGCGCGGCCGGCGCCGGCGCGGTCAACCACTACCGCGACCCCGACGGCGTCGCCCGCCGGATCCCGCTCGTCGTCGAGCTGGGCGGCCACTACGTGCAGTCGCTCGGGCTCACGCTCGCCGCGGTCGCCACCGATCAGTCGACGCGCTTCTTCGCACCCACCGGCGCCGTGTCGCTCGGCCCGCGCACGATCCCGTCGTCGCGCGCGGCGGTGCGCATCAACTACCTGGGCACGCCGTTCCCGCGGGTCTCCGCCGCCGACGTCCTCGCCGGCCGCATCCCGCCCGGCGAGCTCGAGCACAAGCTCCTCCTCGTCGGCTTCACCCACGCCGCCTACGACAAGGTGCCGACGCCCTTCGACCCGCTCGCCGACGGCGTCGAGCTGCACGCGACGCTCGCCCACAACCTGCTCTACGACGGCGTCCTGCGCGACTCGAGCGGGTTCGCCGACATCGCCGCGGTCGTGCTCGTCGCGCTCGCCGCGATCATGCTCCAGCTCCAGGCCGTGCGCCGTCGGGCCTGGCTGCCGATCGCCGGCGCGGTCGCCATCCTCCTCGTCTGGGTGCTGCTCGTCCAGCTCGCGTTCGAGCGGCGCGGCGTCGTGATCGAGATGGTGGCGCCGGTCTTCACGGTCGCGGCGATCACCGCGGTCGCCGCCGCCGTCGCCGCCGCCACCGAGGGCCGCGAGAAGGCGCGCCTGCGCTCGGCGTTCGCGCGGTACGTGTCGCGCACGCTGGTCGAGCGGATCGTCACCAACCCCGAGGCCGCGGAGCTCGGCGGCAAGCGCAAGGAGCTCACGGTCCTGTTCAGCGACATCCGCGGCTTCTCGCGGCTCGCCGAGAGCCTGCCCCCCGAGCGCCTCGCCGAGTTCATGAACCAGTACCTGACGCCGATGTCCGAGCTCGTGCTCGACAACGACGGCACGCTCGACAAGTACATCGGCGACGCGGTGATGGCCTGGTGGAACGCGCCGCTCGACGTCCCCGACCACGCGGCGCGCGCGTGCTCGACCGCGCTCGCGATGCTCGAGGCGCTCCGCCCGCTCAACCAGCGCTGGCGCGGCGAGGGCCTGCCCCAGGTGCAGATCGGCGTCGGCATCAACACCGGCGCGATGTCGGTCGGCAACATGGGCAGCGAGAAGCGGCTCGACTTCACCGTGCTCGGCGACGCCGTCAACCTCGGCGCGCGGCTCGAGGGCCTCACCAAGGAGTACGGCGTCGACATCCTGGTCGGCGACTCGACGCGCCAGGCCGCCGGCTCGGGCTTCGTGTTCCGCGAGCTCGACCGCGTGCGCGTCGTGGGCAAGGACCGCGCCGCGCGCATCTTCCAGCTCGTCGGCAAGCCGGGGCAGACGGCGCTGTCGACCGAGGACCTGCTCGCGTGGCAGCGGATGCTGGACCTCTACCGCGCGCGCGACTTCGCGGGCGCCGAGGCCGAGCTGCGCGCGCTCGCCGGGCGCCATCCCAGCGACGGCCCGACCCTGGTGTTCCTCGATCGCGTGCGCGATCTCGCGGCGTCGCCGCCCGGCGCCAGCTGGGATGGCGTGTACGATCAGAGGTCCAAGTGACTTCTCCCAGGAAGCCCGTGTTCTGCCTCGACTTCGACGGCACGATGACCGACGCCGAGGCCGAGGGCGCGCCCTTCGTCACCGGCTACCTCGAGGATCTCGAGGCGCTCGTCGGCGCCGACACGCCGGCCTTGAAGGCCAAGGTGGCGGCGATCGTCGACGAGGTCCGCGCCGAGCTGGCCACCGCCCCGGAGCGTCATCCGTTCCGGTGGAAGGGCAAGGCCGTCGCGCCCGCCTCCGTCGATCCGTACCTGCGCATGGTGCCGATCGCCGACCGCCTCTTCGACCGCTTCGACGCGTTCGCCAACCACGTCGATCGCGGGCGCCTGACCGGCGGCGTCCTCTACAAGCACAACTACGCCCGCACCAAGGGGCGGCCCGTGTTCCGCGCCGGCGCCGCCGAGGTCATCGCCGGGCTCGCCGGCACCGACACGTACGTGGTCACCAACTCGCACACGCAGTCGGTGGCGGAGAAGATCCACACGCTCGACGAGCGGCACGGTGGTGGCTGCGCGTGGCTGGCGGCGCGCGTGCGGGGCGACGCCCAGAAGTTCGAGATCGACGAGGCGTGGGAAGACGTGCCCGCCGAGCTCGTCGTGCCCGGGCTCGCGTCGCGCAACGTGCTCCTGCGCCGGCGCCGCTACCACGACCGGCTGAAGGCCGTGCTCGACGAGGTCGGCGCCACGTGGGAGGACCTCGTCGTCGTCGGCGACATCTTCGAGCTCGACCTCGCCCTGCCCCTGGCGCTCGGCGCACGCGTGGTCCTCGTCCAGTCGCCGCACACGCCGCCGTACGAGGCCGCGTTCGTCTCCGGCCACGCGCGCGGGATCGTCACCAGCGACCTGCGAGACGTCCTCCGGCTCCTCTGATTGCCACTGCATACGGGTGGTTGCGGGGCCATGCGACCCGGCCACCCACGTTGCCGGCGCCTCGAGAGGCGCGTTCAAGTGCCCGAGATCCGGGGCGCCCCGGGTGGCACCATGGTTGCTGAAGGGGGACGCGTGCGCGTCCTACCCTTCGTCCACATCGGTTGCGTCATCGCCTGCCTGGTCTCCGATCCGCCCGACGCGGACGCGCAGGCCAACTGCCGCCCGCCCCGCGTGATGGTCGTGCTCGACAAGTCGAGCTCGATGCAGACCGGGACCATCGGCGGGGTGACCAAGTGGAACATCGCGAAGAACGCGCTGGGCCAGGTGCTCACCGGGATCCAGAGCCAGGCCGAGGTCGGGCTCATGACGTTCCCCAGGCCGGACCGCTGTGGACCGGGCGGGCTCGACGTCGCGCCGGCGCTCAACTCGCGGGCGGCGATCCTGGGCGCGCTCGCCGCGCCGCCGCCCGACTCGGGCAACTTCACGCCGATGGCGCAGACGCTCGAGGTCGCGGCCGGCGAGCCCACGCTCGTGGGCGCCGACGCGCCGAAGTACGCGGTGCTCATCACCGACGGCTGGCAGTGGTGCTCGCCGTACGACCCGGGCACGCGCTACGACGGCGTCGACGCGGTCACGTCGCTGAACGCGGCCGGCGTGACGACGTACATCGTCGGCTTCGGCGGCGCCACCGACGCCTCGGCGATGAACCTGATGGCAGTCCAGGCCGGCACGGCGCTCCCCGGGTGCAACCCGGCCAACAGCCAGCCGTCGGATCCCAACCAGTGCTACTACCAGGCCGACAACGCCGCGGCGCTCGTCGCCGCGCTCGAACAGATCGCCGACAACATCTCGGTCGAGACCTGCGACGGCGAGGACAACGACTGCGACGGCNNTGCGACGGCCTCGTCGACGAGGGCCTCGTCCGCGCGTGCGCGACGGCGTGCGGCGCCGGCAGCGAGACCTGCACCAACGGCACGTGGGGCGGCTGCGACGCCCCCGCGGTCGAGACCGAGGTCTGCAACGGCGTCGACGACAACTGCAATGGTGTCGTCGACGACGGCCTCCCGAACGGATGCTGGAACGACGGAGACCGAGACACCTACGCGCCGATGGGTGCCGCGGGTCAGTGCGCGCCCGCGAGCGGCTGTCCGATGGGGACCACCAACCGCGATCCCGCGACCGCGGCGGACTGCAACGACGGAAACATGAGCATTCGGCCGGGCGCGACCGAGGTCTGCAACGGCGCAGACGAAGACTGCGACGGCATGAACGACGAGGGCCTCGCGTTCGGCTGCTGGACGGATGGCGACGGAGACACGTACGCCCTCAACGGCGCGGCGGGGCGCTGCCAGCCTTCCGGCGGGTGCCCGGCGGGCACGACGAACCGAAACCCATCGAGCGCCGCGACTCGCGACTGCAACGACGGCAACGCGAGCATCCGACCCGGCGGCACGGAGACGTGCAACAACGTCGACGAGGACTGCGACACCAACATCGACGAAGGCGTGACGCGCTCGTGTACGACCGCGTGTGGGATGGGCATCGAGACGTGTAGCGCCGGGACGTTCGCTGGCTGCACCGCTCCGACGCCGACGATGGAGATCTGCAACGGCGTCGACGACGACTGCGCGGGCGGCGTCGACAACGGGCTCCCCAACGGATGCTGGGCGGATCCCGACGGCGATGGCTACGCCATCTCGGGCGCGGCGGGGCAGTGCGCCCCGTCGGGAGGGTGCCCGGCGAACACCACCAACCGCGATCCGGCGGTCGCGGCCAACCGCGACTGCGCCGAAGGCAACGCGAACGTGAACCCCGGCGCGATGGAGCGATGCAATGGCGTCGACGACAACTGCGACGGATCGATCGACGACGAGTGCGGCACGAACTGCCGTGGAGCCGTGAGCGGAGGAAGGTTTTACGTCTTCTGCAACCGAACGAACCGCGACTACGACGAAGGCGTTTCGGACTGCGGCTCGATCGGTGGTGGGATGGAGCTCGTGAGCATCAACTCGGAGGCCGAGCAGACGTTCGTCCGGACCGCCGCGCTCGCGATCTCGATGAACGAGTGGTGGATCGGACTCTATCGGACGAGCGGCGGATCGCCGATGTGGACGTGGGAGGATGGCACGGCCGCGCCACAGACCTCGGACGCGGCGGCACCGCCCTACAACAACTGGGCGGACGTCGAGCCGGACGGGAGCGGCAACTGCGCACGCATGCTCACCTCGGGCGAGTGGGGCGATCGCAACTGCAACGACAACCTGCGCTACGTGTGCGAGGGGCCCATCCCTTGAGCGTTCGGAGCGGAGCGCTCCCATGAGCCACGCGCGCCACGCGCTGGTTCGCATTCGGTAGACCGTCGCGCGAGCCCGTGCGTCGGAGCTGCTTTCGGCGGGCGAACGGTCCGCGAGGGAGGCTCCGATGCGCAGGTTCGCGATGCTCGTGGTGTTGCTCGGCTGCAGCGCCACCGAAGGGACGATCGAAGCACAGACCACGCGCGTGGTCGTGCAGAGCAGCGGTGGGGAGACGGGCGGCACGACGTCGTGGCTCGGAGGCTCGGCGGTGCGGACGCGCNNGACGGGGAGACCTACGTGGGTGTGTGGATCGACGCGCCAAACGAGCCCGTCGTGGACGTGATCGCGCGCGCGCCGATGGCGGTCTCGCTGGTGGTCGACACCTCGGGCTCCATGAGCGGCGACAAGATCGAGAACGCGCGCATGGCCGCGTCGAGCCTGCTCGAGACCCTCGCGGACGGTGACATCGTGTCGATCTACGCCTTCGCGAACGGGGTCGCGGAGGTCGCGCCGCCCACGGTGCTGAGCCCCGCCACGCGCGGTGATCTGATGAACCGCGTGCGTTACCTGCACGCCGGCGGTGGCACGAACCTCTACGGTGGCGTGTCGACGGGTCTGCAGCGCCTCGCGCAGGCGCCCGCCTCGCATCCCGTGCGGCGCATCTTCCTCGTCAGCGACGGGCAAGCGAACGTCGGGCCCTCGGATCCGCAGACCCTCGGCCACCTCGCGGCGAACGGCACCGAGCACGGCGCGCAGATCAGCGCGATCGGCGTCGGACTCGACTACGACGAGCACACGCTCGGCAGCCTCGCGGTCCAGAGCTCGGGTCGCCTCTGGCACCTCGAGCGTCCGCATCAGCTCGCGGCGATCCTCGAAGGCGAAGTGCAGCTCCTCGCGCGCACCGTCGCGACGAACGCGGTGATCGAGATCCACCCCGCGCCGGGCGTGACGATCCTCGAGCCGATGACGCCGGGCGCGAGCGTGCAGGGCAACGTGCTGCGCGTGCCGCTCGGCACGGTGTTCGCGGGTCAGCACCGCGACGTGCTCTTCAAGGCGCGCGTCGACACCGCGCGTCCGGGCGCGCGCGAGCTCGCGACCGCGGAGCTCCGCTACGTCACGCCGGGCGCGACGACGACTCCGGCCACTCAGGTCGCGCCGCTCCGCTACGAGGTCGTGCGCGACACCCGCGCGGCGGAGGCGAGCGCGGCGCCGCGTGTGGTGGCGATGGTCGCGAACGTGGAAGCGGCGGTCGCGCAGCAGCGCGCGGCGGAGGCGTTGATGCGCGGCGATCGCGTGGAGGCCGAGCGTCAGTTCCAGTTCGCCGACGATCGCATCGACGGAGCGCTCGCGGCGCCGGTCGACGCGGAGGTACGCACGCGGCTGCAGTCGAGCCAGACGCGCCTGCGCGCGACCCGGGCGCGCGCGGCCGAAGCTCCGAGCCCGGCGGCGGCGCGTGGTGCAGCGCTCGACGCGTACGACAACGCGATGGAGGCGAGCGGGTACTGAGCACGGCTCCCGGAAGCTCTCCGCACCGAGCGACTAGAGCGCATCTCATGACCTCCCGTGAGTTGATTCGTGGCAGCCGTGCGTCGATCGCCGCGTCCGC
>DDTA01000214.1:43955-44411 GCA_002344285.1 Myxococcales bacterium UBA2376
GCGAAGCGGCCGCGGGAGGTTTTGAGATGCGCGCTCTAGAAACCGAACCTTGAGCCGAGCCCGCACGCGCACGACACTGCGCGGGTGCGGGCTCGCTCATGCATCACGTTCTTCACGTTCGCCTCGACGCTGGCGCTCGGGTGCGCGGAGCCGACGACCGAGCTGCGCGTGACCTGCGAGGCGATCCACGCGGAGGGCCGCGCGTACGGCTGCGAGGGGCACCTCGAGCACGAGAGCATCTTCCCGACACGCTACGTGCTCGAGATCGACGCGACGCTCGACGCGCAGCCCGTCCCGCTCGACGCGATGGAGGTGACGCTCGCCCCCGAGGCGGTGTGTGGCATCGAGCGCGGGCCGCGGTGTGAGCTCGATCGCTGCGAGGTCACGCTGCGACAAGACGTGCACGGCGTGTGTGGCGGAACGCTGAGCTTCTCTTCCGTCGACGGACCTTTCGGG
>DDTA01000162.1 GCA_002344285.1 Myxococcales bacterium UBA2376
ACGGTCGGGCTCTGCTCGTCGGCGTGGTAGTAGCCGTGCGAGAGCCACGTCCGGAGCCAGCGCGGCTCGACGTCGGACGGATCGTACTGCTTGGACAGGGCCGTGGAAGACATGGCGGGCCCCGCAACCTAGCAGATCGTCGCGGTCAGTTCGACGGACGCTTCGCCGAGAGGTCCTGCAGGTTCTCGCGGATGATGGTCTCCGCGAGCTCGGGCACGACCTCCCAGACGACGCGCTCGACCACCTCGGTCGAGAGCTTGAGCAGCGCGATCAGCTCGGGGCTGCCGGGCTCGAGGCCCGACAGCTCGGCGAGGCGCTGACCCATCTTCGCCAGCGTGCGCTCGACCAGCGCCGAGCGCTTGGTCGGGATGCCGGAGACCATCGGCGGGCGACCGACCGGCGCGGTCGGTGGCGCACTCGCGGGCGCGCGCGACGGCGCGGACGCGGCGACGGCCCCGAGGGACGCGGCGGCGGGCGCCGGCGGGGGTGCGGNNGGTGGCCGCACCGCGGCGGGTGGCGCGACGGGCGCCGGCGGCGCGACGGCGGCGGGCGCCGGCACGGGCGCGGGCGCGCCACCACCGGGCCCAGGCATCTTGATCGTCGGCATGCCCATGATCGTCGCCGAGCGCGGCGGGGCGACCTTGGGTGGCGCGACCGCGGGCGTCGCGGCGACGGGCACCGGCTGGCCCATCGGCGGGGCCGGCGTGGGCGACGGCGCGGGTCGGGCGGCGGCCGGTGCGGCGGCCGCTGCCGCGGCGCCTCCGCCGATCCGCGCGACGCCGGTCTGGGCGACCTTGTCGAGGAGCTCGGCGACCTTGTCGAGCATCACCTGCGTGTCCCACGGCTTGGTGAGCGTGCCGTCGGCGCCGGCCTGCGCGCCGCGGGCGGCGTCGTACGGCGCCGAGTTGCCGCAGAGGATGACGACCGGGACGTCGGCCAGCGTCGCGTCCGACTTGAGCGCCTGGCAGAGGTCGTAGCCGGTCTTGCCCGGCATGACCGCGTCGGCGAGAACGAGGACGGGCCGATGCGATCGAGCTTTGTCGAGCGCCTCGTCGGCGGTACGCGCCCCGACATACGTGTAGTCGGTTCCGCGGAAGGTGATTTCCGCCACCGTCTGCATGGTCACGCTGTCGTCAGCGCAGAGAATGACCTTGGTCATGCCAATGTCTCCAGGGGGGACGTGTCACCAGTAGGTCGCGGGACCCCGGTGCGACGATCGATTCGTAACACGTCCTCCGCGGCACGGTCAAATTGGACTGCCCCGAAAGCGTTGTGCTTTTCGAGGTCTAGGGGATAGAGTGCGCCGGTCATGGCCTCCGTGAATCCATGTGCCGCCGAGATCGCCGCCGCCGTCGCCGCCGCGCTGGGCGGCGAGGTGCGCCCCGAGGACCTGAAGGTCGAGGCGCCGCCGCGCCCCGAGCTCGGTGACTTCGCGGTCGGCATGTTCGCGGTGGCCAAGGCGCTGAAGCAGCCGCCGCCCGCGCTCGCGGTCAGGGTGGCGGCGGCGCTCCAGCCCGGGGAGCTCATCGCCAGCGCGACCGCGGCCGGACCGTTCGTCAACATCCGCATCGCGCGGGGCTGGGCGCTGCGCTGGCTGGCGAAGAAAGAGCTCGTGCCCGCGATCGGCGCCGGCAAGGTGCTCTGCATCGACTACTCGTCGCCGAACATCTCGAAGCACCTCGCGTACCACCACATCCGCTCGACCATGCTCGGCCACGCGCTCGCGGAGCTGCACCGCGCGCTCGGGTGGAAGGTGATCGGCATCAACCACGTCGGCGACTGGGGCACGACGCACGGGATGCTCATCGCCGCGTACCACGCGTGGGGACACGAGGAGACGTACCGCCCGCTCGACATCACCGCGCTGAACGCGCTGTACGTGCGCTACCGCGCGGCGATCAAGGAGGACCCGTCGCTCGAGGACGCCGCCCGCGCCTGGTTCAAGCGGCTCGAGGACGGCGAGGCCGAGGCGCGCGCCCTCTGGCAGCGCTTCCGTGACATCTCGATGGCGGAGTTCAAGAGCGTCTACGAGCTCCTCGACGTGCGCTTCGATCACGAGGGCGGCGAGTCCTTCTACGAGGACAAGATGCCCGAGGTCGTCCAGCTGCTCGCGCAGAAGGGCCTGCTCGCCGAGAGCGAGGGCGCGACGGTGGTGTGGCTGCCCGACGAGAAGAACCCGCTCCTGGTGAAGACCAAGGACGGGACCACGCTCTACGCGACGCGCGACCTCGCGTCGGCGATCTATCGCAAGCGCACGTGGGACTTCGATCGCTCGCTCTACGTGGTCGACCGCGGCCAGAGCGTCCACTTCCGCCAGGTGTTCAAGTGCCTCGCCTTGCTCGGCTTCGACTGGGCCACGCAGTGCGAGCACGTCCCGTTCGGGCTGGTGCGCTTCGGCGGCAAGAAGACGTCGACGCGCGGCGGGGTCGGCGGCGACGGGCGCGACCGGCCCATGCTGCTCAAGGAGGTCTTCGCCGAGGCGATCGACGAGGTGGCGCCGATCATCGCGGAGAAGAACCCCGAGATGGACGCGGCGACGGCCGCCGCGACGGCGAAGTGGGTCGGCATCGGCGCGGTCGTCTTCGCCAACGTCGTTCCCCAGCGCGACAAGGACATCGACTTCGACTGGGAGCGGGCGACGTCGCTCTCCGGCGACTCGGGGCCGTATCTCCAGTTCACGGCCGCGCGCTGCGCCGGCATCCGGCGCAAGGCCGGCAACCCGCCGTCGCAGGTCGAGACCGCCGACTGGTCCTTGCTCACCCACGACGCCGAGTGGGCGGTCGCGCGCCGGCTGCTCGACTTCGGCGACGCGGTCGCGCGCGCGGCGGCGTCGTGCGAGCCGCACATCCTCGCCCACTACCTCCTCGATCTCGCGGGTGACGTCTCGCGCTGGTTCACGCTCGGCAACGACGAGCCCGGCCTGCGCGTGCTGGTCGACGATCCGGCGCTGCGCGCCGCGCGCCTCGCGCTGGTCGAGGTCGTGCGCCACGCGCTCGAGCAGGGGCTCGGGATCCTCGGGCTGCACGCGCCCGAGCGGATGTAGCGCGCGCGGCGGCGGCGGCGGCGGAGCGGAGCGGCGGAGCGGCTACTTGCAGCCGGTCGGCTTGACGTTGGCGGCGTACTGACCGTGCACGTTGCCGGGCGGATCGTAGTTGCACACGATGATGTCGAGGCCCTTGCAGGTCGTCATGCCGCAGCCGAGGCGCTGGGTGCCGGCCCACACCACCTGCGTGAAGTGGCCGGTCGCCATCGAGAAGCCGCCCTTCCGGAAGTCGTACTGGTCGACCTCGCGGTACCACATCTCCGTCGAGCTCGCGGGATCGAGCGCGCCGCTGGTGCCGCCGGCGAGGTTCTCGCCGTAGCGCGTGCGCGAGTGCTCGAAGGCGCAGCCGGCCTGCTTCAGCTGATCGGCCCAGCGCTGCGCGACGGTCGCGAGCTCGGCGGACCAGGTCAGCGGCGGCGCGCAGTGCTTCGTGCGGTAGGCGTTGTGGGCGGAGAGGTAGGCGTCGGAGGCGGAGGCGGGGGCGGA
>DDTA01000309.1 GCA_002344285.1 Myxococcales bacterium UBA2376
GTGCGCGACTGGCAGCGCCAGTCGGTGGTGCCGCCGTGGTCGTAGTAGGCGGTGACCGTGCCCGCGTCGAGTGGCCAGCGGTACGGATCGGCGGCGGCGGCGCCGCCGGTCGCGACGATGATGGCGAGGGCGGCGACGAGCGAACGCGTCACGGGACGCTCCCGACCGGCGCGGCGAGCGCGGCGCGGATCTCGTCGCCGTCGAGCGTGCGGGCGCCCGCGGGCGAGACCGCGACCACGGCGTCGGCGTGGGGCTGCGGCCAGCGCCCCGGACCGAGGGAGACGGCGCGGCCGGTCTCGACGTCGANNCCAGCGGCCGGGACCGATCGACGCGGCGCGGCCGGTCTCGACGTCGAGCGCCCACAGGACCGAGACGTCGTCGTAGGTCGCGGTGAACACGGCGGTCCGCGCGTCGAGCCACACCAGCTCGCGCCCGGGCACGGGCACGAACGACGCGTCGACGGCGCGCGCACCGACGTTGGTGAGCTGACGCGGCCGCGCGCCGGGGCGCGCGAGCCACAAGGACGCGATGCCGGTGCGCGCGGAGACGAAGACGATGTCGTCGCTGCCCGGACGGAAGAACGGCGACGAGTCCATGGGGTGGTCGGTGACGACGCGCCGCGTGCCACGGTCGAGATCGAGCACGACCAGGCGGCCGGTCGTCGCCGGCGAGATGTCGTCGCCGCGCAGCGCGGTGAAGGCGACGGCGCGGCGATCGGGCGCGACGCGCGGATCGGCGACGTGCGTGGCGAGGACCCGGGGCTCGCTCGAGGGCGTCGCGAGCACGAGCTCGCGATCGCGCGTGAGCGAGACGACGCGACTCGCGTCGAGCCGCGCCGCGGCGAGGAGATCGCCCCGGCCCCACGGCGTCAACCCACCCGAGGCCCCGACCCACGCCGCGTCGCAGGAGGCGGCGTGCGCGTCGCCGGCCGGACCCGGCGGACAGACGAGCGCGACGTCGCCGTCGAGGGCCGCGACGTCGCCGCGCGCGGCCAGCGCGACGAGCGCCTCGGCCCCGAGCGACGGACGCGTGACCTCGGCGATCGACGCCGGCGCCGCCTCGCGGGCGACGACGCTGCCGGCGCGCGGCCCCGGCTCGGCGCACGCCCCGAGCACCGCGAGCAGGACGAGCCGGCGCGAAGGAACAACCATGGCGTTCACCAGCAGCAACGCACGTGCCACGCCTCACCGCGGACAAACGAAGGGTTGCGCGCGCGTCAGTGCCCACCGGCGTGGGCACCCGGACGGACGGGCTGCACCCACGCGCGCGCGCCGTCGCCGCGCTCGACCACGGCGCGGACGTAGCCGCCCACGCCGGCGAGGTGAAAGCGCGCCCGCGGCCCCTTGATCTCGGCGAGGACGTGGCCGCCGGCGCCGATGAAGCGAGTGACGTGGGAGGCCGGTCCAGCGCCCGCGACCTCGATCTCGAGCGCCCCGTCCCACACCTCGGCGCGCGCGAGCGAGACGCCGGTCGACGCGTAGAAGCGGCCCTCGTCGATCGCGCGCACGATCGCGGCCGGCTCGCGCGGGGCGTCGACCATGATCCAGCCGCCGCCGGCGGGGTAGCGGCCGCCTCCGCCTTCGTCGTAGTCATGGGCGTCGTCGGTCGCGATCCCCCACATCGTGCCGCCCGCCGTGAGCACGGCGTCCCACAGCTGCTCGGTCGACGGGCGGCGGGCGTCGCCTGCGTTCCACTTCGCGAACTGGACGTTCGCGATCTCGACGAGGTGGACGCCCTCGCCGGCGAGCAGCGAGAGGAGCTCCGTGCTGGTGCCCCAGTGCCACTGCGGGTGGTTGAGCTGAACGACGCCGCCCGCGGCCGCGATCCAGCGCAGCGCCGCGCGATACATCGAGACGCGCGTCGTCGCCTTGCGGTCCGCCCACTCGATCTTCCCCTCGGGGCGCGTGTGCACGCCGAGGCCGTTCACGTGGATCCGGCACTTGCCCTCGGGCTCGGGCGGCGGCGGGTCGCACTTGCCCGGGTTGTACGTCAGCTCGACGCCGGCGAGGACGACGAGCCCCTTGTCCGGGAACCGGACGGCCGGCCCGGCGGCGATCGCCGGGTCGACGCGGGTCACGCGGTTGTGGTCGGTGAGGACGATGAAGTCGTAACCGCGGGTCTCGTACCAGGCGATCACGCCCTTCACGTCGGTGGATGAGTCGCCCGACGGCGCGGCGTGGACGTGCGTCGATCCCTTGAGCCATTTCGGAGGTGCCGGACGTACCCCCGTGCCCGTGCCCGTGCCCGTGCCCGATCCGGGGCCGGCGTCGACGGAGAGCTCGGACACGGCGGCGTCGGGCGACGCGTCGGCGGCGTCGGCGGCGCCCGCGTCCTGATCGGGCACGGGCACGGGCACGGGCACGGGCACGGGCACGGGCACGGGCACGGGTTCGGATGGCGCGATGGTGGGCGGCGGGGTGGACCCACACGCCGCGGTGACCACGAGCGCGAGCGGGAAGCGGAGCTTCACGGCGCCGTCCGCTCCAGCGCCTCGGCAGCCCCGGGCAGGAGGTTGGTCACGACGCCCATCGTGCGCTTGTGCCACCGCGCGCGGGTCGCGAGGAAGAGCCCGAGGGCGTCGGTGGTGAGCCGGCGCGCGGCGTGGTTGTCCGGGCCGACGTCGGTGCGCTCGTCGGGATCCGCGACCACGTCGATGACGACCGGCACGCCACGCTTGCCGACCTTCAGCTTCCAGCGCGCGACGCGCATCGCGTGCGCGTACTCGAACTGCGAGGCGTAGCTCGGCCGCGGCCAGCCCCGGTTCGTGCCCGCCGCCCGCGGCACGAGCGACTCGCCCTGCAACGCGGCCGGGAGGTCGGCGCCGAGCGCGTCGAGGATCGTCGGCATCACGTCGACGCCCTCCGCGCCCTCCTCGACGACCGCCGCCGCGACCCGCGCCGGGTAGTGGACGAGCAACGGCACGCGCACCAGCGTCTCGCGCAAGGAGCCACCGTGACCGCAGCGACCGTCCTCGAAGAGCTCCTCGCCGTGATCGGCGGTGATGACGATCATGGTCTGCTCGTAGATGCCCATGCGCTGGAGCCCGGCGACGAGATCGCCGAGCCGCGCGTCGTGGTAGCTGACCGCCGAGTCGTAGATCGCGCGCAGGCGCTCGATGTCGCGCCGGGGCGGGATCCTGGAGCAGCCCATCTCGCCCTTCTTGATGCCGAGCTCCCTCATCGTGCCGTACTTCTGGAACGGGCCGGTGTACGGCTTGGGGGCGTCGTACTGCTCGATCCACGGCTCGCGCGCGATCCACGGCCCGTGGGTATCGACGGTGCCGAGGAACAGGAGCGCCGGCTCTGCCTTGCGCGCGTCGAGGCGCGCCAGCGCGGCCTCGACCACGTCGGCGCCGAGGAGCACCCCGTTCACCACGCCCTTCTCCCGCATCATGTTGCGGAACTCGGCGAAGCCGCGCGCGTAGCCGCCGCCCTCGGTGACGAAGCCGTTGCCGGTGACGCCGATCGGCGCGAGCCCCGCGGCGCGCACCATCTCGCCGAGGACCGCGAGCTCGCGCGGGATCCGCCAGCTGCCGCCGACGCCGGCGAGCCGGACGTTGTGCACCGCGGGGTACGTCCCCGTCCACACCGTGGCGTGGGAGGTCTGCGACTCGTTGCCGCCGACGTAGAACTGGCGGAAGACCGCGCCGGACGCCGCGAGCTTCTCGAAGTTGGGGACCTCGGCGCGCGCGGCCGGGTTGAAGGGACGGACGCGATCCGCGCGCAGGGCGTCCATCACCCAGACGATCACGTACCGGGGTGGCGGACCCGACGGCGCGGCGGCGAGAGGTCCGCCCGGGACCGTGATCCGCGGATCGGCGAGCGTCGCCCGCGGACAGTCGCGCGCGACGAGCTCGAGGCGCACGGCGCGCTCGCCGACGGGCGAGAGATCGACGTGCCGCGTGTCGCCACCGAGGAGGCCGCCGGCGCGCGTGCCGTCGTCGCTGTGCGCCGACACCTCGACGCGGCAGTCGCCGGTGACCTCGGCGACGAGGTGCGCGTCGAGCGGCAGGTGCGCGTACCACGCGAGCGCGGCGCCGTCGTCGAGGGCGAGCGAGCGCGCCTGCGCGTCCCACGCGGCGTGCGCGAGCGGCTGCGGGTCGGCGTCGACGCGGGTGGCGTCGGCGTAGATGCGGATCGTCGCGAGCGCGATCTCGCCGCCCTCGATGACGATCGTGTTCTCACCGGCGGCGAGGAGCCCGGGCGAGACCTCGAGCGCGTGCCAGACGCGGCCCGGCACCACGTCGATCGTGCCGGCCTTGCGCCCGCCGATCTTGATCGTGCGTCGCGACGGCTCCGTGTCCGGGGCACCGACGAGCTCGAACGCGACGCCGCGCGCCGCGGCGGCCTGCGCCTCGGTGAGCGGCAGCTCGATCGGTCCACCCTTCGGCGCGAGGGCGACGCGCTGGCCGTGGACGGTCGCCCCCAGCCGCCAGCGCCGCACCGGCATGTCGAAGCGGATGTAGCGGGCGAAGCCGACGGAGCTCGCGTCGACGACGAGGTCGCCGTCGACCGCGCGATGCGCGGTGAGCAGGTTGTCGCCCAGCGAGAACACCTGTCGCTCGGACCGGCGCGCGACCTCTGGCTCGGGCTCGACCTCGCCGGCGGCGTCGCCGGTGGCCGCGAGCGCCGCATCCGCCCCACGCCCGCGCTTCCCCTTGTCCTTGCAGGCGAACAACGAGAGCACCCCGAGCGCGGCGGCTACACAGACCAGTCGTCGCACCACCCGAGTGTGCCACGGCTGACGCCCGAGGCCTCTTCCGGAGGCCCGACGCCCGAAGCCCGAGGCCGAACTGACCGAGGCGCCGCCTCGGTCAGTTCTTGTCCTTGAGCGTGCCGAGCTTGGCGAACGGGTTGTTCTTGAAGCCGGCGACGCCGAAGCCCTTGGGTTGCTCGGCGGGACGCTCGGCAGGACGGTCGTCGCGATCGCGACGCGGGCCGCGCGGGCCGCGGTTGTCTTCGCGGCGCTCGCCGCGGTTGTCGCCGCGGTTGCGATCATCGGCGCGACGCTCGCCACCGCCACCGCCACCGCCACCGCCGCCGCCGCGCTGATCGCGCGGGCCCTGGTTGCGATCGTCGCGGCGCGGGCCGCGGCCGCCTTGCCCGCCGGGTCCGCCGCCCTGGCGCTCGCGGCCCTGCTGACCCTGGCCCTGCTGACCCTGGCCCTGACCCTGCCCGCCCTGCGCGTGCGCGCCATCGGGGCGCGGGCCGCGTGGACCACGATTGTCGCCACGCCCGCGGTCGTCGGCACGGCGCTCGCCGCCGCCGCCGCCGCCACCACCGTCGCGGCGCGGGCCGCGATCGCCGCGGTTGTCGTCCCGCCGCGGGCCGCGATCACCGCGACGCCCACCGCCGCCGCCGCGCTGCTCCGACTCGGGCGGCCTGGCCGACAGCGCGATGCGACGGCGCTGCAGGTCGACCGAGAGCACACGGACGGTCAGCTTGTCGCCGACCTTCACGACCTCGGCCGGGTCCTTCACGAACTGCCTGGCCAGGCGCGACACGTGCACGAGGCCGTCCTGGTGCACGCCGACGTCGACGAACGCGCCGAACGCGGTCACGTTGGTCACCACGCCCTCGAGCACCATGCCCTCCTTGAGATCCTCGAGGGTGGTGATGTCGTCGCGAAACGCGGGCGGCGAGAACTCGGCGCGGGGATCGCGGCCCGGCTTCTTCAGCTCGCTCACGATGTCGAGCAAGGTCGGCATGCCGACCTCGCCGTCGAGGTAGTCACCGAGCTCGATCGTGTCGACGAGCTGCTGGTTGCCGACCAGCGCGCCGACCTCGACGCCGAGCTTCTGCGCCATGCGCTCGACCAGCGGGTAGCGCTCGGGGTGCACCGCCGACCCGTCGAGCGCGTGCTCGCCGCCGCGGATGCGGAGGAAGCCCGCGCACTGCTCGAACGCGCGCGGCCCGAGGCCGCTCACCTCGAGCAGCTGCTGGCGCGAGCGGAACGCGCCGTGCTGGGTGCGGTGCGCGACGATCTTCTTGGCCAGCGACTTGCCGATGCCGGCGACATAGCCGAGCAGCTCCGACGACGCGGTGTTGAGCTCGACGCCGACGTGGTTCACGCAGCTCTCGACGACGTCGCCGAGCTTCCGCGTGAGCAGCGGCTGGTGCACGTCGTGCTGGTACTGGCCGACGCCGATCGCCTTGGGCTCGATCTTCACCAGCTCGGCGAGCGGATCCTGCAGCCGGCGCGCGATCGAGATGGCGCCGCGGATCGTGAGATCGAGATCCGGGAACTCCTCGCGCGCGATGTCCGAGGCGCTGTAGACCGACGCCCCGGCCTCGTTGACCGACACGACCCAGCGCGACGGCGCGGCCGGCCTGGGAGGCGCCGCCGCCGCCGCCGTCGCCGCCGCCGCCGAAGCCGCCGCAGCAGCAGCCGCCGCCGGGTCCGCGGCCGCCGCCGCCGCCGCCGCCGCCGCCTGCGCGATCGCCGCGATCGTCGCCGCCTGCGCCTCCGGATCGACGGGCGGAGCCGCCGGCGCCGGCTCCGCGGTCAGGAGCTTGCGCACGAAGCCCTCGGCCTCGCGGCCGCCGGTGCCGTTGCCGACCGCGATGGCCGCCGGGTCGTACTGCTGGATGAACGCGAGCAGCTCCTCGCGCGCCCGCGCCATCGCCGCCTCTCCCTGGGTGAGGAAGATCGTGATGCTGCCGAGGTAGCGCCCGGTCGCGTCGACCGCCGCGCACTTGCAGCCGGTGCGCAGCCCCGGATCGATGCCAATGACCGAGCGGCCGCCGAGCGGCGCCTGGAGCAGCAGGTGGCGCAGGTTGCCGGCGAAGACATCGACCGCGGCCGCATCGCTCTTGAGCTTGAGCTCGGCGCGTACGTCGGTCTCGATCGCCGGCCCGAGGAGGCGCTTGTGGGCGTCGGCCACGGCCTCGCGCAGGAGCGCCGCCCACGGCGACGCGGCCTCGACCTTCATCAGCCGCTCGATACCCGCGACCAGCTCGTCCACGCCGCCGCCCGGCGTGACGTGCGCGCGCAGGAAGCCCTCGGCCTCGCCACGCCGGATCGCGAGGAAGCGGTGCGACGGGATGGTCGCGACCGGCTCGCGGAACTCGTAGAAGGCCTCGTACTTGGTCGGCTCCGCCGTGGTCTCGGCGACGCGCTCGCTGACGACCTCGCCGCGCTCGCCGTACGCGGCGCGACACAGCGCGCGCACCTCGGCGGTGTCGGCCACGACCTCGGCGACGATGTCGCGCGCCCCCGCGAGGGCGTCGGTCACGCTGCCGACCTCACCCTGCACGAACGCCGCGGCCTCCGCCGCCGGATCGCCGTCGCCGGCCTGGGCCAGGATGCGCTGCGCCAGGGGCTCGAGCCCGCGCTCGCGCGCGGTCATCGCGCGCGTCTTGCGGCGCGGGCGGAACGGCGCGTACAGGTCCTCGAGCGCGGCCTTGGTGTCGGCGGCCTTGATGAACGCGGCCAGCTCGTCGGTGAGCTTGCCCTGCTCCGCGATCGACGCGAGCACGGTGGCGCGCCGCTCCTCGAGCTCCTTGCGGTACGCCTGGCGCTCCTCGATGGCGCGGATCTGCACCTCGTCGAGCCCGCCGGTCCGCTCCTTGCGGTAGCGCGCGATGAACGGAACCGTGTTGCCTTCGGCCAGGAGGTCGACGACCGCGCGCACGCCCGCGGGTGGCAGACCGAGCTCCTTGGCGAGATCGGGCACGAGATCGTGGACGAGGTCGGGAGTGGACTGAGAGGTCGGGTCGCTCATGGCTGGTTCCGTCGGAAGGGCGGGACCGTAGCCGCGTCCCCCTCGACTTGCAACGTGTATGCTGACCCGGGCCATGACGCTCCCCGACGCGACCGAAGCCCTCATCCGACGTCTGCCGAAAGTCGAGCTGCACCTGCACATCGAGGGCACGCTCGAGCCGGAGATGGTGTTCGCCAAGGCGGCGAAGCACGGGGTCACGCTGGCCTACCCGTCGATCGAGGCGCTGCGCGCCGCCTACGACTTCTCGGACCTCCAGTCGTTCCTCGACATCTACTACGCCGGGTGCGATGTCCTGCGCGACGAGCAGGACTTCTACGATCTGTGCTGGGCCTACCTCGAGCGCGCCCACGCCGACAACGTCGTCCACGTCGAGATCTTCTTCGATCCACAGACCCACACCGCGCGCGACATCTCCTACGCGACCGTGCACCGCGGTCTCCGCCGCGCGCTCGCCGACGGGCGCGAGCGGCTCGGCATCTCGAGCGAGATGATCCTCTGCTTCCTGCGCCACCTTCCGGAGAAGGACGCGTTCGCGACCCTCGATGCCGCGACGCCGTTCGTCGCCGACCTCGCCGGCGTCGGCCTCGACTCGGGCGAGCGCGGCAACCCGCCGAGCAAGTTCGAGCGGGTGTTCGCGACGGCGCGCGCGCTGGGGCTCAAGGCGGTCGCGCACGCCGGCGAGGAGGGCCCGGCCGCCTACATCCGCGAGGCCCTCGACCTCCTCCAGGTCGTGCGCGTCGACCACGGCGTGCGCTGCGACGAGGATCCGGCGCTGGTGAAGGAGCTCGCCGCGCGCCGGATGCCGCTCACCGTCTGCCCGCTCTCCAACGTGAAGCTCTGCGTCTACGCGCGCATGGAGGATCACAACCTCGCCCGCCTCCTCGCCCAGGGCGTGTGCGTCACCGTCAACTCCGACGATCCGGCCTACTTCGGCGGCTACATCGGCGACAACTACCGCGCCATCGCGAAGGCCCTGCCCCTCTCGGCGCCCGACCTCATGACGCTCGCCCGCAACGCCGTCGAGGCGGCCTGGCTGCCCGCGCCGCGCAAGGCCGAGCTCATCGCCGAGATCGATCGCGCTCGCTGATCGCGGTCAGCGCACGACGTACGGCCGCGACTGCACGATGTAGAGGTCGTCGCCGACGAACAGCCACTCGATGTCGAGCGGGCGGTCGGGCGGGAAGACCTTGGTCAGGCGCCGCGCCGCCTTGCCCAGCGTGAGGATGCGCTGGTTGGTGAGCACCGGCTTGCCCTTGTGCGGGTTGGGCACCTCGCGCACGCCGCCCTTGCCGTCGAACACGAGCATCGTCTCCTCGTCGCTGCGGGAGAGCACGCGCATGCCGTGGTTCTTGTAGTCGTAGAGGATGGTCTCCGGCACCTTCTTGCCGGCGACGACGCGCAGCCCGAGCCCGCTCTTGGCGTTGATCGTGTACACCGTCTCCGCCGGATCGGTCGGGTGCACGGTCACGAGCACGCCCGCCGCCGTCGCGTTGACGCCGACCTGCACCAGCACGGCGCCGTAGACGCGGGTGTGATCGACCTTGTAGTGCTCGCGCTCCTCGTAGGCGCGCAGGTTCCACACGCTGGCCCAGACCTCGCGGATCGCCTTCGCCACCGCCGCCTTGCCCTTGGCGTTGGGCACGGTGTCGTAGAGCCCCGCGCCGGAGAAGCCGGGCAGATCCTCGGCGTTGGTCGAGCTGCGCACGAAGAGGCCCATCGTCTCGTCGCCACCGGTGAGCGCGTCGACGGCCTCGCCGAGCTTGGCCTCGAGCGCGGGATCGAGCGGCGCGTTCGCGATGTCCTTGCGCAGCTGATCGAGCGCCTTCTTCCGGTACGCGGCGTCGGAGCGAAAGCGCGCGTCGGCGAGCAGCTCGGCGACGCGCTTGTCGAGGCCCGCCGCCTTCAGGTGCGCGTCGTACCAGTGGATGGGCACGCCGAAGCCGGGCGGCACCTGGAAGCCCTCGGGCCTGGCATGCACGATCTCGCCGAGGTTCGCCGCCTTCGCGCCGTACGCGCTCACCTGGGAGGCGCGCAGCTGGTCGAGGGTCGTGAGCTCGACGGACTCGAGGTCCGCCGCCGGGATGACGACCTCTCGGGCCTCCGCGGCGCGCGCCTTCCACGCCGCGATCTCGGCGGCGGTCGCCTCGCGCAGCGTGTGCGCCGCGTCGGTCGCCTCGAAGTACACCGTCTTGCCGACCAGCGCCGCGTAGGTCTTGCTCGCGCCCTTCAGGCCCACGTTGGGGATGCCCCACGCCCGCGCGCGCAGGCTCACGTGCGAGAGCGGCGTGGAGAACGTCTCCGAGATGATGCCGGCGACCGGCGTGATGTCGGGCAGCGCCTCGGGCAGGATCACGATGTCACCGGCGTCGAAGCTCAGGTCCTCCTCCGTGGCCCCGACCGGCACGACGCGCAGGGCGCCGATCGCCGTGCCCTTGTTGAACGCGGTGTAGACCGAGTCCTTGTAGAGCTTGTCGTTCGTGATGACCGGGATCGACGTCAGCTGCTTGGCCACGTGCTCCTGGTAGTTGGAGTCGGGCCGGTACGAGATGACGTCGCCCTTCCAGAAGGTCGCCTTCATGCGGCGGTACGCGCGCTCGACGTGCGCCGGGGTGGCGTGGTCGCCCTCCCAGAACGCGAACGTCCACCTGTCGGGACCGAGGTGATGCACGAGGTAGCACATCAGGAAGTCGGTCTTGTCCTTGCCGTAGTTGACGTCGAACGCCTTCACCGCCTCCCTGGTCTTCGGCTTCTTGTAGAGCTCGCCGAAGATGAAGTCCTTGTGCAGGCGGTAGACGTCGACGTCGAAGTAGTAGATGGCGTCGGTCTTGAGGTCGACGACGAACTTGGAGAAGCGCTCGCCGCCCTGCACCTTGGAGTAGTCGAGCCACGCCTGCTCGGTCATCAGCTCGTTCGTCCACAGCCGGCGCGGCGGCTCGGTCGGCGCGACGTCGGGCGGCGGCAGCTCCGGCGGCTCGACCGGTGCCGCGTCGACGAGCTGCGCCACCGTCGACGCGTCGCTCGCGGTCGGCGGCGGCGACGTCCCGGGCTCCTGCTGCTGCTTGCATCCCGCGAGCGCGCCGATGGCGATCGCGGCGGCGACGACGTTCCACCCTGGCCTCATGGCCGCAGTGCTACCATGAAGGCAATGATCGGTACGACGGTGGGGGCCTACCGCATCACCCGGCAGCTCAGCGAGGGGGGCATGGGGTCGGTGTGGACCGCGACCCACACGGTCATGGGCAAGGACGCGGTCATCAAGTTCCTCCTGCCCGAGCTGTCGCACGACGAGGCGATGGTCCGCCGCTTCTTCAACGAGGCGACGGCGGCCGCCAGCATCCTGGACCCCGGCATCGTCAACGTCTTCGACGTCGGCACGCTGCCCGACGGCCGCGCCTTCATCGTCATGGAGAAGCTGCGCGGCTCGAGCCTCACGGATCGCCTGCGCGCCGGGCGCATGCGGGTCGAGCAGGCCGCCGTCGTCCTGCGCCTCCTCGCGCGCTCGCTCGAGGCGGCCCACGCCAACGGCATCGTCCACCGCGACCTCAAGCCGGACAACATCTTCCTCGTCCCCGATCGCGAGGTCCCCGGCGGCGAGCGCACCAAGATCCTCGACTTCGGCATCGCCAAGCTCAGCGAGCGCGGCGCGACGATGGCGACGCGGGCCGGCAGCATCTTCGGCACGCCCGCGTACATGGCGCCCGAGCAGTGCAGCGACGCGTCGACGGTCGATCCGCGCGCCGACCTCTACGCGCTCGGCTGCATCGCGTACGAGATGGTGTCGGGGACGCCGCCGTTCGGCCAGGGCGGGCTCGAGGTGCTCGCGGCCCACCTGCGCGACGAGCCGGTGCCGCTCGGGCAGCGCGTGCCGGGCGTCCACCCCGGCTTCGCCGGCGTGATCCACTGCCTCCTGCGCAAGGAGCCGAACGAGCGCTTCGGCTCCGCCGGCGAGCTGGTCGCGGCGATCGACGCGCTGCGGCTGCCGCCACCCGGCATCGCCGACGGCGCGACCATCGCGGCGAGTGTGCCGCCGCACGGCCCGACGACGCCGGCGCCGGGCTCGTATCCGCCGCCGTCGGGCTCGTATCCACCGCCGCCGGGCTCGTATCCACCGCCGTCGGGCTCGTATCCACCGCCGGCGAGCGCCTCGTATCCCGCGACGCCCGGGCAGCCGGCACTCACCACCCATGGCGCGGCGGCCGGCATGGTCGTGCAGCCGGCGGCGCGGCGTCCGCGGTGGTGGCTGGCCGCGGTGGGCGCGGTGGTGGTCGCCGGCGGGGTCGCCGTCGCGGTCGTCGTCGCGAGCAGCGGCGGCGGCGGCGGCGGCGGCGGCGGCGCGGCGGCGAAGGGCTCGGTCGCCGAGAACCTCGTGCTCGCCGAGACCGCGATGCGCGACGAGCGCTGGGACGACGCCCTCATGGCGTCGATGAACGTGCTCGCCGCCGAGCCGACCCACCTCGAGGCGACCGCGCTCGCCGAGCGCGCCAAGCTCGAGAGCGCCCACTCGGTCGCGTACCGCAAGATGCAGAGGAGCGCGACGATCAACGACTACCCGGCGCTGGTGGCGGCGTCCCAGCAGATCGCCGCCGACAGCGTGTACCGCGCACGCGCGACCGAGCTCCGCGCGCGCGAGCAAGCCGAGTGGCTCGACGACCAGCTCCCGCCGGTGGTGGAAGCGGCCCGCGAGGGTGACTGCGCCGAGCACGGGCGCATGCTCGCGATGATCGAGACCCACGTGCCGCCGGGCGAGGAGCGCCTCAACGCGATCCGTGACTGCCATGCCCTGGCCAGGGCACCAGCCGTCGACGCCGGGGCCGCGGTCGCGGCAGCGGCCGACGCAACGACCACCGTCGCGGTCGTCGACAAGCCGCGCGCCCGTGATCGCAAGCCCGACACCACGCCCGACACCAGGCCCGACACGAAGCCCGATACCAAGCCCGACGCCAGGCCCGACACGAAGCCCGACGACAAACCCGATCGCGCGCCGGTCGCCTCCGACCCCGACGCGGCGATCACCGGCGCGAAGAACGCGATCCGGGCGAAGCAGTACCGCGAGGCGCTCCGGCTCGCCGAGTCGGCGCTCGCCGCGCGCCCCGGCGACAAGGAGGCGCAGATGTTCGCCACGATCGCCGCGTGCGGCCTCGGCAACACCGCCAAGGCGCGGGCGCACCTCCCGCGCGCGCACGGCTCGTACCGCGACATCGCCGTCGAGCGCTGCAGCGGGATGGGCCATAACGACATCGAGTAGGGTTGACCCGCGCATCGCCGAGCCTCTACCCTGCGGCTAACTCTTGGAGGGAGAGAGCCATGAGGCTTAGTTCTGTCGTCCGCGTGGGACTCGTGGGATTGGGCGTCGCCCTGTGCGCCGCCAGCGTGAAACCGAAGCCGCAGGCGGGCGCCGCCAAGACGGAGAAGAACGTCGTCTTCTACGAGACCCGGCCCAAGTTCGAGTGGCCGCACCGCAAGGGCTCGACCTACCGCGTGGTCTGCTACAAGATCACCGCGGATCCGCTCAACCCTCGCTCGATCGTCTACGACGAGATCAACCACACCGAGCGCAACTGGACGCCGCCAGACGATCTCGACTTCGAGACGCGCTACGAGCTGTACGTCTACAACGACCAGAACGCGGTCGTGACCTCGTGGGGCTTCACCGTCGGATACGAGCCGGCGAAGGTGATCTACCCCGAGCCGCAGGCCAAGGTGCGCAACCTCAATCCCGAGATCCGCATCGCGCCGCTCAAGTACCCCTACGTCTACTACTCGTTCGAGATCGCCGAGGACAACTCGTTCGACAAGCTCGCCGACAAGGGCTTCGTCGCCCACCGCGGCAACGTGCGCGAGTTCGCCGGCCAGGACAACGAGCTCGGCACCGGCGACGACGTCCGCTACGTGCCCTGGATCGCGTCGCGCGTGCTCAAACCGAACAAGACGTACCACTGGCGCGTGCGCGCGTACTACTACACCAAGGACGAGCTGGCGGCCGGGGTCGCACCGGATCCGGAGAACGCGCTCGGTCGCTCCGAGGTCGTCGGCCAGTTCACGATCCCGCCGCAGTCGGGCTCCGACTCGCTCGCCAACGTCACCCAGATCACGCGTGACTCCACCAACACGTACATGCCGACGCTCAACAAGCGCCTCGAGCTCGCGTACGTGATGGAGCTGCCCAGCGGCGGCCGAGAGATCCGCACCGCCGGCGCCACGGTGCGGGCGGGCGTGCCGGTGTTCGACACCGGCCGCGAGGAGTTCACGAAGAGCGTCAACGGCTCGGTCGACCTCCGCCCGCAGTGGGACGTCGACGGCGACGGCCTCTTCTTCGACTCGGACCGTACCCAGAAGATCGCCAACATCTGGTACAAGCGGCGCGACTCGCGCGGCTACACCCAGCTGACGTTCCACGACAAGAACGCGTGGTACCCGTCGATCTCGAAGGACGGCAACAAGATCGCCTACCAGGTGTACAACCCGCAGGTCGGCACCGAGTGGTCGATCTGGACGGTCGATCGCGATGGCCGCTCGGCCACCGAGCTCGGCGCCGGCGAGCACCCGCAGTTCTCGCCCGATGGCACCAAGATCGCCTTCTCGCAGAAGGACCACAACGGTGACCGCCAGGTCTGGGTGATGGACGCCAACGGCGGTAACCGCATCCAGCTCACCAACGAGTCCGACAACGAGCTCCCGACCTGGCACCCGAACGGCAAGAAGCTGGTGTTCGTGTCGAATCGTGCCGGCAACAAGGACATCTGGCTGGTCGAGACCGACGGCGCGCGCATGGTGCAGCTCACCAACTACCTGGGCACTGACTTCACGCCCGAGTTCACGCCCGACGGCCGCTACATCGTGTTCGCCTCGACCCGCGGTGGAGAGATCTTCCACCTGTGGATGGGCGAGCTCAGCGCGCTCTGACGAGCGCGCCCGCACGCGCGGCGCCTCGCCTGCTCACAGCGGGCGGGCGAGGACGCCGACGAGGAACGCCGTCGTGTCCGAGTCCCCCGCGATCGAGATCTCGAGGCGGGCGAAGATGTCGAGCTTGTCGAGGGCGTAGAGCCCCTCACCGACCAGCACGGTGACGGTGTCGGTGGTGACGTTGTCGCTGCTCGAGATCGGGATCTGGAGCTCGAGGCCGCCCTGGATGGCGGCGGTTGGCGCGACCTGCACCTGACCGGTGCCGCGGCCGACGAGCCCGAACGCGTTGCCACTATCGGTCATGCCGCCGAAATCGAGGGAGAGCAGGCTCAGGAAGGCCCCGCCCTCGGCGACGACGGCGAGGTTCGCGCCGAGCTTCTGCTTGTACTCGAAGCGGCCGTCGAACGTGAGCGTGGAGTACCCTTCGGTGGGCGAGAAGCGCGAGACCGTCGCGCGCGCCGCGCCCGGCCCGACCGGCGCCCGGGCGCCGGCGAACATCCGCCACAGGGTCTCGCCGCCGCCGCCGTCGGGCTGGATCAGCAGGAGCTCGAGCCCCGCGAACGGCTCGACCGTCCCCGTCGAGTAGCGACCCGCGAGCGTCATGGTCACGACGTCGAAGAGATCGATGCCGTCGTTGGTCGGGATCCAGAAGTGCCCGTCGACCTCGAGCATGCCCGAGGGCAAGACCAGCGGGCGATCGACCAGGGCCAGCGGATAGCCGCTCGACGAGAGCACCGGGTCACCCGAGGGCGGCGGCGGGGGCGGCGGGACCGCCTGGGCGTGAGCTGCGGTCGCGGCGGCCGCGACGAGCGACAGCGCCAGGGGCGGGGCCAGGGATAGGCGATTCATCCTGATCCTTTCCGGCGAGTCATTCGCCGCACACGGTGAGCTCCCAGTCGGTCCAGTAGCCGGTGTCCGCCGCGTAGCGGTCGGCGACAGTGATCGTCCAGGTGCCGCCGACGTCCATGGAGTCCCACTGATGGAACGGACCGTGATCGCCGACGTCCTCGATCTCGATGACCGAGCTCCCGTGCGCGAGGCGGATCTGCAGATCGCTCTCGAGCTCGTGCTCGAGGTTCAACCGGAGGCCGATCCCGTCGGGGTAGCCCGTGAGCGGCACCGAGATCGTGCTGGTGACGCCGGTGTCGTTGTTGTCGGGGATGCTCTGGCCCACGTACGACGAGTACGTCGCGCCCTCGCAGACACCGAAGATGCCGTTGTACGCCGCGCACCCCGACGGGAGCGCGACGAGGAGCAGCGCGACCGGCTTCACTGCGCGAGCCCTCCGATGAAGAACCCACCGCCGAGGCAGTAGAGCCCCACGGGGAAGAAGTCGGACGCCTGCAGGTCGCCATCCTTCGCCGACCCGGGGACGTTGTCGAGGAACGCGCCGCTGCCGAGCGTCACCGCGGCGAGCCCCAGCCAGAAGAAGCGCTTGCTGACCTCGTAGCCGCCGATGTTGTAGGTCGAGGCCGCCGGCTGCGGGCCGTACCCGGGCGGCGGGGGGTGGCTACCGGGCGGCGGCGGTGCGCTCGTGCTCGGCGCGGGACGCGCGGCGCAACCCACGGCGAGCGCCGACGCACAGAACATCGTGACGATCGTGGCAGATCGCATGCTCCCCTCCCGATTGGTCCCATCATACCCCGGGATCGGGATCGAACGCGCGCGTCGCCCACGCGACATGCGCCGAGAGCTCGGACGGTGGTTCTCGCCAGCGTTCGGCTCGACGGCGCCGCAGCTCGGCGACGATCTCGGCGAGCCTGGGATCATGCTTCGGCCGCTGGTCGTGGCGGCTCTTGCCGCGGTTGCACGCACCGCAGGCCAGCGCGAGGTTGGCCAGCGCCTCGTCACCCCCGTGGCGCTGGGGCCAGATGTGCTCGATCGTCGCCTCCGACACCGGACGGCCATCGGCGCCGATCGTGAGCGGGCTGCGGCAGTGGATGCAGGCGCCCACCCACACCGAGCGGGTGCCGTGGCGGCTCGCCTCGAACGTCGCGTCGGTGGCGACGATCGCCAGGACGCGCCGCTGCTTGGCCTTCATCCGCTACTGGAGCGTGAGCGGATAGGTGAACCCGAAGCGCTTCTTCTTGCTCCTGGGGAACGTCACCGCCCGCGCGGCCTTGTCGATGCACTTGCCCGTGGGGGTGTCGACGAAGTCGCCGGTCTGCTCGTACGTGAGGATCGAGCCGTCACCCGCGACCGCGTAGACCATCTTGCCCGAACCCGCGACGCCGTACGTGTCGAAGCACAGCTTCGCCGCCTCGATCACGGGCTTCATCGCGTTCTTGATGTCCCTGGCGTCGAGCTGGGCGGGCAGCGCGGGCTCGTTGCTCGGCGGCGCGTCGGTCCTGGGCGCATCGGTCTTCGGCTCGCCCTCGACCACCGACTCGCCGCAGGTCTTCTTGTCGGTCGGCCCCTTGCCCGACGGCGGACTGGCGCACACGATGTCGCCGTCGCAGGGGTCGAACACGCGGAAGGCGAGGATGTCGAACGCGAGGCCCTTCTTGCCGTCGCGCTCCCACATGCCGCCGCCGGCCGCCGCGAGCTTGACGACGAACTGGGTCCGCAGCTGCGGGAGCCGCGTCGCCCACCGCCTGGCGGCGGCCTCGTCCTTGAACGTGCGCGCCGTCTCGTGCACGACGGCCGCCTCGGCGGTGGCGCCCTTGAAGCTGGGCGCGGCCTTGCTCGAGACGACGTACATGTTGCCGATCGGCTCGGCGCACGCCACGCATCCGCGAAGGGTGATCGGCGCGCTCTTGCTCTCGGCCTTCCAGGCGCCCATGCTGAACGCGGTGCCGTCGCCGTCGACGATGAACGTCGCGCCGCGCACCGAGGCCGCCCGCGCGTCGCGCGCGGCCTTGCACTGACGCTGGGCCAGCTCGTCGCCGCCGTCACACGGCGTGGTCAGCGACCACACCAGCCCGGCGAGGTCGGCGCGCTCGAGCGCCTCCGCGCTCCTGGCCAGCTCCTCGAAGCTCTTGGGATCCTCGGCGCGCGCCGGCGAAGCCGCCAGCGTGACCAGGAGCCCACTCGACAGGAACGCGATCCCCCACGTGCGCATGCGCGAGGTAGTACCACGAACCACCCCGGGCTGCTCGCGCGCTGCGCGCCGCGTCACTTCAGCTTGTGGGTCAGGTAGGCCTTGAGCCGGAGCTCGGCGTCCTCAGCGTCCGTGATGATGACGGGGACGGTCTTCTTGATCTCCTCGTCGACCTCGGCGAAGAGCGCCTTGCGCGCGGCCTCGTCGGCGATGATCTGACCCGGGTGCCGGCCGCGCACGGGCGTCTCGGCGAGCTTGACGCAGTACTGCCGGAGCTTGTCGTAGGACTGCGTGCCGAGGAAGTCGGCGATCTGGTCGGCCTCGTTGGCCAGGCGCGAGAGCGTGATCTCGGCGTCCTCGTCGACGCCGGTGAGCCCGTGGCCGCCAGCCAGCTGCGCGCACACGCGGAGGACCATCACGTCGTCGAGCGCGCCGATGCCCTGCTCGTGATCGGGGACGAGATCGAGCCGCATGACGAGGTAGCTGAGCGCGCCGGCGGCCAGGCGCCGCGCCTCGCCCTCGGCCCCCTCGGCCTCGACCAGCTTCTCGAGCGCGGCGACGTCGCTCACGATGGTCTCGGACCAGCTCTTGAAGTTCTGGATGTGCTTGGCCACGGCGGTCTCCTTGAGCCGACCGTAACACCTGGGTCATGCCGGAGACCAGTGATGCGCGCGCGGCGTCAGTAGCTCTTGGCCCAGACCACGCGCTTGGCGCTCGGCTTGCCCGAGAACGGGCACGTGCCGGGCTCGCCGTCGGCGAGCGGGATGCAGCGCACCGTGACGCTGAGATCATCCTTCACCTTGCGCTCGACCTCGACGTCGCCCGAGAAGTGGGTCAGCGCGAAGCCGCCGTGGATCGGCGTAGGGCCGCCCTCCTTCGCCGGCGCCGGCGCGGTGAACCACGCGTAGAACTCTTCCTTGGTGTCGATGACGCGCGTGTGGGCGGCCTGGAACGCGCGCGCCCGGGCCAGCATGCCGTCCTGCATGTCCTGGAGGATCGTGCCGATGGTCGCGACCAGCTCGCCGCGGGCGATGCCGCCCTTGTCCTTGGGCGCGCGATCGCGGCGGCCCATGAACACGCTGTCCTGATCGATGTCGCGCGGGCCGACCTCGAGGCGCAGCGGCACGCCCTTCTTGATCCACTGCCACACCTTGTCGCCGCCGCGCAGGTCGCGCTGGTCGAGCTCGACGCGCACCGGCTGGCCGGCGAAGGTCTGCGCGCGCAGCTCGGCCTGCAGCTTCTTGCAGTACTCGAGCACGCGCTCGCGCTGCTCGGGCTTCTGCAGGACCGGCAGGATCACGACGTGCGCGGGCGCCAGCCGCGGCGGGCACATCATGCCGTCGTCGTCGCCGTGGGTCATGATCATGCCCCCGACCAGGCGCGTCGACACGCCCCAGCTCGTCGTCCACGCGTGCTCGAGCGCGCCCTTGTCGTCGGAGAACCGGATGCCGGAGGCCTTCGCGAAGTTCTGCCCGAGGAAGTGCGAGGTGCCGGCCTGTAGCGCCTTGCGGTCCTGCATCATCGACTCGATGCAGTAGGTCTGGACCGCGCCCGGGAAGCGCTCGCCCGCCGTCTTCTCGCCCTGGATGACGGGCATCGCCATCCAGTTCTCGGCGAAGTCGGCGTAGACGCCGAGCATCCGCATGGTCTCCTCGACGGCCTCGGCCGCGGTCGCGTGCGCGGTGTGGCCCTCCTGCCAGAGGAACTCGGTCGTGCGCAGGAAGAGGCGCGTCCGCATCTCCCAGCGCACGACGTTGGCCCACTGGTTGATGAGCAGCGGCAGGTCGCGATAGCTCTGCACCCACTTGGCGAACATCTCGCCGATGATCGTCTCCGACGTGGGACGGACGACCAGCGGCTCCTCGAGCTCGCCGGTGGGGACCAGCTTGCCGTCCCGCGCCTCGAGGCGGTGATGGGTGACCACCGCGCACTCCTTGGCGAAGCCCTCGACGTGCGCGGCCTCCTTCTCGAGGAAGCGCACCGGGATGAAGAGCGGGAAGTACGCGTTCACGTGCCCGGTGTCCTTGAACATGCCGTCGAGGACACGCTGCACGTTCTCCCAGAGCGCGTATCCCCACGGCTTGATCACCATGCAGCCGCGCACCGGCGAGCTCTCGGCGAGATCGGCGGCGCCGACGACCTGGAGGTACCACTCGGGGTAGTCGTCGGCGCGGGTCGGGGTGATGGCGGTCTGGGGCTTCTGGTTCGACATCGGGGGCTACTGGCCTATCACGGGGTCTGCTCGCATACCACCGCGCGGACAACGCGGGTTACTCGCCACGCCGCCCCGCGCGGGGGTAGCCTCGCGCCATGCGCGCGGCCCGATTCCTCGTGGGATTCCTGATCACGGCCTGCGGTCCGTCGATGTCGGGTGGCGCCGACGACGAGCCCGCCTCGATCGACGCGCGCGCCGATGCGCCGGCCGAGGGCGGCGACGCGGCCGACAGCTGCCCGCCGCCGCCCGTCGTGCCCGGTCCGGAGGTGCAGCTCGCGCCGGCGTACGCGTCGCTCTACAGCGTCTACGATCTCGGCCCCGTCCCCGGCGTGCCCAACCCGCTCGGCGGCGCGACGGTCCACGTCACCGACGACGACAAGCTGCTCATCGCCGGCAACTCCGAGAACGGCAGCGGCGCGATCTACGAGATCGGCGTCACCCGCGACGCGTGCGGCCACATCACGGGCTGGAGCGGCACGGCGACGGTGCACGCGACCACGCCGTACGTCGACGCCAACCTCGTCTACGTCAACCCGAGCCTCATGCTGTACACGCAGTGGCCGCAGGCGATCCTCTCGCAGCTGCCGGTCGGCGCGACCGCGTCGGCGCGCGACACCGACCTGCGCGCGATCGGCCTGCCGTCGGGCGACTCGGGCCCCGGCGGCATCGGCGTCGTCCCGCCCGGCCTCGCCGGCGCCGGCGGTCTGCGCCTGGTGACGTGGCCGGGCGGCTACTGGGTGCACGTCGCCACCGCGCCCGACAGCGGGCTCCTCGCGATCACCGGCGTCACCCAGACCACGACCGTGCCCAACAACCCGGGCGGCTTCGCCTACGTGCCGGCGGGCTCCCCGGGCTTCAGCCAGCAGGCGATCATCGTCGCCGAGTGGGTGGCCGGCGATCCGACGCTCGACCGCGTCGCGGTCTACGACGCCGACGCGCAGGGCGATCCGATCGTCGCGACCCGCCGCGAGTTCATGAGCCGCTTCCCGCGCCCGTGGGGCGCGTACTTCGAGCCGGTCACCGGCGACTACCTCTTCCTGTCGTGGGGCACCGGCACCGATCGCGTCTACATCGTGCAGGGCTTCACGCCGCCGCCGCCGATCCTCTAATCGGACGCGGCCTGCCGCCGCAGCCCGGCGATGCCGTACCCGGCGACCCAGAGCCCCAGGCCCGTGGAGATCAGCAGCAGCGGTGTCTCCGCGATTGGACGGAGGTTCCAGCCCCCGCTCGGCCCCGCGTTGCGCTCGTCGATGAACACGAGCCCGGCGATCGAGGCCGCCGCGAGCGTGCTACCGACGACGAGGAGGGTCGTGTTTGCCCCCTTCGAGCCGCCGGCTGCTGGCGCACATCCAGTCACGAGGAGAGAGACCGCGACGATGGAGGCGAGGATCCGCATGTCCCGTCACCTTGCACATGTCGGACCTGCTGACCTGTCTGACAATAACCTGAAAGTACGATGCCCTGTTGTCCAGAGGTGGACGTCGAGCGTCCGGAATCGGGCAACCCGGGATCAGGCGTCGCACGGCGTCCACACCATGACGTGGGCGATCCACAGCCGGCCGCCATCCTCGAGGAGCCACACGTCGAGGCCCCAGACCCGGTAGTGCGCCATGTCGGTCATGAGCGCGGGCGCGATGCCCGGATCGGCATGTTCGAGGATCGGTTCGTAGTGGCGGCGGAAGCTGTCTGCCGTGACGAGCCATGCGCGCGGGGCCACCGACGACGTCTCGAAGGTGTCGCAGCTGCCGTAGCGCGGCGCGAAGCGATCCGCCGGATCGCGATCCAGCCGCTCGAGCGGGCCATCGATCCCGCCGGCGACATGACTCCAGTAGGTCTCCTGCCAGTACTCGTTCATGCCCGACGCGCGCAGGCGCACGGACGGCCGGGTCCCCGTGCCCGTCGTCACGTGCACGACCGGGCGTACCGTCGCCCCGGGCTGATCCCAGAGCCACATGCCGTGCGCCGGATGGACGAGCGCGTCGAGCGCCGCGCCGTCGTCGTCGCGCGCCGCCCGCGCGAGCGCGCGCAGCACCGCCACCGGCTCGGTCATCGCCGGGGCAGACGCGCCGCCACGGCTCTCGATCGCCGGCACCGGCCTCGCCCCACCACCCCCACACGCGACGAGGAGGAAGCACCCCAGGAGACCGTGAAGTCGCAGCACCATGACGCGCAGAACGCCGCGGCCGTGACCGGCTATTCGCCGGCCGGCGCTGCTGACGTGGTGGAGCTCGGGCGATCTACCTTGTCGGGGATCTGGCCGGGCGTCGCGGGCGGCGGGAACGTCAGGTAGACGTACGACATCCCCTCGGCGCCCTTCTCGGCGCGCACGCTGCCCTCGCGCGCGTCCTTGGCGTCCTTGAACGTGATGCGCACCTCGACGCCCGCGGGATGCCCGGCGGAGCCTCGCTTCGCGCGCTTCGCACGGACCACCTTGGTCTTGATGCGCGCGATCGCGGTGTCGAAGAAGCGCGCGTCGAGCGGCCGGCGTGTGTTGCGCGCCTGCTTCTTCAGTCCCTCGAGGACGACGACGAGGGTCCCGCCCTCCACGCGCTGCGCGACCGTGAACGGCTCGGCGGCCTGGAAGAACACCTCGGCGCCACCGTCGGCCTTGGGTGTGAAGCCGAGCCAGGTGAGGGTGTGCTTCGGCGCGCGCGCGGGCCTCGCGCCCTTGGCCGGCGCATCGCGCGAGACGCCGCCGTACTCACCCTCCTGCTTGACGACGCCTCCCTCCGCCGGCTGGGCGGCCGCGGGCGCGGCGGCCGCGAGCAGGGCGGCGAACGCCAGGGAGATGCGATTGCAGCGCATGGCCAGATCGTACGAGGGCCAGCAAAAACCTGCAAATAAGCGGCTCGGGGCGGAATCGAACCGGACGCGACCGAATTGGCCTTGCCTGCTGTCAAAGTGATATCATTCTGATGTCGTTCTCACACCTGGGCTCGGAAACCGGCTCACGCATCGGGAGGCACTCATGAGCACGACCACGACCGTCAAGGAACGTCCTCTTCGCTCGCTGTCCGGCGGCCTCGCGCTGCTGATCTCGTTCGCCATGCTCGGCGTCGGCATCTGGCTGTTCGCGACCGGGATCGAGCCGCCGAAGCCGGAGGTCCACCAGCCGGCGAAGGCCGACGCGCTCAAGCTCGTGCTCGGCTCGCTCCTCGGCGTCGGCGTGATCTTCGTGTGGAAGGGCATGTTCACGATGTCGCCCAACGAGTCGCGCGTGCTCCAGCTCTTCGGCCGCTACGTCGGCACGACGCGCGACGAGGGCTGGCGCTGGGTCAACCCGCTCTACTCGAAGGCGGCGGTGTCCCTGCGCATGCGCAACTTCGAGACCGCCAAGATCAAGGTGAACGACGTCGAGGGCAACCCGATCGAGATCGGCGCCATCGTCGTGTGGAAGGTCGTCGAGCCGGCGAACGCCGTCTTCTCCGTCGAGAACTACCCGTCGTTCGTCGCCGTCCAGTCGGAGGCGGCGGTGCGCAACCTGGCGACCCACCACCCGTACGACGGCCACGACGAGAACCTGATCTCCCTGCGCGGTCACACCGACGCGGTCGCCGAGGAGCTCCAGCGCGAGATCCAGAACCGCTGCAAGGCGGCGGGCATCGAGGTGATCGAGGCGCGCATCGCGCACCTGGCGTACGCCCCGGAGATCGCGCAGGCGATGCTCCAGCGCCAGCAGGCCGGCGCCATCATCGCGGCGCGCCAGCGCATCGTCGAGGGCGCGGTCGGCATGGTCGAGATGGCGCTCGGGATGCTGTCGAAGAACAAGATCGTCGAGCTCGACGAGGAGCGGAAGGCGGCGATGGTCTCCAACCTGCTCGTCGTCCTGTGCGGCGAGCGCTCGACCCAGCCGGTGGTCAACGCCGGCACGCTCCACCAAGGCTGACCACGTCCCCGGAGGTCGTCGTGCCGCGCAAGGCCTTCCTCATCCGCCTCGATCCCGCCGTGCTCACGGCGATCGAGTCATGGGCCGGCGACGACCTCCGCAGCGTGAACGCGCAGATCGAGTTCCTCCTGCGCGAGGCGCTGCGCAAGGCCGGCCGCAAGGTGAAGTCGAGCGAGCCGGCCACCGACGACGCGGCGGCCGGCGCTCAGGGCGGCGGCGCGACGACGATGGCCAAGTCGTCCAAGGCGTAGCCCACATGGCGCAAGTCTCCGCTTCCTGTTGACCGCGGTTCGATGGCAAACTCCGGCGCGCCACCAGGGAGGAGTCCATGCTGCGATCGAAGTCACGGATCGTCGGAATCTGGTTCTGCGCGCTCGCCGCCTGCGGCGGCGGAGGCAGCGGTGACGGCGACGACGACGGCGTCGACGCGGCGCCGGGCGACGTCGACTCGGCGGTGCCCGACGGCTGGACCTCACTCCTCGAGGGCGACTGGACGCTGCCCGCCGGCCAGCCCGACACGTACTACTGCGTGTACGCGACGGTGCCGCGCGACATGTACATCAAGGCGTTCCGGCCGCTCATCCCCATCGGCACGCACCACACGGTGCTGACGCTGTTCAACAACACGAGCCCCGCCGACGGCATCCACCCGTGCAACGTCGGCACCAACGGCCAGAGCATGATCTACGGCTCGGGCGTCGGCTCGCCCGACTTCAACTTCCCGACGGGCGTGGGCCTCCACCTGCGCGCCGGGCAGCGGCTGCTCCTCAACCTCCACCTCTACAACGCGAGCGACTCGACCATCTCGGGTCGCTCCGGGACGCTCGTGCAGGAGGCCACCGCGGGCGAGATCCAGCACTTCGCCGAGATCGTGCTCGCCGGCCCGACGTTCACGCTGAACGTGCCCCCCGGTGTCTCGACGCAGTCGGGCAGCTGCAACATCTCGCAGATCACCAGCGAGCCCATCCAGGTGTTCTCGCTGTCGCAGCACATGCACAAGACCGGCACCCACATGCGCTCGGTGATCACCCGCGGGCAGCAGGAGATCGTGCTCCAGGACATCGACTACAACTTCGAGAACCAGACCTTCCAGCTGGTGAACCCGCACGTCGAGCTCCTGCCCACCGACCGGCTCACCACGTACTGCACGTACAACAACCCCGGCGGCGCCAAGCAGTTCGGCGACTCGTCGGACGACGAGATGTGCTTCACCGATCTGTTCTACTACCCGGCGCAGGGCGCGAACTTCACCTGCACCGGCCTCTGAGCTGCGTCAGCGGCCCTTGCGGGCCTGCTTGACGGTGAACATGCGCTGGTCGCACTCGGCGAGCAGCGACTCGAGGTAGCGGCGGCCGCGGGCGGGGTCGTAGAAGGTGAGCCCCGCGCTCGCCGCCAGCGCGACCTCGACGCCGTCGCGGGCGTTGCGCTCGGTGATGGCGTCGTGGAGCCGCTGCAGGAGGCCGATCGCGGACGCCTCGTCGGCGCACTCGATGGCGAGCGCCGCGAACTCGTCACCGCCCATGCGGCCGAGCAGATCGGTCACGCGGAAGGTCGCGCGCAGGATCGCCGCCATCTCGGCGAGCACCTCGTCGCCGGCCGCGTGGCCGTGGCGGTCGTTCACCGCCTTCATGTCGTCGAGGCCGATCGAGAAGAGCGCAACCGGGCGGCGCGTGCGCTCGGCGAGCTGCAGCGCCAGGCCCGCCTGCTCGAGGAACCCGCGCCGGTTGTGGAGCCTGGTGAGGCTGTCGCGCACGGCGACCTCGGCGAGCAGCTGCTGCGCCGTCGCCAGCGCGTCGGTCAAGGCTGTCAGGCGTTCGCTCAGACGGCGGCCGTGATCGGCGGCCGCCTGAGCCAGCGCCTCCAGCGCGGCGAGCTCGGCGTCGTTCGCCGGGCTCGCCGAGGACCGGATCCGCGCCACGAGCGAGGTCAACTCGTCGAAGACCTGCTCGGGCGGCGAATCCACGGTCGTCCCCTGCCCCCTACCCTCGGTTCACTTCTTCTCGGAGGTGGTGTCGATGCGCATGCCGTAGAACGAACGGTACGCGAAGAACATCGCCACGAGGAGACCCGCCACCGCGATCGCGGTGTTCACGTCGCGCGACAGCTTGTGGGCCAGGCCCACCGCCAGCACGCCGAACAGCGTCGTGAACTTGATGACCGGGTTGAGCGCGACCGACGACGTGTCCTTGAACGGGTCGCCGACGGTGTCACCGACGACCGACGCCGCGTGCAGGTCCGTGCCCTTCTCCTTGAGCTCGACCTCGACGACCTTCTTGGCGTTGTCCCAGGCGCCGCCGGCGTTGGCCATGAAGATCGCCTGGTAGAGGCCGAAGAGCGCCATCGAGATGAGGTAGCCGATGAAGAAGTACGGCTCGAGGCAGGCGAAGGCCAGCGTCGAGAAGAAGAGCACGAGGAAGATGTTCACCATGCCCTTCTGCGCGTAGATCGTGCAGATCTCGACGACCTTCTTCGAGTCCTCGATCGACGCCTTCTCGGCGCCGCTGTCGAGCTTGATGTTGGCCTTGATGAACTCGACCGCGCGGTAGGCGCCGGTCGACACCGCCTGCGTCGACGCGCCGGTGAACCAGTAGATCACGGCACCGCCGGTGATGAGCCCGAGCAGGAACGGCGGGTGGAGGATCGAGAGGTTGGCGACCTTGGCCGGCTGCAGGCCCTCGGTGAGCAGCATGATGATCGCGAAGATCATCGTGGCGGCGCCGACGACCGCGGTGCCGATGAGCACCGGCTTGGCCGTGGCCTTGAAGGTGTTACCCGCGCCGTCGTTCTCCTCGAGGAAGTGCTTGGCCTTGTCGAACTGCGGGCGGAACCCGAAGTCCTTCTCCAGCTCGTCCGCGATGCCTTCCTTGCTCTCGATGACCGAGAGCTCGTAGACCGACTGGGCGTTGTCGGTGACCGGGCCGTACGAGTCGACCGCGATCGTCACCGGGCCCATGCCCAGGAAGCCGAAGGCGACCAGGCCGAACGAGAACACCGCGGCCGCCGCCTTGGCGCCGAACGCGTCGATCTCGCCACCCGAGCCGGTCATGATGAGCTCGGCGAGGCCAGCGGTCGTCGACACGCCGTAGGCGATGCCCATGAGCGCGACGATCGCGAGGCCCATCCAGTAGGCCGAGAAGTTGCCGGCGGTGAGACCGGCGAGGACGTTGAGCGACGCGCCGCCCTCACGGGAGGCGGTGACGACCTCCTTCACGTGACGCGAGCCGGTCGAGGTGAAGACCTTGACGGTCTCGGGGATGATCGCGCCGGCGAGGGTGCCGCACGAGATGATGATCGACAGCTTCCACCACAGGCCCCACGGCAGGTAGGTCCCGATGTAGCTGGCGCCCTGCTGCGACACCATCGCGCCCGCGCCCGGGCCGATGAGGAAGTACGAGATGAGGAACGTGAGGCCGACCGAGACGATCGAGGTGAGCCACACGAGCACCGTCAGCGGGTGCTCGAAGTTCATCTTGTCCGCGTGCTGGTGCTTGTTCTTGGTGATCGCCTCGTTGATGAGGTAGCTGCCGATCGACGCGATGATCATCGAGATGCGCATCGCGAAGATCCAGACGAGCAGGATCACCTGGAACTCGGCCACCTGGGACAGCGCGACGAGGATGAAGGTGATGAGCGCGACGCCGGTGACGCCGTAGGTCTCGAAGCCGTCGGCGGTGGGGCCGACCGAGTCGCCCGCGTTGTCGCCGGTGCAGTCGGCGATGACGCCGGGGTTACGCGCGTCGTCTTCCTTGATGTTGAAGACGATCTTCATGAGGTCGGAGCCGATGTCGGCGATCTTGGTGAAGATGCCGCCCGCGATGCGCAGCGCCGCGGCGCCGAGCGACTCGCCGACCGCGAAGCCGATGAAGCACGGACCGGCGAAGTCGCCGGGGAGGAACAGCATGATCGCGAGCATGAGCAGGAGCTCGGTCGAGATGAGCATCGTGCCGATCGACATGCCCGCCTTGAGCGGGATGGCGTAGGTCGGGTACGGCTTGCCCTTGAGCGACGCGAACGCCGCGCGGCTGTTGGCGAACGTGTTGACCCGGATGCCGAACCACGCGACGCCGTAGCTGCCGAGGATGCCGATGACGCTGAAGGCGGCGATCGCCGCCACCTTCCCGACCGGCACCTTCTCGAGCACGCCGAAGTACACGACGATGATCGTCCCGATCAGCACCCACAGCATCGCGATGAACTTGCCCTGGGTGAACAGGTACGTCTTGCAGGTCTCGTAGATGAGCTCCGAGACGTCGCGCATCGACTTGTGCACCGGCATGTTCTTGAGCTGCCGGTAGATCGTCATGCCGAAGAACATGCCGAGGAGGCAGACGCCCAGGCCGATGGCCAGGAGGGTCCACCCGGACATGCCGAGGAACTTGGCTTGTTCGATGTTGTGAAAGCTGGGAAGGACCAGATCCGCTTCGGATTCGATCCGGTGCTTCTCACCCGGTCCTGCCGCTGCAGCGAGCGCGGCCATTAGCGCAGTCATGGAGTCACCTCTTCGTCGTGCCTGGGGGGGTCGTGTTCGTGGTCGCGCGTGATACGGCAGGACGGCCCCCGAGCGCAAGTCCCGAAGAACATTCGGCCGCCGACATGCTGATCGCCGACCGGAGGCGTGATATGCGTGGTAGTTGGGCGAGGATGTTCGAGCCGGCTTCCCGTCCCGGGCCCCGCAGCCCCCGCCGCCCCGAGATCCTCGCGCCCGCCGGTGACGAGGCGTCGCTCGGAGCCGCGCTCGCGGCGGGCGCCGACGCGGTCTACTTCGGGCTCGACGACGGCTTCAACGCGCGGGCGCGGGCGACCAACTTCTCGCTGGCCGGGCTGCCCGAGGTCGTCCGGCGGGTCCACCGCGCCGGAGCGCGGGCCTACGTGACCTTGAACACGCTCGTGTTCGAGCCGGAGCTGCCGACCGTCGAGCGCATCCTGCGCGGCGTCGCGGCCGCCGGGGTCGACGCGATCATCGTGCAGGACCCGGCGGTGGCGCTCCTCGCGCGCGCGCTGTGCCCGGCGATGGAGGTGCACGCGTCCACGCAGATGACGATCACGTCGCCGGAGGCCGCGCACATCGCGGCCCGGCTCGGGTGCAACCGGGTCGTCGTGCCGCGGGAGCTGTCGGTCGACGAGATCCGCGCGTTCGCGGCGGCCTCCCCCATCGAGCTCGAGGTCTTCATCCACGGCGCCCTGTGCGTGTCCTGGAGCGGCCAGTGCCTCACGTCGGAGTCGTGGGGTGGCCGGTCGGCCAACCGCGGCCAGTGCGCGCAGAGCTGCCGCCTGCCCTACGACCTCGTCGTCGACGGCGACGTGCGCGACCTCGGCGAGGTGCGCTACCTGCTGTCACCGCAGGATCTCGCCGGCGCGCCGGTCGTGCCCGAGCTGGCGGCCGCCGGGGTCGCGAGCCTGAAGATCGAAGGCCGGCAGAAAGGCCCGGCGTACGTCGCGAGCGCGGTCGCCGGATACCGGCGCTGGCGAGACTCGATCCTCGACGGGACGCCGGACCACGCCGCCCTCGCCGCCGACCTGGCGACCATGGGGCTCGCGTACACGCGCGGGCAGTCGCTCGGGTTCCTGGGCGGCGTCGACCACCAGGCGCTCGTCGTCGGGCGCGCGCCCAAGCACCGCGGGCTGTACGTCGGCACCGTGACCCACGTGGCCGGCGAGCACGTCGAGGTTCGCCGCGATGGCGCGGTGCCCGCGTCTCCGGCCGCCGGCCCGGTGGTCCCGCGCGCGGGGCTGGGCGTGGTCTTCGACGAGGGGCACCCCGAGGCCGACGAGGTCGGTGGGCCGATCTTCTCGGTGGAGGCGCTGCGCGATGGCTGGGTGATCGGGTTCGGGCGGCCGGGGCCGGATCTCGGGCGGGTGCACGTCGGCGCGCGCCTGTGGCTGACGAGTGATCCGGGGGCGCACGCGGCGGCGGCGAGGCTGAGCGAGAGCGAGCCGACGGGGCGGATCGCGGTGGTGCTCGAGGTGCGCGGTGCGGCGGGCGAGCCGCTCGTGGTGAGGGCGCGCGTCGAGCAGACCAGCGTCGAGCAGACGTCGAGGAGCGAGCTGTCCGCAGCGCGGAGCGCGGGCCTGGACGACGCGCTCCTGCGCGACAAGCTCGGCTCGTTCGGCGGCACGCGCTATCACCTCGCGTCGCTCGACACGACGGGGCTCGGAGGCGCGTTGCACCTCCCGGTGAGCGAGCTCAAGGCCCTGCGACGCTCACTCGTCGAGTCGCTCGATGCCGCGCTCGACGCACCGCCCGCGCGAGCGCTCGCTGAAGGCTCGCAGGTCGCGCGCGTCCGCGCGGAGCTCACGGTCGGTGTACCTGACGCCGGAGGCCTTCTTCCCGAGGCCCGAGGCCCGAGGCCCGAGGCCGCGCCGCAGGCGCCTCCGGCGCCTCCGGCGCTCCTCCTCCCTCTCTGCCGCACCGACGCGCAGCTCGACGCGCTCCTCGCCGCCGGCGCGCCGGAGGTCGAGCTCGACTGGATGGAGCTGGTCGGCCTGTCGCGCGCCGTCGCCCGCGCGCGCGCCGCCGGCGCCCGCGTCATCCTCGCCACGCCGCGCATCCTCAAGCCCGGCGAGGAGAAGATCCTCGGGCACCTGGTCAAGCTCGAGCCCGACGCGGTCCTCGTCCGGTCCTGGGCCGCGCTGGTCTCCATGTCGCGGCTCGCCCCGACCATCCCGCTCCACGGCGACTTCTCGCTCAACATCACCAACTCGATCTCCGCCGCCTTCGTCCTGGCGCAACCGGGCCTCGCGACCGCGACCGTCGCCCACGACCTCGACCACGCGCAACTCGCCGCCCTCCTCGCGGCGTCGACGCCGGCGCGCCTCGCGGTCACCGTCCATCATCACATCCCGACGTTCCACACCGAGCACTGCGTCTACGCCCATCTCCTCTCCGGCGGCGCCGACTTCCGCTCGTGTGGCCGCCCTTGCGAGCAGCACGAGGTCTCGCTCCGCGATCGCACGGCGCTCGTCCACCCCGTCGTCGTCGACATCGGCTGCCGCAACACCGTGTTCAACGCGCAGGCGCAGAGCGCCGCGGCGCTCGTGCCCGAGCTCCTCGCCCAGGGCGTCCGCCGCCTGCGGCTCGAGCTCGTGCGCGAGACCGCGGCCGAGACGTCGCGGCTCTACGCCGCGTACCGCACGCTGGTCGCCGGCGAGACCACGCCCGCCGAGGTCGTCCGCGCCGCGCGCGTCCACGAGCAGTTCGGGGTCACGCGCGGGACGATGAGAACGCTGCCGGTGCTGCCGGACCGGCCGTGACCCCGGCGTCGAGCGCCGGCGACCAGCGCGCGTCGGGCTCGAGCATCGGCTGCACGCGCTGCGCGTAGGCGGTCGCGACGCGCATCCCGCCCAGCCCGGGCAGGGCCTCGAGCTTGTCGTCGACCTCGCCGAAGGCCTCGAACAGGCGGTGGCGCGGGAAGATGTTCGAGAGGAACCGAGCCTGCTCCTCGGGCGACTTCAGCCCCGAGCCGACCGGGTTGAAGTTGGTCTCGAAGATGAAGCGCACGAGTCGCTGCCCCGCGGGGAACCCCTCGAGCCGCTCGCGCGCCGACGTGTAGTAGTACGCGTAGTGGCGCCGCTCCTGCTTGGCGATGCGACGGAACAGCTCGGTCAGGACCGGGTTCGCCGTCGTGCGCGCGATCTCCTCGTAGGCCTGCGTGGTCAGGAGCTCCTGGGCGGCACCCCACGTCATCCACAAGGCGACGAACGCGCGCGGCATCGTCTTGGCGAGCGTCTGCTGGACGAGATCCTCGAGCCGGGCGCGGACCCGGGCGCGGGCCCGCAGGTTCGTCGCCCGCGCCATCGGCGGCGGCACGTCGACGTCGCACTCGCGGAGCAGGCGCGAGATCGCGTGCGAGTGGAAGTACTCCTCGTAGTTCCACATGGTGAGGAACGTGAGGAGCTCGGGGTCACGCGCGACCTCGAGCTTGGCGACCTCGAGCATGTAGAAGACGGTCTGGCTCTCGATGTCGGCGAAGTACTGGAGCATCTCGGCCTCGCGGTGCGTGAGGCCGACGCGCTTGGCGAGCGCCCAGTCGAGGTCTTCGAACTCGACCTTGTGCGACGAGGCGAGGTGCTGCTGGATATCTGCCACTGGTGCTGTCCCCCTGCCGAGCCTACGTCGAGGGGGGCACCTCGGATCAAGGGACCCGGCTTTTTTTCCGTGGGTCGGACCGAACCGGGGCCGGTCACCGGGCGTAACCGAGTGGCGATGCGGGACGACGCCGGCGCCGATGGCGAGGCCACGCTCTGGGCGCTGGGCGCGCCCGACGCCGCACCTCGCCCGATGTCGCCGGCGTTCATCGCCGAGGTCGTCTCCCTGCGCGAGACGGCCGCGACCATCGCGCTCGGGCTCGCCGCGACCAGACCCGGCGCACGCGTGTGGACCCGGCTCGAACGCGCGATCGCCAGCAGTCGAGCGCTGGACGCGGATCTCATGGATCCAGTTATCTAAACGGATCTCACGTTTCCGCCATTCCGCGGTTGCTCGGCGAGATGATCTGAGCCCGCAACGAGCGCGTGCCCGCATACGCCGCGCGCCCAGCATCACCCTAGCCGGGTGATGGTGCTCCTCCCGTGCGCGTGCCAACGTGCCCGGCCATGCTCTCGGACAGGTCTGGTTGACCGAGGCCGCCGAAGCGATGATACTGCGAAAACCGTGACACCCGAGACCATCACCCCAGACCAACTACTCACCTCGACCCAGGTCGGTAACCTCCTGCAGGTTAACCCGAGCTCGGTCAAGAAGTGGGTCAATGACGGCCATATCATCGCGTTCCGGACTCCCGGCGGGCACCGGCGCATCCGCGCCTCGGACCTCGTGATGTTCCTGGATCACCACAAGATCCCGGTTCCTCGGCCGCTGGCGAACGCCGCACGGCGCCGGGTGCTCGCGGTGGACGACGACACGATCCAGCTGAAGGCCCTCGGCCGCGCCTTCAAGCGGTTCGCCGACAAGGTCGAGGTGACGCTGATCGAGAACGGCATCGACGCCCTGGTCGAGATCGGCGCGATGCGCCCGCATGCGCTCCTCATCGACGTGTACATGCCGGGGATCGACGGCATCGAGGTCTGCCGCCGCCTCAAGAGCAATCCGGCGACCAAGGACATCGCGGTGATCATCACCAGCGGCCGCATGACCGGCGAGCTCGAGCAATCGGCACGCGCGGCAGGAGCGCGACGTGTGTTGCGCAAGCCTGTCGACGTGGCCACGGTCCTGGACGAGCTGGGGCTGAGTCCGCCCCAGCCGACCCGCTAGGGCCAGCAAGGAAGAGATGGGCACGTTCGACGCACCCGAAGCGGAACCCACGACGAACACCGACGCCGGCGCGAACACCAACGAGCCGGCGACTCGAAGAACCGCGGACGTGCTGGTGGACGTGCTGGAGGCGGCGGGCGTCACGACGGTGTTCGGCTTGCCCGGCGGCCCCATCTCGCCGATCCACGACGCGCTCATGGATCGCTCGATACGCGTGGTCACGACGCGCCACGAGAGCGGCGCCTTGTTCGCCGCCGCGGGCTGGGCCCACACGACCGGCACGCTCGGCGTCGCCGCGGTGACGTCGGGACCGGGGGTGCTCAACGCGATGACCGGGCTCGCGTCGGCCCACTGCGACGGGCTGCCCGTGCTCCTCCTCGTCGGCGAGGTGCCGCGCAAGGTGCACGGCAAGGGCGCGCTCCAGGACGGCTCGAGCCATGGCTTGAACGTGGTCGGCATGACCCGGCACGTCACCAAGCTCGCCGCCGAGATGATCGACCCGGCCCAGGCGCCGCTGCTGCTCCATCGCGCGATCGCCACCGCGATGTCGGGGCGGCGCGGCCCGGTGGCGCTCACCCTGCCGCTCGACGTCGCAATGACGCCGCAGGTGCCGACCCGCATCACCGGCGAGCTGTCGCTCGAGTTCGCGCTCAACGCCCGCGCCCTCGACGAGATCGCGGCGCTGCTGGCGGTCGCCGGCCGGCCGCTCATCCTCGCCGGGTCGGGCGTGCGCGGCAACAACGCACCGCCGATGCTCCGCGCGATGGCCGAGCGTTACCACTGCCCGGTGGCGACGACGCCCAAGGCCAAGGGCGTCTTCCCCGAGGACCACCCGATGGCGCTCGGCGTCTTCGGACTCGGCGGTCATCCGTCGGCGCGCGAGTACGTCGAGGGTGGGCTCGACATGCTGATCGCGGTCGGAACGAGCCTGGGCGACCTCGCCACCGACGGCTGGACGCCGCTGCTCAAGCCGCGCCGCGCCTTCGTGCACGTCGACATCGACGCGAAGCAGATCGGCAAGAGCTACGCGCCGACGCACGCGATGGTGGCGCCGGCCGCGGCCTTCCTGGGTGGCATGTGCGAGCGCAGCCCGCGCATCGTGCAGCGTCCGCCCGTGGGTGTGACCCGGTTCGAGATGGCGTCGTCGGATCCCGACCTCCTGGCGCCGCAGGACGCGATCGCCGAGATCCAGTCGATCCTGCCGCGCGACACGATCTTCACCGTCGACTCGGGCGAGCACTTCCTGTTCGCGACCCACTTCCTCGAGGTGACCGCGCCCGACGCCTTCGTGGTGATGACGGGCCTCGGCTCGATGGGCCAGTCCATCGGCGGCGCGATCGGGGCCAAGCTGGCGAACCCGAGGCGTACGGTCGCCGCCATCTGCGGCGACGGTTGTTTCGCCATGAACGGCTTCGAGGTCGCGACCGCCGCCGCCGAGCGCTTGCCCATCGTCATCTTCGTGTTCAACGACCGCCGCCTGGGCATGGTCGAGATCGGCCACAAGGCCGTCTACGGCCGCCAGCCGAGCTATCCGATCGCGATGGACGTGGGCGCCCTGGCGCAAGGCCTCGGCGCCGACTTCCTCCGCGTCACGCGCCCGGGCGACCTCACCCGCGCCGCCGAGCGCCTCCTCCGCCCGGACGGCCCCATCGTCGTCGACGTCCAGATCGATCCGAGCGTCAAGCTGCCCCGCAAGGACCGCATGGCCGAGCTCAAGGCGGCCGCCCGCACCTTGCGCCTGGTGAACTGATGGTTGCTAGCGGAATCCTAGGGATAGGGACCTACCTGCCCGCGACCATTCGCACCAACGACTGGTGGCCGGCAGAGCACGTCGCGCGCTGGCGCGAACAGATGGCTCACCGCGCGACGCGCGCCGACGTGACCTCGCCGGCCGAGCAGTCGGCCGGCGGAGTAGCGACGCTGAGCGCGCTCGCCGAGTACGCCAACGATCCATTTCGCGGAGCGCGTGAGCGTCGGGTGATGGCGGACGACATGACACCGTCCGAGATGGAAGCGCGCGCTGCGCGGTCGGCCCTCGACCGGGCAGGGATCACAAGCAGCGACGTCGACGTCATCCTCTCTCAGACCCCGGTTCCCGATCACCTCATGGTCAACTCGGCGTGCATCACGCATCGCCTGCTGGACCTTCCACCTCGCTGCATCGCGCTGGGAACCGAGGCAGCGTGCAACGCGTTCGCCGTCCACGCAACGCTCGCGGATGCGCTGATAAGGAGTGGACGCGCGCGACACGTACTCTCCGTTCACTCATCCGCGATCACGAGAGTGCATGGCCCGGAGGAACCGCACTCGGCATGGTGGGGCGACGGCGCCGCGGCGGCGGTGTTCGGGCCGGTCTCCGACGGCCTGGGGTTGCTTGCCGCAGTTCACCACGCCGATGGCTCGGGTTGCGACGCGCTCGTTCTCGGTGTCCCTGGCATGCGGTGGTGGCAAGCGGGCGAAGCAACCACGTTTTCGATCGACCGTGCTGCCACGAGAGCCATGCTGCTCACCATCGTGGACCGCAGCCGGGAAGCCATCCACGCCGCGCTCGACGAGGCGCACCTCCTCCCCGGCGACGTAGGGTTCTACGCCTCGCATCAGGGCACACCGTGGCTTACACGCGTCACGGCCGCGCACGCGGACATCAGCGATGCAGCCACCGTGATCACGTTCCCGTCACTCGCCAACATGAACAGCGTCAACGTCCCGTTCATTCTCGCGGAGGGCGAACGGCTCGGGCTCCTGCGCAACGGCGACGTGGTCGCGACGTTCAGTGGTGGGCTCGGTGAGACCTGGTCGAGCCTCGTCATGAGATGGGGACGATAGGAGTACACTGAGCACGTGAAGGAGGTCTCCTGCCGGTTCTTCGAGGCGCTGCTTCGCGATCTCGAAGATCGGAAGCTCGACGCCGAACCGCTGGTCGCGGGCACTGCGTACGAGCTCGCCCACCTACGCAACAAGAACGAACGCGTCGACTGGAACGCGTTTTCGCGCATCATGGAGAATGGGCGAACGTTCTGGACGCGGGATGATCTGGTCCGGATCGGGGAGCGAAGCACCGAGGGCGGAGCGGTCCAGTTCATCGGAGTCGTTGCTCGACTGCGCTTCTCCGTGAACGGCTTCTACCACTGGGTCGCCAACCCGGAGGGCATCGCGAAGCAGATGTTCAACTGCCTCCTGGTGACGTGCCGCGATGACGGCCCGGCGAGGGTTGTCATCGAGTTGAAGATGCGGGACGGCTACGCGCCAAACGAGGACCTCTTCTGGGTGTCACAGGGCACCTACGCGGCGATGCCGCGGATGCTGGGTGCCGCCAAGTCGACGGTCATGGCCGAACTGCTCACGAACGGAGTGCGCTTTCACGTTCAGTACGTCGAGCCCAAAGGACCAGCCGCGTTGTTCCGCCGGATCGTTAGCTGGCCGTTCAATGCCCGCCAGGCTGCGAACGAGCTCAACGATGCGCACCAGAGCCTCCAGGCGCGGTACGCTGAGCTCGACGCTGCGAGAGAAGCGGTAGAACGCCAGCGCGAGGTTCTTCAGACCGCATATCTGGTCGGCCAACGAGCGCTCGCCGAACGTGACGTCGACAGCGCGATTTCAGCCGTGCTCCGCGGACTGATCACCGATTCGCGCATCACTGGCGCCGAGCTGCAGTTGGACAACGCTCGCCGACATCGCGCTGGCAGCGCGGGCGAGGTCGCACCGGTGATCGAAGTCGAGTTAGCGACCGACCTCGTGCCAAGGGCGACGCTGCGAGCATGGCCGCGCGATGAAGGCGACCGCGATCACGCGCGCACACTCCTCGAGCTGGTCGCGCCGACGATCGCGCTGGCAGTGAACAACGCGCGCGCGTACGGCGAGCTCGCCGACTACCAGCAGACCCTCGAGCGGCGCGTCGAGGAGCGGACGCACGACCTGAGCATCGCCCGCGACGAGCTGGCGGCGACGATCGAGAGCCGCGAGCGCCTGTTCCAGAACATCAGCCACGAGTTCCGTACGCCGCTCGCGCTCATCCTCCTGTCGGTCGATACGCTGGTGGCCGCGGCCCGCGACCGCGGAGACGAGAGCGGCGTGGCGCACCTCGCCACCGTCACGAGCGGCGCACGCAAGCTGGTGCGCATGGTCGACGAGCTCCTGATCCTCGCCGCGGGGCGCGAGCGCGAGCTCACCGTGCACGCGGAGCCGATCGACCTCGAGGCCGCGATCACGGCGTCGGCGGCGGGGTGGCGGCTCGCCGCCGCGGCCGCCGGCCTGACCCTCGACGTCGTGTGCCCCCCTCGCCTGCCAGTCTCCGCCGACCCGATCGCGCTCGAGCGCGTGCTCGCCAACTTGCTCTCGAACGCGGTGAAGTTCTCGCCGCCCGGCGGCCGCATCACCGTCACCGTCACGCCGGCCGCCACCCCCGAGGAGCGGGTCACCGTCGCCGTGGCCGACACCGGCATCGGCATCGATGACGACCTGCGCGGGCGCCTGTTCGGCCGCTTCGAGCAGGGCAAGGGCGGCATCGCGAGCCGGGGCGGCTCGGGCATCGGCCTCTCGCTCACGCGCGAGCTCGTGCGCGCCCACGGGGGCGAGATCGAGTGCCTTCCCAACCCCGGCGGCGGCACGATCTTCCACTTCACGCTGGCGCCGGCGGATACCCTGCCCGCGACGGGGCCGGTGGCGTTGCGGCTCGCGCCCGGCGATTTCGGCGTGGCCACCTCGCAGACCGCGGTGCCAACCCGCCTCGAGCCGCCGGGGACGAGCCTCGGCACGATCCTGCTCGCCGAGGACGACCTCGCGCTCGCCAGCTCGATCGCGGGGGTCCTCGCCGGCGACCACACGATCCTCGTCGCCCACGACGGCGCGACCGCGCTCGCGCTCGCCGAGCAGCACCACCCGGACCTGCTCATCACCGATGTGCAGATGCCGGGCATGGACGGCTTCGAGCTCACGCGCCGGTTCCGCGACATCCCGGGCGTCCCCCCGGCGCCGGTGCTGGTCCTCACCGCGCGCGCCGGCATCGACGATCGACTCGTCGGGTTCGGCGTCGGGGCCGTCGACTATCTCACCAAGCCGTTCGATCCCGTCGAGCTCCGCGCGCGCGTCCGCGCCCAGCTCGGCCACCGCGCGCTGACCCGCCAGCTCTACGACGCCGAGAAGCTCGCGTCGCTCGGCGCGATGTCGGCGGGCCTGGCCCACGAGCTGCGCAATCCGGCCAACGGCATCGTCAACGCGGTGGCCCCGCTCAAGGAGATGCTGCCGCCCGAGCTCGCCGACCCCGAGCACCCGGTGACGCAGCTCATCGACGTCATGGCGGAGTGCGCCGATCAGGTCGCGTACCTGTCGCGCCAGCTCCTCGGCTTCCGCCGCTCCGGCGACCTCGACCTGCGGCGTGTGCCCGTCGGGGACGTCATCGACCGGGCGCTCGCCAACGCGTCCGCGGCGATCAGCGGGCGCGATCTGCGGACCCGGACCGACTACAAGGGCCCCATCCGCTGCGCCGCACCGGTCCTGACCCAGGTGCTCACCAACCTGCTCGAGAACGCCGCTCACGCCGCCGGCCCTGGCGGCTGGATCGAGCTCGCGACCTCGAAGCGACCCGGTCGGGTGACGATCGAGGTCGCCGACAGCGGCCCCGGCGTGCCCCAGGCCATCCGCGACCGCATCTTCGAGCCGTTCTTCACCACCAAGCCCCCCGGCCAGGGGACCGGCCTGGGACTTTCCACTTCACGTGATCTGGTGCATCGACATGGGGGTACACTCGAGCTACGGGCCCGGGGTGATCACACCGTCTTCGCGGTCGATCTACCCGAGCCACCCGAGGTGAGCTGATGACGGCGACCCCTGCAACCGACACCCCGGACCGCGGCCCCCTGGTGCTGTACGTCGACGACGAGCGACCGAACCGCATCGTGTTCGAGCGCTCGTTCGCCGGGAAGTTCCGCATCAAGACGGTGGCCGACGGCCACGAGGCCCTGAACATCCTCGCGACCGACACGGTGGCGGTGCTCCTCACCGACCAGCGCATGCCGCTCATGAGCGGCGACGACCTCCTGCGTCGCGTGAAGAAGGACCACCCGGAGGTGGTCCGCGTGGTCATCACCGCGTACGCCGACATCGAGCCGATCCTCGCGGCGATCAACGAAGGGCTGGTCGCCCGCTACATCGTGAAGCCGTGGAACCGCGAGGAGCTCGAGCAGCTCCTGCGCTGGGCGATCGCGGCCTGGCAGTTCTCGCGCGACTCGGCGGCCCTGCAGCACCGGCTGCTCGAGACCGAGCGCCTGGCCACGCTCGGCAGCATCGTCGGCGCGGTGGTGCACGATCTGAACCAGCCGGTGGTCAGCATGCTCATGAACTGCGACCGGCTGAGCTACCTCACCAAGGCGGTGCCCGTCGTCGCACGCCTGGCGGAGAACACCGACCTGCCGCCCAAGGACCGCGAGCTCGTCGACGACCTGGTGAACGAGCTCGCCGAGATCGTCGGCGAGGTCAGCCACAGCGCCAACCACATGCGCGGCATGACCGCCGATCTCCATCAGTTCCTGCGCGGGGGGCCGCGCCAGCAGGTGGGCACCAGCGAGCCGGTGCCGGTGATCCGTCACGCGCTCGGGGTCTGCCAGGATGTCGCCGTGCGCGCGCGCAGCTTCCTGCGTTACGACGGCCCCGACCAGCTGCCGTCGGTGCGCATGAGCGCCACCGAGCTCACGCAGGTGCTCATCAACGTCGTGACCAACGGTGCGCAGGCCGTCGGCGATCGCGCTCAGACCGACGGTGGCGTCGTCGTGTCGGCGGCGATCGAGGCGAGCACGGTCCGCTTCGAGATCCGCGACACCGGGGGCGGCATCCCGCCCGAGGTGCTCGAGCGGATCGGCACGCCCTTCTTCACGACCAAGCGCCAGGGCACCGGCCTGGGCGTGGCGCAGTGCCAGCGCATCGTCGGCAAGGCCGGCGGCGCGTTCCGGATCTCGAGCGAGCCCGGCCGCGGCACCACGGTGACGTTCACCGTGCCCGTGCGCCAGGACAGCTGAGCCGCGGAGCTCAGTCGCCGACGGCGCCCAGCGCGCCGCCGCCGATCGCCAGGAGCGCGGCCAGATCCTTGTCGTTGAACCGGATCATCGCGCCGGCGAAGAAGTCGCGGCCGAAGCGGAACTCCTCGAACTGGATCGGGACGTCATCGTTGCCCAGGTTGATGAGCAGCGTGTCGGGCGGGTTGAGGAGCTCGTCGACGCCGCCGAGCACGTAGACGTGGCGGAAGACCTCGTACGAGGCCGCGAGCTTCACCCGCGGCAGCTGATCGAAGGTCGCGTCGAAGGCATCGGCCGAGAGCTGGAGCTCGCGCCCCCACCAGCGCACGTCGGCGTCGGCGCCGACACCGCCGGTCGACTCCTTGAGGCCGTAGCGCAGGGTCAGCCAGCCGAAGCGCTTGGCGAACTGGAAGGTGAAGCGGATCTTGTCCTCGATGACGCTCTTGCGCACCCAGGCGTTCGGATCGACGGTCGGATCGAACTCGAGCGTGACGTCGGGGTAGTCGCCGCGCGGGCCCTTCTCCAGCTCGATCAGGTAGAACTTGTCCGGGCGGGTGTGCAGCTCGACCGAGATGTAGTGGCGAGCCAGGCCGGAGCCGAAGTTCATCTCGCTGCGCAGCCCGACGTACGTCTGCAGCGTGAAGATCGTGCCGAGGAAGTCCTTGGCGTCGTTCGTGATCTCCTCGACGTTGTCGGCGATCGCGGGATCGTTGACCAGCTTGCCGAGCGTGCCCACGGGCTCGTCGATCTTCTGGGTGATGCTCTCGGTGTTGGCGATCACCTCGTCGACCTTGTCGAGCTTCTCGCGCAGCTTCTCGCCGGTCAGCTCGACCTCCCCCTTGGCCGTCGCCACCAGATCCTTGGCCTCGGCCGACGCCGCCTCGAGGTTGTCGAGGATCTTGGCCACCCGCGCGTCGGCGTCGCCGGTGATGGCGCGGATGTCCTTGGTGATCTGGTCGATGCGATCCATCGAGCGGTCGGCCTTGGCCAGGATGCCGCTCACCGTGTCGGCCTCCTTCTGCACCAGCGCGTCGACGCGGTTGGCGACCGAGGCGATGGGGCCGTTGACCACGCGTCGCATGTCCTCGGAGAGGTCCTTCACCGAGAGGAGGACGGCGTCGACGTTGGGCAGGCTCTGCTCGATCCGGCGCAGGAGCTGATCGGGCGACGTCGCCTCGACCACGCGCTCGATCTCGTCACCGTGCTTCAGGCGCACCGCCGCCGTGCCGTCGGGCTCCGGGGTGTCGGCCCCGCCCGGATCGATCTCGAGGTAGTTGTCGCCGAGGAGCGAGGTCGCCTTCTTGAAGACGATCGAGCTCGACCAGATCGGGAGGTCGCGGCGCACGCGGAACTTCACGCGCGCGTAGCGGCCCTCGATCGACAGGCTCGTGATGCTGCCCACCGGCAGGCCGGCGACCACGACCTTCGAGCCGACCGGCAACCCCGACGCGTCCTTGAAGCGCGCCGACAGCTCCATGTTGTCGTCGCCCGCAGGATCGCTGCCCAGCCCGGTGAAGACGGCGTACGCGCCCGCGATCAGCAGGAGGAAGAGGACGCCGACCTTGACGCCCGACGACAGCCACTTCACGGCGCACCCGCTTCCGGGACGACCCGGGCGCCGGACGCGGCGGCCACCCCCGACGTGCGGATAAACTCGTAGAGGTACGGTTCGCGGCTGGCCTGGATCTCGGCGACGGTGCCGGCGGCCAGGATCTTGTGCTCGTGGATCATGGCGATGCGGTCCGCGATGCGGAAGACCGACGCCATGTCGTGCGAGATGACCACCGAGGTCACCTTATAACGCGCGCACGCCGCCAGGATCATCTCGTCGACGTTGCGGGTGGCCAGGGGATCGAGGCCGGTGGTGGGCTCGTCGAACATCAAGATCTCGGGCTCGAGGACCAGCGCCCGGGCCAGGCCGACGCGCTTGCGCATACCACCCGACAGCTCGCCCGGATACTTGCGCTGGGTCCCGTCGAGGCCCAGCGCGCTCAGGCGGTCGCGGACGATCTCCTTGATCTCCGCCTTGTTCTTCCCGGTGTGCTCCTTGAGCGGGAACGCGCAGTTCTCCTCGACGGTGAGGGAGTCGAACAACGCGGAGAACTGGAACACCAGGCCGAACTTGCGGCGGAACTCGGCGAGCGGCTTGGTCGCCAGCGCGAACACGTCGGTGCCGTCGACCCACACGCTCCCCGAATCGGGGCGCAGGAGGCACATGAAGTGCTTGATGAGCACGCTCTTGCCGGCGCCCGATGCGCCGATGATCACGTTCACCTTGCCGCGCTCGATGTCGAGATCGATGTGATCGAGGACGTGGTTCGTGCCGAAGCTCTTGTCGAGCCCGCGCACGCGCACGTGCCAGCGCGGGTGCGGTTGCTCGAGCGGGGAGCCGTCGTGATCGAGCTTCATCCGGCCTCCGGCGGGATGATCTGGAGCAGGATCTGCGACAGGAAGTAGTCCGACATCAGGACGATGACCGATCCGTAGACGACGGCGCGGGTGGTGCCCAGGCCGACGCCGCGCCCGCCGCCGTGGGCGTTGTAGCCCTGGTAACAGCCGATCAGGATCACGAGCAGCCCGAACACCACGCTCTTGATGAGCCCCTGGACGATGTCGAGCGGCAGCAGGATGTCGCGTGTGTGCAGGACGAACTGCCCGTGGTCGACGTTCTCGCCCACGACGGCGACGAAGTACGCACCGGTCATGCCGATGACGAAGAAGAGGAGCGTCAGGATCGGCGCCATGAGCATCCCGGCGACCAGGCGCGGCAGGACGAGGAACTGCACCGGGTTCACGGCCATCGACTCGAGCGCGTCGATCTGCTCGGAGATCCGCATCGTGCCCAGCTCGGTCGCGATGCCGGCGCCGGCGCGACCGGCCATCATGAGCGCGGTCAGGACCGGGGCGAGCTCGAGGGCGAGCGCCTTGCCGGTCGTGCCGCCGGCGAACGACTCGAGCTGGAACTGGCGGAAGGCGTAGACCGACTGCAGCGACATCACCATGCCGGTGAAGGCGCCGACGAGGAGCACGATCGCCAGGCTGCCGAAGCCGATGTACTCGCACGCCTCGAGGTAGTTGCCGGCCCGGTACGGACGGCGGGGCAGCCAGGACATCGCGCGCGCGAAGAGGATCACGTGGTCGCCGACGAGCTCGATGACCTTGAACGCCGGCGCGAACGCGTCGCGCACGCCGAGGACGACGGCCTTGCCCGCCGACACCGCCGCGTGCTCGCGCTGCTCCGGCTCGTGATCGGACGACGACGGCTCGCCCGGCGCGCTCACGGTCCGGCTCCGTAGACGCGGGGGACGCGCTTGCTGACGCCGCACGTCACCTCGTACGGCGTGAGCCCGCTCCACGCGGCGAGCTCCGCCGTGGTGATGGTGTCGGTGCCGTGGGGACCCGCGCCGGTGCCGAGGAGCACGGCCTCGTCGCCGAGCGCGACGCCCGGGACGTCGGTGACGTCGGCGATCGCGATGTCCATCGAGACCGCGCCGACCAGCGGACAGCGCCGCCCGCCGATGACCACGGCGCCGTGGCCGGTCACCCGGCGCGGCAGCCCATCGGCGTAACCGACCGGCAGGATCGCGCAGACGGTCGACCGCGACGCGGTCCAGAGCGCGCCGTAGCCGACGCTCGCGCCGGCCGCGAGGTGCCGCAGCTGCGCCACGTGGGTCACGAAGCGCATCGCCTGGCGACGGGGCGCCGGCAGCGCGGCGTCGGCGCTCCACGCGCCGTTGCCGTAGAGCGCGAGCCCGACGCGCACGAGATCCAGGCGCGCGCTCGGGAAGAGCATCGTGCCCGAGCTGTTGGCGGCGTGGCGCAAGGCGCCCGGCGCGACGGCGCGCACGCGGGTGGTAACCTCGGCGAAGTGATCGAGCTGGCGCCACGTCAGGCAGTCGGGCTCGCCCGGGTCGTCGACGTCGGCGTTGGCGAGGTGGGTCATGACGCCGGCCACGTCGAGGCCGAGGCTCGTCGCGCGCGCGGCCACCGCGGCGGCGTCCGCCATCGGGACGCCGAGGCGCCCCATGCCGGTGTCGACCTTCAGGTGCACCGCCATCGGGCCGGCGGCCGCCAGCTCGTCGAGGTCGCCGGCGTCCGAGACGACCGGCGTGAGGTCGCGCGCGCGCATCTCGGTGGCGCCGCCGCGCTGCGCAGGCCCCATGACGAGGATGGGCGCGCGCACGCCGGCGTCGCGCAGCTGCACGCCCTCCTCGACCAGGCTCACCGCGAACGAGCCGATGACGCCGGCCGCCTCGAGGGCGGTCGCCACGCCCGGCGCGCCGTGGCCGTACGCGTCGGCCTTCACGACCGCGCACAGGGACGTGCCCGCGAGCCGCGCGATCGCGCGGGCGTTGTCGGCCAGCGCCGCGAGATCGATCTCCACCGCCGTCGGCCGGATGGGCCCGACAGCGGCGCCGCCGCCCGCCTCCACGCGTGGAGCTGCTCGCACGTTCCCAGATGTGGCCCACAACAGGTGGGCTGTCAAACTAACGACTTGGATTTGCGAGGAAAATACAGCGAACCCGCCACGGGAGGCGGTGGCGGGATCGGCTAATCTTTCAGGCGGCGACCTTCTTGCGCTCGGCTCGCTCGATGAGGGCCGGCGTGACCACCAGGGCGCGGCCGCGCGGGATGATGAGGCCGTCGCGGGCGAGCTGGTTGAACGCGCGCGAGATGGTCTCGCGGCACGAGCCGATCATGTTGGCCAGCTCCTGCTGCGTCGGCCGGCGGCGGACGACGAGGCCGTCGGGCGACTCGGCGCCCTCCTCGCGGGCGAGCCCGACGAGACGGTGGATGAGCCGCTCGTTCACGTCGCAGAGCGCGAGCTGCGCGATCGTCTCGTCGGCGCGGCGCAGGCGGCGCGCCATCTCGCCGAGGAGGTTCATGGCCGTCCGCGGGTTCGCCGTGATGTGCCGCATCAGGTCCTCGCGCGAGAGCACGAGGAGCGCGGTCGGCTCGATCGCGAGGCAGTTCGCGGAGCGCGCGGCGCCGTCGAACAGCGACATCTCGCCGAACGAGTCGCCGGCGCGGAGGATGGACAGCGTGACCTCACGGCCGCTCTCGCCGAAGATGACCACCTTCACGCGGCCCGTCATGATGACGAAGACCGCGTCACCTGGCTCGTCCTGGTTCACGACGGCGGCGCCAGCGGCGACGCGTCGGACCTGCACCCTCGTCGACAGATCCTCGATCGCGGAGATCGGGAGGGCAGCGAAGAGCGTGGCGCGCGCGATCGACGCGCGGATGCGGGCGGGGTCTTCGGGGGCGAGCGTGGGGCGACCGAGCACGGTCGAGACGGACGTCGGCGGAAGCTGGGGGCGAGCGATGCCAAGCGCCATAGGTTGAGCTCCTGGTGAGTCGACGGGAGTCGACGGCTAGTGAACGGGAGTAGAGCAAGGCTCGGGCCGTGGCCGAGATCGCAAACCGGCAACCCAGGTTTCGGGGGGTTGCCGGGTGGGTGACACCGTGGCGCGTGACCGACGCTTCACATTTCTGGTGCCGACCGGGGCGCCTGTGTCGTGATCATCACGCTTCGCGCGTCGCGTCACGGCCAGAAATCCCGCACCGAAGGCCAGATTTCCGACGCCCCGCGCGGGGAAAATGTCAGGCGCGTTGCGCTTCTGCGACGTGGAGCTGGTGTGTGCCTCGGCTGTGCTAGCGTCCGGCGGTCCATGGCCGAGCCCACGCACGACATCGCGATCACCGTCAACGGCGACACCCACGCGGTGCCGGCCGGCCTGACGATCGTCGAGCTGCTGGCCCGGCTCGGCCTGGGCGGCCGCCGCGTGGCGGTCGAGCGCAACAAGGCGGTCGTGCCGCGCGCCGAGCACGCCGCGACCCAGCTCGCCGACGGCGATCGCCTCGAGGTGGTCGCGTTCGTGGGCGGTGGGTGAAAGAGAGCCATGACTGACACCTGGACGATCGCCGGTCGAACGTTTTCCTCTCGCATCATCGTCGGCACCGGGAAGTACGCCTCGCTCGAGGAGACGCGGGAGGCGATCGCGGCGTCGGGCGCCGAGATGGTGACGGTCGCCTTGCGCCGCATCGACCTGAAGGCGAAGGGCCCGAGCCTCCTCGACGTGATCGATCGCGCGAAGTACCTGCTCTTGCCGAACACGGCCGGCTGCTACACGGCCGAGGACGCGGTGCGCACCTGCATGCTGGCGCGCGAGCTCGGCATGGACGACATGGTGAAGCTCGAGGTCATCGGCGACCCCAAGACACTCTATCCGGACAACGCGGCGACCGTGGAGGCGGCGAAGGTGCTGGTGAAGGAAGGCTTCACGGTGCTGCCGTACTGCGGCGACGATCTCATCACGTGCAAGCGCCTGGTCGACGCCGGGTGCCCGGCGGTGATGCCGCTCGCCGCGCCGATCGGCTCGGGCCTGGGCATCCGCAACCCGCACAGCCTGCGCATCATCATCGACGAGGTGCCGGCGCCGGTCATCGTCGACGCCGGCGTGGGCACGGCGAGCGACGCCGCGGTGGCGATGGAGCTCGGCGCCACGGCGGTGCTGATGAACACCGGCATCGCCCAGGCGAAGAAGCCGGTGCTCATGGCCGAGGCGATGCGCCTCGCGGTCGACGCCGGCCGCAAGGCGTTCCTCGCCGGGCGCATGCCCGTCCGCGCGTACGCCAACGCGTCGTCGCCGACCTCCGGCCTCATCGAATGAGGCCAGCGGTCAGGCCTCGGGCCTCGGGCCTCGGGCTTCAGGAAGACGAAGCGTGGTGACGCCGAGGCTCGTGCTGATCACCGACCGGCGGTTGATGGGCGGCGAGGCGGGATTCGGGGATGCGATCGCGGCGGCGGTGCGCGAGTTGCCGCCGGGTGCCGCGATCGTCCAGGTGCGCGAGAAGGATCTCGGCGGCGCCGCGCTGCTGCGGCTGGTGCGCGCGGCGCAGGCGGCGGCGCCCGAGCAGCGCGTGGTCGTGAACGACCGGCTCGACGTCGCGCTGGCCGCGGCCGCGAGCGGCGTACACCTGCCCGAGGACGGGCTCGATGTGGCGGCGGTGCACGCGGCGATCGCGGCGGCCGATGGGCCGGCGCCGTGCGCCGACGCACCGCCGGTGCTCGTCGGTTGCTCGCGTCATGATGCGGACGCAGCGAGCGCGGCGGCCGCGGGGGGCGCGGATCTGGTGCAGCTCGGGCCGGTCTGGTCGACGCCTGCGAAGGAACGCTACGGCGCCGCGCTCGGCCCGGGCGTGCTGCGCGAGACCCGCGCGCGGATGGACGCACGCTGCCTGCTGGTTGCAGTCGGGGGCATCGACTCACCGGCGCGCGCCGGTGCCGCCCGCGCGGCGGGCGCGGACGCGATCGCCGTCATCCGAGCGGTGTGGACCTCACGCGATCCGACCGCTGCCGCCCTCGCGCTGGCGTAGCGGATGTCGTCGAGATTACAGCGCTCACGGTGTATCCGTCGTCGCGCTGCTCACGGAGCTCACAGATCCTGTGACAGCTTTGCGCAGCGTTGTGCAGCGATGCCACGCTCACAATTCCGGGCGCGATGTGTGCCTCGAATCATCTCGCGGTCACGCACGCGGCACGCGGCGTGCTCTTGCCCGGGACGATGCTCGGGAAGACGATCCTCATTCACACGAGCGACAAGGCACGTGCACGTAGGCTGAGCGGACACCTCCGCGCCGCCGGCAACGAGGTGGTGATCTCCGACAGCGCAACCGCCGCGCGAGATCTCCTCGGCGCACACGCCGTCGATCTCGTCTTCGTCGACGTCGCGGCGGCGCAGCCGCACGACGTGGTCACCGCCGCGCGTGATCGCGCGCCCGTCGTCGTGCTGGCGACCGGCGGCGAGCCGCAGGTGATGCTCGACTTCGTGTGCGAGCTCGAGGTCGAGCACTTCCTCGCCCGCTCCGACGAGAGCGACGACGCGTTCGACGCGCTGGCGCGCGAGGTCGTGGTCACCGCCGAGAAGCTCCTGCGCCGGGACCTCTTCGGCATCGAGAAGTACCTGCCGTCGTTCGGCGTCGAGCTCACGTCGTTCGAGGTGAAGAGCGCGCAGGAGCGCGACGACGTGGTCGAGTGCATCTCCGATCACGTCGCGTGGCTCGGCGCCGGCAGCGAGGCGCGCCGCGCCGTCGCCGCCGTGGTCGACGAGCTGGTCACCAACGCCGTCTACGATGCGCCCCGCGGGAGCGACGGCAAGCCGCGCTACGCGTCGCGCGATCGCAAGGAGAAGTTCACGCTCGATGTGTGGGAGCACGTGATGGTGCGCTGGGGCTCGAGCGGCGACCACGTCGCGATCTCGGTGACCGACGGCTTCGGCGCGCTGCACCCGGATCACGTGCGCGCCTGCCTGCGCCGCTGTCTCACCCAGGGCGACCAGATCGAGCAGAAGGCCGGCGGTGCGGGCCTCGGCCTCTACACCGCCCTCTCCTACTGCACGCAGCTGGTCGTGAACATCGAGCAGGGCCTGCGCACGGAGATCATCGCGCTCGTCGATCTGCGCCGCGGTCAGGCCGTGCGCCGCGGCGGCCGTTCGCTGCACGTCTTCTGCGACGACCCCCGCGCGCACGTGGCCTCGTCCGACGCGGTGCCGGCCAAGGTCGAGATCTCGCCGTCGATGCTGGTCGAGCTGCGCGAGCAGCTCGCGCCTGCGCGCCGCCCGGCCCCGATCGTGCCGCTCATGCGCCGCCGCACGACGGTGTCGTCGACCCCGCCGGTGCTCCGCGCGCGCGGCACCGAGTCGCCGCCCATCGTCGAGGAGTCCGTCGACGCCGGCACGGCGTGCGGCCTGCTCCGGGGCGCCAGCGAGCCCGAGCGCGCCGTCCAGGCCGCGCTGCGCTTCCTCACCGCGCACTACCAGGGCGCGGTGGCCTACGCCGTCGAGGGCGAGCGTCTCGACGCCGCCGTCTGCGCCGGCCGCGTGCGCGACTGGCCGATGCTGCGCAAGCTGCACCTCCTCGCCGACGGTCCGTGCAGCATCGTGACGCTGTCGCGCGAGGAGCGGGCGCAGGCGTTCGAGCCGCGCACCCCGCTCGACTACCGCGTCGCCCTGTGGACCGCCGGCGTGAGCGAGGCGGCCGGCATCGTCGTGCCGATCCGCGTCGCGGGGAAGCTGCGCTGGATCCTCTACGCCGCCGGCCCGCTCCCCGATCTGTCGGTGACGCCGCAGGCGCTGGTGCAGGTCCACCGCGAGCTCGAGCACAGCCTCGTGCGTCTCGACAGCGAGGAGCCGGAGATCGAGGTCCGCTGGGGCTGACGAAGAGACCGGCCTCGTGCGCCGCTCCGGGGTAGGCTTGTCGGCGTGACGGACCGCCCGGATGATGGCCTCACCGACGCCCCGGTGCCCGACCTGCTCGATCGCAGCGGCCGGGCGCGACGCATCGGGATCGCCGCGGCGATCGCGACCCTGGCGGCCGTCGCGGCCGCCCTCGTCACGTACGAGCTCGCGCGCGCCGACCTCGAGACCACGTCGATGTACGCGGCCCGCAGCCGCGCCGGCGCGTGGCGCTTCGTCGCGTTCATGACGGGGCTGGCCTGGGTCCTCACGTTCGTCGCGGCGCACTGGCTCCTCGGGCGTCGCGCGCGCAAGCAGGACAGCTTCGTCGCCGAGGCGAGAGCCAAGGTCCGTCGCGGTCTATAGTCCGGCCATGAACGACAGCAAGCACCTGCTCACCGCGATCAAGACCTGGGCGGCCGTGGCCTGGGCCGACGGCAAGCTCGTCGCCGCGGAGCGCGCGATGATGCAGGCGATCATCGCGGCCGCGAAGATCAGCGACCAGGAGCGCGCGATCGCCGCCACGTACCTCGGCGAGCCGGTCAAGCTCTCCGATCTCGCGCTCGAGCGCATCCCGCCCTCCGAGCGCCTGCACATCTACGCGGTGGCGTGCGGCGTCCCGGCCATGGACGAGGACGTCGCCAAGGCCGAGCGCGTGTTCCTCGATCGCCTGGCCACGGCGCTCGGCATCTCGCCCGAGGACGCGGCCAAGGCCCGCGCCGGCGCCGGACTCTGATCTGATCGAGCGAGCTCAGCCGCCCTCGGCCTGGGCGAGGCACATCGCGATCCCGAAGGCGAGGTTCATGCCCTTCTCGCCGTGCGCCTTGATCGCGTCGTCGGTGAGCATCTTGTCGGCCTTCTTCTCGACCTTGTCGGCGCACGCCTTGTCCTTGCAGGCGCACGCTTCTTCCTTGAGCTTCTCGAGGTCGGCGAGCGAGGCCTTGCTGCCGCACGCGGCGGTGGTGGTGGTGAGCGCGAAGAGGAGGGCCATCATGTGTGTACGCATGGCCGTCGCCTACAGCAGCCGCCGTGCCACGACGACGCGCCCGCGTTTCCGACAGTTGGCCACCGCGCCTGGGTCCGGCGCGACGCAGCCGCCGCGCCGCCCGGGTCCGCCGGGACCCTCCTCCGTTCATCCTGAGCGAGCCCGGAGGGGCGAGTCGAAGGATGTCGTCAGCGGCGCACGCCCCTTGCACAGACGCCTGCGTTCGGGTAATCACCAGAACCCTCGCCGATGTAGCTCAGTGGTAGAGCAACGGTTTCGTAAACCGTAGGTCCGCGGTTCAAACCCGCGCATCGGCTCCAGCAGCGCGGTTCTCCGACTCGATCGTCGGGTGGAGTCTGCCCCGGGAGGTGTCCATGGGATGGGCTGGCTGTCGCGTGGCAAGGCGCGGCAATCGAGACAGGTCGTTAGCGGTCGGCCGCGCCGGCCGTCCTCGTGACATGCGCCCCATCATCATCCCCGCGCTCGTCGTCATGTCCGGCCTCGCGGCCTCCACCTCGATCGCGTGCGCGCGCGGCCGGAGCGACGTCGTGCGTCCCGCGACGCACCTCGCCGAGCCACGCGCGAGTCACACCACCACGCCGCTCGACGACGGTCGGCTGCTGGTCGTCGGAGGCTTCCGCAAGGGCCCCGACGGGCACAGCCAGCTCTACGCGGCCACCACCGAGATCATCGATCCTGCCCGACGCACGGTGATCGCCGGCCCCCGGCTCCGGCACGCGCGCGCCGGCCACGCCGCGCTCCCGCTCGTCGATGGCCGCATCCTCGTCGTCGGCGGCTGGAACGACGAGGGCATGATGCGCAGCGCCGAGATCTACGATCCGCGCACCGGCGCCTTCGCCGCGGCGGGCGAGCTCCACGAGCCGCGCGGCGGGTTCGCGGCGGTGCGACTGGCCGACGGCCGCGTGCTCGTGTGCGGCGGCGGCGAGGCGCGCGCGACGCGCTCGGCCGAGGTCTTCGACCCCGCGGATGGTCGCTTCCACGCCACGGGGGCCATGGGCGCGCCGCGGCTCGGCCACTCGGCGACGTTGCTCGCCGACGGGCGCGTGCTGGTCGCGGGCGGCGCGTCGGGACGCGACGAGGTCATCGCGTCGGCGGAGCTCTACGACCCGGCGGACGGAACGTTCACGCCGGCCGCGTCGCTCGCCGTCGCCCGCTACAAGCACGCCGCCACGCGGCTCGCCGATGGTCGGGTCCTGCTCGTCGGCGGCGCCGACGCGCGCGACTGGAAGGGGCGGCACGACACGACCGAGCTCTACGACCCGACGACCGACCGCTTCGCGTCCGGCCCGGCCTTGACCTCGCCGCGCTTCAAGCTCCCCGGCGCCCTCGTCGCGCTCGGCGACGCCGTGGCGGTCGCGGGGGGTGGCGCCACCGTCGAGCTCGTGCGCCCCGATCACGCCAGCCGGACGATCGCCCGCCTCGGGCGCGCCTCGTTCTTCGGCACGGCGACCGCCGTCGGTGAGCGGCTCGTGATCGTCGGGGGCTACGACGAGCGCCTGCGCGTGACGACCGGCGTCTGGATCGTCCCGACCACCGGCCGGTGACGTCGCCGGCGCAGCCTACAGATCCGCCTCGCACATCGGCGCGGTCAGGCTCCCCTTCAGCTCGACCTTGTACGGCTGCGCGCCCGGGCGACCGTCGACGTTGTAGTCCATCGCGCCCGCGAGCGTGAGCTCGACGCCCGCGTCGGTACGCTTGGCCTTCACCTCGAGGCTCGGCTCCACGTCGGCCCCCATGTCACCCGAGATCCAGGTGCCGCCGAGGGCGAGGGTCGGCGTCTCGCGGCCGAGGCCGATCGTGACGACCACGTCGGAGCGAACCCCCATCGAGCAGCCGTGCGGCTCGGTGGAGAGGCGAACCTCGTAGCGCCCCTCCTCCATCCCGGGCATGGCGGTCGCGCCCTTGATCTCGAGGCGCTTGCCCGAGATGACCAGCTCGACCGGACCGCCGGTGAGCGGCACCGGCGCGGCCTCCTTGTGCCGATCCTTGGCGTCGCGCTCGGGCCGCAGCGGCAGCGCCGGGCAGAGCGGCGCCGAGAACGCACCCGCGACCTCGAGCTTGCCGTTCGCGGATTCGTGCGCGACGCCGGCGGGCAACGTGCCCGAGACCCGGTCGGCCGTCACCTCGAAGGCCGTCATCTTCTCCAGGTTCGCCGGGACGGTGGCGCCGAGGTTGGCCGCGACCTGACCATAGGCCCACGTGATGGATCCGTCCGGCGCGAGCGCCTCGCGGACCCGGACCTCGAACGCCTGCTCGGCGGCCTTCTCGGAGAGCTGGTCCACCGTGGCACAGGTGATCGGTTCGCCTGCGAACACGATCGCGTACGTCTTGCCGTAGTTCGGATCGAGCCGGGCGACCGCGTACACGGCGCCGAGCGCCTGACCGCCGCGCGCGGCCTTGAGATCCTTCTGCGCGCCAGCGTCCCCGGTCGCCGTCGCAGGTGCCGCCGACGCGCTCCCGGACGCGGCGGCGCCGCCGCCCGCTTCCGTCTTCTTCTTGCACGCAACGCTGGCGAGCGCGCCGGCCGTCGCGATGATCAACACGAGTCTCTTCATGGGACGAGGATCGATCGGCGCGTCCCGATCCCGATCTCATCCCGATCTCAGCCGGGTGCGTTGCACGCGATCGTCCCGGGGACGAGGGTGCCGTTGCTCTTGACCGTCACCATGATGATGTAGCCGCTGCCTTCGCCCTCGCCCTCGCCCTCGCCCTCGGCCTCGGCCTCGCCCTCGCCCTCGGCGTCCAGGTCGGGTTCCGCAGGCGCGGCCGCGATCGTGAAGAGCGACCACTCGCACGCCCAGCTGTCATCCGGCTGGGCGCGGCACATGAACGACTCGCGCAGCGGGAAGGCGCCGTCCTCGCCCTTGAGCAGGGCGCGCTGCGCGTCGAAGTGCGCGCCCATCGTCGACGACGGATCCGCGCTGCACGCGTCGACGCCGGGCGAGCTCCGGATCGCCGCCTTGACCGCGCCGTCGTTGAACGGCGTGGCGGGATCGTCGCCCTCGCCGCCCGGCGACGGCGGCGCGGCGCCCTTCCCCTTTCCACCGCAGGCGGCGGCGAGCGCGACGGACAGCGACACGAGCACGAACGAGGCGAGCTTCATCGCCCCGGACTCTACCCGCGTCAGGCGATCGTCAGGTAGAGGTCCCAGCGGGTGCGCCGCGCCTGCGAGGGGCTCGCGCAGCGAGCAGGAGCAGGGTGTGGGTGACGGTGACACACGTCGCTCCGGCGGCGACGAGGGCGCGGGCTCAATAACGCGCGAAAGCGGCCGATGTAGCCTGCGTGCGCGCGCAACTTGCCCTGTTCACGCTGTTCCCCGTCGCGTTCACGACCTCGACCGCCGTCGCGGAGCCGTGGTTGACGGCCGAGGTGCCGGCGGCGTTCGCGGTCTCGGACGCGCAGGCCGAGTCGTTCCGCGGCGGCGCGATGCCGGCCGTGGGGCTGTACGGCCGCGCCGCGTCGGCCGTGGCGCTGGGGGTCCGCGGACGCGCCGGCGTGCTGGGCGACGCGTCGAGCGCGATGACGTCCGCGCGCGGCCTGGTGGATCCGCGGTGGGGCGGGCTCGCGACCTTGTCGATGGCCGTGCGCGTCGGCGGGACCCGGCCCTGGATCGAGGGCGCCGCGGGCGGCGCGCTCACCGGCACCGACGTGGTGCCGGCGGTCGAGCTCGGCGCCGGGTGGCTGTCGAGCGTCGGCTCGCTCGAGCTCGGCCCTTCCGTGCGCTACCTGCACGTGCGTGACGCCGGCGGCCCGGGGCTGGGCTCGGCCGGCATCGTGCTCGTCGGTCTCGAGCTCCGCCGCGCGCGCTCGTCCGCCCCGCGCCGGCCGGCGCGAGACGCCGGGCCAGCGCCGGACGTCCGCATCGAGCGCGACGCCGATCGCCTGGTCGACGTCTCGGCGAGCTGCGCCGACGACCCGGACGCGTGTGCGACCGCGGCGCGCGACGGCGACACGCTCATCGACGTGAGCGAGACCTGCGCCGTCCTGTCCGAGGCGCTCGGCGACGACGGCGGTGGCGGCTGCAGCGAGGCCGGACCGCTCCAGGTCCGGGCCGATCGCATCATCCTCGCCGAGCGCGTGCTCTTCGCGTCCGACCGCGCGCGCGTGCGCCGCGCGGCGCGTCCGGTGCTCCGTGCCATCGCCGACGCGTGGCGGCGCGGCGAGTGGCACCGGGTCATCGTCGAGGGCCACGCCGATGTCCGCGGCGACGCCGACTACAACCAGCGGCTCTCGGCGCTGCGCGCGGAGCGGGCGAAGGCCGTGCTCGTCGATGCCGGCATCCCGTCCGACGCGATCGAGACGGTCGGCCACGGCGCGACCCGGCCGCGGTCCGCCGACGATCACGAACGCAACCGCCGCGTGGAGTTCGTCGTCCTGCCGCGACCGGCGGCGGCCGGAGTCGCGCCATGAGGACGAGCGCACTCCTGCTCGTCGCCGCAGCGGCCGCGCTCGGCGGCTGCCTCGACTCCGTCGTCGGTGGGCGCTGCGCCGACGGCTGGATCGCCGAGGGTGACGTCTGCCGGCCGCTGCCCGGCGGCGAGATCGTCGCCGGGCCATGCGACCTCTGCCCCAGCGGCCTGTGTCAGGAGGGTGTCTGCATCGGCCAGACCGCCGGGCACGTGGTGCTCATCGGGCACGACTACCGCGTCCACACCGCCGCGGCGGCACGCGTGCTCGGCAACGCCGCCGCGCTCACCGCGCAGCCCACGGTCCGCGTCACCAAGATCTTCGAAAGCGTCGACGACACGCAGAACATCGCGGTCGATCGCGCGCTCGATGCCGGCCTCACCGCGGCCGGACGAACCTGGACCGCGATCGCGAGCGACGTCGGCGCTGGCCAGGTCGCATCGGTCGACGTGGTGCTCGTGCTGCCTCGCCCCGCGCCGGCGGCGACCTCCTTCGCCGATGGCGCGCGCTGGCGCGCGGCGCTCACGGCCTTCGTGGCCGGCGGCGGCACCGTGATCGGGCTCGAGGGCCCCGATAGCTCCACCATCGAGTTCCTGCGCGGCGCGGCGCTCCTCGACGTCACCCGCGGCAGCCCCGCCACGGGAGACGAGGTCTCGATCAGCGTGCCGACCGACGCCCTGACCGTCGGGGTTCCCTCGCCCTACCTCGCCGCGCGAGGCTCGATGACGTTCGCCACGACCGACGACGCCGTCGCGGTCGCCACCTCCGGCGGCGCGCCCATCGTGCTGCACGCGGCGTGGCCGCGGTAGCGGCTCAGCGACTCACTCACTCAACCGCCTCGGATCACGTGACCGGTGGGCGGCGCGGCCGCGGGCGCGACGACTGCATCCGCCCGCCGCATGATCGTCGTGCACGGATCGTCCATCGCGACCGGCTGGGCGCATATGGACGCGCATGCCGGCTGTCGTGGAAGAGCGTCTTCGCCGCGTACGTCCGGTGGTGGTGCCCCGTCGTCGCGGCGGCCCTGGGGCTGCGGATCGCCAGCGGTGCCGGCGAGACGCACGTCCCGGCGGCGGTCGGGGCCTGGTTCGTCGTCGCGATCGCGCTGGCGAGCCTGGATCTCGGGGGGCCGCACGACCCGCGCGCCCGGCGCAGGATCGCGCTGCAACGTGGTGTGCTCGGGATGGCGCTCGATCCGCTACGTCTCCCGCGTGACACGGCAGCCGTGCTGCTCACGATCGTGCAGGAGCGCTTCGACGCGATGAGCGGCGGACGGACCGCTCGACGAGCCGCCCCTGAGCACCCTGGCCGGCGCTCCCTAGCGCGTCGCTCCGCCGGTCCTCGTCCCCGGCACGCGGACGCCCGTGCTCGAACCCTACTTGCTCGCCCGCGTGCCCGACGGCCGACGCGCTCGTCGAGTACGGCGGCTCGCCGATCGACCCACGTCGCCAACCCGCGCGTCAGCGGCTGGCCTCGCCGGTCATGGGTACGAACGAGACCGGCAGGAGCACGCGCTCGTCGTAGCCATCGGGGGTGCGCGTGATCACGCGGAGCTCCTGCGTCGTGCCCTGCTCGCCCACCGGGACCACGAGCCGGCCGCCGACGCGGAGCTGATCCTTCAGCGGCTGCGGGACCTCGACCGGTGCCGCGGTGACGATCACCGCGTCGAACGGCGCGGCCTCCGGCCAGCCGCGGTAGCCGTCGCCGATGCGGAGGTGCACGTCGTAGCCGAGCCGCCGCAACGCATCGGCGGCCCGCTGCCCGAGCGGCTCGACGATCTCGATCGAGTAGACCTCGGCGCCCAGCTCGGCGAGCACCGCCGCCTGGTACCCCGAGCCCGTCCCGATCTCGAGCACGCGTGCGCCCGGCGTGATCGCGGCCGCCTCGGTCATGAACGCGACCACGTACGGCTGACTGATCGTCTGGTCGTGGCCGATCGGCAGCGGGTGATCGCCGTACGCGTCGTCCCCCGGCGACGGGACGAGCTCGTGCCGCGGCACCGCGCGCATCGCCGCCAGCACGCGCGCGTCGCGGATCCCGCGGCGCTCGAGCTGATCGACGAGCCGCGCGCGCAAGGCCGTCCAGCGGGCGTCCTCGGTGCGCACCGCCTCCGGCGCCTGCGCGGTCGGTGGCGGTCGCGAGCGATCGGAGCAGCTCGCCAGCGCCAGCGCCAGCACCACGTACGCCCGCAGCCACCACGACGTCACCGGGTCCATGACCAACCCTGGATCCGCGCGCCCGGGACGCAACCGGTGCCGGGTCCTCGCGCGATCAGCGACCGAGCCACGCGAGGATCGCGTCGGCGCTGCCGCGCGCCGTGGTCACCGGGCCCGCGCCGGTCAGGTGCGCGACCTCGGCGAGCGCGGCGTCGAGCCTCGACAGCTGCACGCCGCCGGCGTCGAGGCGGAGCGGCTCGCCCGCCTTGAGCTCGAGCGCGTACGTCGGCCGATCGCGCGGCGGCGACATGTCGATCGCCAGGAAGTCGCCGCAGAAGTGGCGCTGGTTGGTGCGATAGAGCCAGAGGTTGCGACGCCGCTCGAGCAGCGCGCGCGCGAACGCGATCTCGGGCTCGCCGAGCGCGAACATCTCGCGGAGCGCCCACACGTCCGCCCACGAGCCATCGACCTGGCTCGCCAGGATCTGCTCGAAGCGGAAGGAGGCCGCCGCCGAGAACGGCAGCCGCAAGGTGGAAGGCACACGCACCGGACGGCAACCGTGACCGAACGCTGGTGGAACACCACCAGGTTTCGACGGCCCGCCATGGACGTCCGAGCACTTGCACGTGGTCCAGCGGGTGCATCCGTCACGCGCCATGCTCGCGACCCTCGCCACCCTCGCCTTCGTCACCTCGCCCGCGCCGGTCCTCGCGCCGCCCTCCATGACCACCGTCCAGGACGACACCGCAGAAGACGAGACGATCGACCGCGGCTACGGCGGCCAGATCGTCGCCGTCGACGCGGCGGGCGTCGCGATGCTGCTGGGTGGCGGCGCCGCCGAGAGCGGCGAGATCGCCGTCGCCGGGCTCGTCGTGATGGCGTTCGGCCCTGGCCTCGTGCACGCGTCGCACAGCCGCGGCGATGCCGCGCTCGCATCCATGGTGATGCGTCCGGCCGTGACCGTCGCCGGCATGTACATCGGCGCGGCCATGGAGGACTGCAGCCAGGGCGGCGACTTCTGTGGCCTCGGCGGCGCGCTCCTCGGCGGCCTCGTCGCCTACGGCGCCACCGCGGTCTTCGACGCCGCGTACCTCGCACGCGAGAAGCGCACCGCGCGGCCGCGCTCGTGGACGCCGCAGGTCTCGGCGACCTCGCGCGACGTGAACCTCGGGGTCGCCGGCTCGTTCTGACCGAACGCTCGCGCTCAGCCCGCGCTCGCGTCGGACAGGTCGGCGATCACCGCCAGCAGGCGCGGCAGGTCGACCGGCTTCACCAGGTGACCGGAGAAGCCGGCCTCGGCGCTGCGCGCGCGATCGTTGTCGCGGCCGTAGCCGGTGAGCGCGAGGAAGCGCGGGGTCGCCTCGCCGAGCTTGGCGCGCATGCGCTGCGCGAGCTCGTATCCGTCCATCACGGGGAGCCCGATGTCGAGGAGCGCGATCTCGGGCACGAAGCTGTCGAGCGCGGCCAGCGCGTCGGCGGGATCGGCGGCGCCACGCACGTCGTGGCCGACCGCACCCAGCCCCTCCATCAGCAGCACGCGCGCGTCCTCGTTGTCGTCGACGACGAGGATCCGCTGCGGCCGGGCCGCCGGCTCGATCCGCAGCTCGGGGCGGACCACGTAGGGGCGCGTGATGTCGACGAGCGGGATCCGCACGGTGAAGGAGCTGCCGTGCCCGAGCCCCGCGCTGTGTGCTTCGACCACCCCGCCGTGCAGCTGGACCAGGCCGCGGACCAGCGCCAGCCCGAGGCCGATGCCGCTGGCCAGACGGTGGGGATTGCCCTCGCCACGCACGAAGATCTCGAAGATGCGCGGCAGCACGCGCGGGTCGATCCCGATGCCGTCATCGCGCACCTCGAGCACGGCGACGCCCTCGTCTTCGCGGAGCGTCACCTCGACGTGACCACCCGGGTCGGTGTACTTGGCCGCGTTGGTGAGCAGGTTGCTCACGATCTGCACGAGCCGGGCGTCGTCGCCGTCGACCATCACCGGCGCCGACGGCGCGTCGCAGCGCAGGTGGTGATGGCGCTGCTCGAAGATCGGGCTCGCCTGCTCGATCGCGCGCGTGACGATCTCGCGCAGGTCGTGGCGCCCTCGCTTGAGCACGAGCCCACCGCGGGTGACGCGCGCGACGTCGAGCAGATCGTCCATGAGGTGGATGAGGTGCCGGACCTGGCGTTCGATGACCTCCTGCTCGCGAAGGGATCGGTCGTCGCCCTTCAGCCGCATGAGCTGGAGCGCGGTCAAGATCGGCGCCATCGGGTTGCGCAGCTCGTGCCCGAGCATCGCGAGGAACGAGTCCTTCGCCTGGTTGGCCTGCTCGGCGACCACCCGCGCGGCCTGCTCCTCCTGGCGGAGCATCCGCTCCGTGAGATCGCGTGTCACCTTGGCGAAGCCGAGCAGCTCGCCATCATCATCGCGCACGGCGCTGATCACCACGTTGGCCCAGAAACGGCTGCCGTCCTTGCGCACGCGCCAGCCTTCGTCCTCGAAGCGGCCATCGGCCGCCGCGACCGCGAGCCCCATCTCGCACTTGCCCGCCTGCACGTCCTCCTCGGGATAGAACAGCGAGAAGTGCTTCCCGATGACCTCGTCGGCGCGATAGCCCTTGATCCGCTCGGCGCCGATGTTCCAGGTCGCGACGCGTCCAGCGTCGTCGAGCATGAAGATGGCGTAGTCGAGGACGCTCTCGACGATGCGGCGGAACAGCGCCTCGTCACCCGCACCCCGCGCCGAGCTCGCAGCGCGGGTGATTCGATCGGTCGTCTTTGCGCGGTCACTGCTCACGGACGATGACTCGGCCGTCATCATAGCGACACCGGTCGGCGACGACGAGCGCGAGGTTCATACAGTCGACGGCCGTCGGCGGCAACCCGCGAGCGTGAGCGCACACCCGAGCGCGGACGCTACATCAGAAATCGTCCAGCCCGCCTCCGCCGCCGCCCATGCCGCCGCCCAGGCCGGCGCCGAGGAACGGCGCCATCTGGTCCATCAGCCGTTCGAGCTGCCGGTCCGTGACCTTCAGCGCGACGCGAATCCGGTCGCCCCTCCGGTCGAACTTGATGCCGCGGATCACCGCCCCGACGTCCTTGCCGAGCATGTCGGCCTGCTTCTTCATCTCTGGAACGCTGCGCGTGATCTCGTCGGCGATGCGGGTGTCCTTGACCTGGAAGGAGACGTCGACGGAGAAGCCGTCGCCGAGGTCCATCCAGCCACGCATCGCCCCGAGCTTGTCGCCGATCGGCGTGGCGCTCGCGTCGGCGACGAACCACACCGCGCGATCGCGGTCGACGCGCGCGAGCTCGGCGACGAGCGCGGCATCGTCGGCCGCCGTCCCGCGCGCCGCCGCGGCCACGTCGGCCTCCAGATCCGCGCGCGTCGCGGGCAGGGCCGTGGGCGAGAGCGACATCGGCATCGCCGAGCGCGTGAGCAGGGCGCCGTCGGACAGGACGAGGTAGCCGGTGCGGATCGGCCCCATCGCGGTCGGCAGGCCGATCGCCACGTACTTGCCGTCGGCGTCGACGTCGACGGGGAAGCCGGCCTTCTGCGCGCACGCCTTGACGTCCTCGACGCCGAAGCCCTTCATCACGTAGCGCACGACGAGCTCGTCGTCGGCGTACGAGATGCCGCCGAGCATCGTCAGCGAGCGCTTGCCGGTGTCGACGAAGCAGCTCGTCCAGGTCTTCATGCCCGGCGACAGCTTGTCGAGGCCGCCCATGAACCGGGCGAACGCCGAGCTCATCATCCAGTCCTGGATCCGGAGGTAGTTGCCGCCGAAGAGGCCGACGTTGCCCGACGGCAGGTGCGCGAGCAGCGTGCGCTCGTCCTGCCGGAGCGCGCCCGACGTCTTCGACGAGAGCCCGCTGTCCTTCTCGCACGCGGCGAGCGCGAGCACGCCGGCGCACAACACCATGCCGATCCTGGTCATGGCGCCGTCGTTACCACACGCAAGGACCGCGCGACCGATCTAACTACAGGAGGACGAGGGCGAGGGCGACCGCGGCGGGCAAGGCCTGGGCGACGAGGATCGTGGGCTTCGCGGTGACGGCCCCGACGATCCCCATCGCGATGACGAAGACGAGGAGCGCCGCTGCGGTCGCCGGCCGCCCGGTCGCCATCGCCCAGACGAGCAGCGCCGCGACGCCGCCGTTGTAGACGCCCTGGTTGAGCGCGAGGACGCGCGTCGCCTCGGCGCCGTCGACGGTCTGCGCGAAGATCCGGCGGCCCGTGGGCGTCGTCCACAGGACGCTCTCCAGCACCATGAAGACGACGTGGGCGGCGGCGACGACTCCGATCGCGATCTGGGCGCCGAGACTCATGGAGGCGGAATCTATCAGTCGAGCCGGGCCGCCCGGCGGCGCCGGCGGGGGGGCTTGCGGGCGCGGTATGCATCCTTACGTTCGAGGGGTCGTCATGCAGTCCCCCGTCATCCAGGCCCTGGCCGATCTCGAGGCCGCCAAGGCGCGTGTCGCCCGCGACGCCGCGCGCATGCGCGAGGAGCTGAGCGCGGAGCTGGTGGGCGAGCTCCTCCCCGTCCTCGACAACCTCGACCGCTCGATCGCCGCCGGCGGTGACGAGGCCGTGCTGCAAGGGGTCCGCATGGTACGCGCGCAGCTCGCCGGCGTCCTCGACAAGTACGGGCTCGAGCGGTTCGACGCGCTCGGCGACGTCTTCGATCCGCGCGTACACGACGCGATGTCGGTCGCCGACGTCGAGGGCCGCGCGCTCGACGGTGTCGTGATCGATCAATGGGCGCCCGGCTATCGCATGGGCGAGCGCCTGCTGCGGCCGGCGCGGGTCGTCGTCGGTCGCCACCGCCGCACGGGCTGAGTCAGTACGGCTCGATGAGCTCGCCGAGCGACAGCTCGGGCGGCTCCTCGATCGGCTCGTCGGGGCCGAGGAAGGTCGCGACCCGATCGCGCCACGGCGCCTCGGCGATCCGGGCCGGGCGCGCCGCGACCTGCTCGAGCTCGCGCAGCGCGGCCGTCCACCGCCGGCGGAGCGTCTCCTCGTTGTGGCGGTCGCGCGCCTGGGCACGCGCCGCGTCGATCCGCGCGTTGGCGAGCTGCCGGGCGACGTCGAGCACGTGATCGTGAAGGGCCGCTCGATCCGCCAGCACGACGCGCGCGGCGGCGACCACGCGGTCGGCGGTGTCGTCGGCGCCCGCGGGGTCGACCCGGGCCGCGACCGCGCGAACTCGCTCGCCCAGGAGGCCGAGGTCGCCCACGTAGCTGGTCACCGTACCCGCGAGCACCTTGCGCAGGGGCGTCGCGACCGAGGTGTCCCCGGCGAGCGCGTGGTCGAGGCGGATGCGCATGCATCGCGCGGAGAAGGTGTCGATCGCCGACAGGGCCCCACGCAGCGTGTCATCCGCGGCATCGAGGGCGTCGAGGGTGGCGGGCTCACCGTCGAGAACCTCGGCGAGCCGCGCCCGGTAGCGCTCGGGCTCGAAGGCCTCGAGCTGCGCGAGGCCGTGCACCGCGTCGAGGAGCTCCTGCGCTGCTCGCATTGCCCTACCCTGCCACACGTGCCGCGACCCCGACCGGTCGCTACCCGACAACCTGACGGTTAACACTGAAGAGACGCGACCTTTTCCGCCGTCTGGACACAAACTCAACGATGGCCCGAGTGCGCCGGACCCGCGCCGGCTTCACGCTCACCGAGCTCGCCGTGGTGCTCGCCCTCATCGGCGTGCTCACCGCGATCGCGTTCTCGTACGCGGGCGAGCGCCGCGCCGGTGCCCGTGGCTTCGCCGACCAGATCTCGGGCGAGCTCGAGAGCGCGAGGCTTCGCGCGCTGTCGACGCGGCGCTGGCACCGCGTGACCGTCGTCGGGAGCAACACGGCCATCGTCGAGCAGGCCACGACGACGGGTATGGTCGCGCCGGTCGCGTACGAGTTCGTGTCGCGCGTAACCGCGCCCAGCAACGTCCGCATCGTCGCGATGGCGACGCAGACGTACGTGTCCTCGGTCGGCCAGCCCGCCGAGGCGAGTGGGTTGACCGAGGAGTTTCGTTTCGCCCCGGACGGCTCGAGCGTCGGGCGGACCTTGTGGATCAGTGACAGCAAGGACCGGTCGCCGTTTCGCATCGCCCTGTTCGGCTCCACCGGACGCGCTCGCGTCTTCGAGGGATGGTGACCATGCGCAAGTCGTATCCTCTCGCTGGCATCGCTAGCTTCGCACTCGTGGCCACGGTGGCGTTCGCGCCGTCGCCGGCGCGCGCCCAGGGCACTTCGGACTTCGCCTCGTGCGGGCCGGATCTCCCGGTGTGCGCCGCCGGCGTCGAGGACTGCTGCGTGCGCGCCTTCGATCCGATCGCCACCGACAAGGCGATCGTCATCCCGATGGATCGCTGCCACCAGGTGGTCGCGCAGAGCGGCAAGCTCGCGCCGCCGACCGTGACCGGCTCTTGGTGCTCCAACCCGGGCCCGTACTCGGCGAACGACAACGGTCAGTACGAGGCCTATGGCTTGATCTTCCGCCTGATGCAGAACGGGATTCCCGTCTACTGGATCATCAACCCGACGAAGGAGCCGCCGTCGCTCACGTCGAGCCAGAACCTGAACTCCCAGACGTATCTCAACCGCGACGTCGACGCGTGGATCGTGACCGACAACGTGACCCCGCCGTCGATCACGACGGCGAGCCTCACCAACTGCAACGGCGCGTGCGTGGCGCCGGTCCGGCTGCTCAACCCGGCGACGCTCGCCCCCTCCAACACGTGGTCGTACTCGAAGAAGGAGTTCCCGCTGCGCGGCGGCGCGTTCGTGATCGCGCCCGAGGACCGGACGCGCTTCAACAACTTCTTCAAGCGCACCGGCGAGTTCGCCGGCTTCGCCAGCAACGCGAACTACAACTTCTCGGCCGTCGACCTCTACGAGGTGCAGAACGGCGCCAAGTTCGTCTACCAGGATTACCGGACGCCATCACCCTTCACACTCGCCAACAACGGCAACGGCGCGCCGGTCGCCGTCCGCATCGACTACGCGCCGCCGCGCCTCGCGCGCCTCGCGCCCGCCGGCGTCTCGAACACGTGGCTCTCGCTGGCCAAGCTGAACGTCGCCGCCAGCTATCCCGCGTGCAAGACCGGGGCGTTCTCGCCCAGCGACGCCGTCTTCTGCGACGTCACCGAGAACGACATCCGGGGCGGCACGCTCGTGGCCGGCGGCTTCGACTGGACGTGGATCGACAACTGGGGCGACAACTCGCCGTGTGGCGACGCCTCGGAGATCAAGCAGGTCGACGAGCTGCGCACGTTCCTGACCGCGCAGCCCGGCGTGCGCGCCGGCGGCCATGCCGTCCTGATGGAGGCGGTCATCGAGGTGCTCGAGGGCTGCGCGAACAAGCAGTTCCTCGGCACGCCGGGCCCGACGGTGGGGCTGGTCGGCGGCAACACGGCGCCGAGCGAGCCGCTGATCCTGCGCCGCCCGCACAACGTCTTCATGCAGTGGGGCGATCTCCCGACCGACTTCGCCCAGGGCTCGGTGACGCGCTGGCGCTACACCGGCGGAGGGGCCAACGGCTACTCGGCGACGCACACCCACCCCACCACCGGCTCGCTGGTCCGGCTGGTGACCGAGGACCGCTCGGCCGCCGGCAACACCCTGTGCAGCCGGCATCGCTCCACCCCGGCCTGTGACGTCTACGCCAACAACGCCAACGCCGACTACTGGGACGTCGCCGCCTATGCGCGCTTCGAGAGCAAGCCGGAGAACGGCGTCGTCTTCTACATGCCCGGCAACCAGGTGAACAACGGGCCGTCGCACCTGCGCATGGTGCTCAACACGCTCATCTCGCTGCCGCTCGCCACCGTGCCGCAGCTGCCCAACACGACGACGCGAGAGGTCTCGCGCAGCGCGCCGGTCGTCGGGTTCTTCAACGGCGTCGAGGCCGCGGTCTTCGGCAGCTTCGAGCTCGAGGACCCCGCGCCGGTGGTGCCGGTCTACACCGGCGCCTCCGACAACGCGACGTTCGAGTTCCCGTACACCAAGGGCCATTACCGGGCGACCAACGTCGCCCTCGGCAACCAGATCTGGGACGCCGCCAGCCGCATCCCGACGCCGGACGCGTCCGGCTGCGGCACGTGGTTCAGCGCGTCGTGTCGCACGGTCTTCACCAACGTCACGTCCGGCACCAACGTCCAGCGCACGTACATCTCGACCGCGAACCGCGCGACCCTCAAGCCTCTCCTCGGCCAGATCGGTGGGCTCACGTTCACCAACGCCGAGACCGACACCCTCATCGGCCGCATCCTGGCCGGCGAGAAGCAGGCCAACGGCTCGTGGGCGGCGGCGCTGGGCGGCATCGATCGCTCGTCGGCGGCGATCATCGAGCGCAGCCCGCTCATCGCCACCCAGCGGCCGCAGATGGCGTACGTCGGCGGCCTCGACGGGATGCTGCACGCCTTCTGCGTCGACGTCGTCGGCCCGTGCACGCAGTCGGGACAGGAGCTGTGGGCGTTCATCCCGCGCGTGCTCCTGCCGCGCCTGCGTCTCAACGATGGTCGCTTCGACGGCTCGCCCAAGGTCGCCGACGTGTTCGGCGACTTCGACAACGACGGCCGCCGCGAGTGGAAGACGATCCTGACCGTCCAGGTCGGCAGCGGCCAGCCCGGCACGACCGGCTTCTCGCCGGCGGTCTACGCGCTCGACGTCACCGACCCGGCCGACCCGAAGATCCTGTGGGAGGTGACTACGCCCACCGTGCGCGGCGCCAACGAGATCGGCGTGGGCACCAGCCTGGCCATGGGTCCGGTGTCGACGACCGGCGGCGTCAAGAACCTGGTCTGGATCGTGACCTCGAACGGCGGCACCGGGGGCGCCGGCCTCTACGTGCAGGCGGTCCGCACCGAGACCGGCGCGATCGAGTGGACGTGGACGCACGACTACCTCGCGCCGCGCGTCGGCGCGAACCCGGGCGTGCCCGCGTCGGCCATCCCGGGCGGCCCGGTCGGAATCGACGAGAACGCGACCGGTAACGCGACATGGGTCGGCATCCCGAGCATCTACGGCGACATCTGGCTGCTCGAGGCCGACACCGGCCAGAGCGTGTTCGGCACCAACCCGCTGTTCCGCTTCTCGCGCGACTTCCACCCGGTCGGCGCGTCGCCGACCCTCTACCGCGACGGGAGCGGTCGCCTGCTCATGGCGTTCGGCTCGGGCGGCTACGTCGACCCCGTCTCGACCTCCTGGGCGCCGTCGAGCGAGCGCCAGTACATGGTCTCCGTCGCGGTCGAGCCGAGCGGTGGCACGCCGCTGACCGAGAGCTCGGGCGGAGGTGATCTCGCCTTCGTCGTCGACCTCGGCATCGGCCAGCGGGTCTTCTCGCAGGCCGTGGTCTCCGGCGGCGAGCTCTTCGTCACCTCGGACCACACCGACGTGAACGACGCGGGCTTCGGCCTCGACAACGACACCGGCACGCTGACTCGCATCGCCCTCGCCACCGGCACCGTCCGCGACCAGCGCACGATCGAGTCGGGCGCGGCGTCGGTCGACGCCACCGGCGGCCGGGTGTTCAACCTCGACCAGGGCAACGTGGTCACGTCCGACTACACCAGCAACTTCGACGCCGCCGGTGAGAGCGTCGAGTTCTCCATGGTGTCCTCCAGCGGAGCAAAGCTTTGGCTACGCGTCGAATGATCCGGAGCCGCCTGCGCCTCCACCGTCGGCGCGGCTTCACGTTGATCGAGATCCTGGTCGCGCTCGTGATCACGGTGATCGGACTGCTGGGGATCGCCGGGATGTTCGTGGCCAACGCACAGGGCACGACCTACGCGCGCCACGCGACCGAGGCCAGCGTCCTGGCCGAGGACCAGCTCGAGTTCATGCTGACGACCCCCAGCGCGAACCTGGTGAGCGGCTTCGATCAGGTCGACGAGCACGGCGTCGCGGTGGCCTCGGGCGGCTTCACCCGCGTCTGGAGCGTGAGCTGGGACGGCGACCTGGCGCGCATCGCGGTCACCGTCACGTGGCGCGAGGGCGATGCCATCCGCGAGATGGTGTTCCGAACCCTGAGGTCGCGATGACCCGGGGCCTGCGTCCTTGCTCCGTGCGCGCTGCGCGTCCCGGCCACCGGCAGTCGGGCTTCACCATGGTCGAGCTGATGGTGTCGCTGGTCCTGGTTGCGGTCGTGGTCGGCCTGATGATGCAGATCGCGGTCGTCATGCTCGCCGGCTTCAAGGAGCAGCGTGAGGCGCTCGAGCTGTCGCGCAACGCGCGCGCGGGAATCGAGCTCCTCACCGAGGCCGTGCGCAACGCGTCGGCGGGCGTCAGCTCCGGCGAGGTGCTGGACTCGACGAGCTGCAACCCGGTCGTGGGGATCACGGTGACCAACCACGACGACCAGCCCGACTCGATCGAGTTCATCTACGGGTCCGGCGGCATCGTGACCTCCGTGCGGAACACGGTCGACGCCGGCACGACCACCCTCACGGTCGTGAACGCCAGCGGCATCGTCCCCGGCGATCAGGTGATCGTCTCGAACGGCACGACGGGCCGGCTCTTGCCCGTACTCAACGTCGGCGCGGCCGGCGTAACCACGGACCTCACCACCCAGACCAACCTCTGCGCGAGCGCACCGATGCCGGCGACGGGCTTCGACCCCGGCGCGCTCGTCATCCGCGCTCGCTACGCCCGCCTCGCGGTCGAGACCGGTCCCGACGGCGTGCCGATGCTCACCGTCGATCCCGACGGCGACGGCCCCGCCCCCTCGGAGATCCTGGCCGAGGGCGTCGAGGACATCCAGATCGCGGTCGGCGTCGACCTCGACGGCGACAGCGCGCTCCTCGACCTCGGCGACACGACCGACGAGTGGTTCCACAACGCCCCCGGGGATCCGCCGCCGCCGCCGATCACGGACGGTCAGTGGCGGGCGCTGCGCGTCACCGTGACCGCGCGGGACGTGCTCGGCCGCGGCGGCTCGGCCCGGCCGGCGGCGGAAGATCGCCCCGCCGGCGCGGCGGACAAACACCGCCGCCGCACCCTGCGCACGCAGATCGAGATCCGCAACCTCGGGAGGGCCCTCTGATGCGCTCGCGAACGCGCTCCGTCCATCGCGCGCCGTGGCGCCAGCGCGGCTCGGCGCTCATGACGTCGCTCATCATCCTCTCGGGGCTCCTGGTCGCCGCCGGCGCGTCGGTGTACCTCATGACCGCCGAGACGCGGTCGACGGGCTACACGGCGATGTCACGCCGCTCGCTCTTCTGCGCCGAGGGCGGCCTGGCAATGGCACGACCGATCGTCGCCGCCAACTACGCGACGTGGGACGCCGTGCTCGATGGAGACCCCAGCAACGATCCTCCCTGGTATCCGATCACGGGGTACCTGGAGGCGAACGCGACGGGGACGCCGGACTTCACCGTGACCCTCAAGGACAACGACGACGAGCTGCCGCCGCTCACCAACGACGCGAACCGCGACAACGATCTGATGGTGTTCCTGGTCTCCAGGTGCACTAGGTATCCCGAGCACCCACGCACGGTGATGCAGCTCGTCGAGTACACCGCCGCCGGCCACACGTACCGCAACCAGGCCGGCCAGGGCGGGTTCAACACCGGCAACACCAACTGACTCACAGGTAGGCGCGCGGTAGCCAGACGCGCCGTGCGTGCGGGCGCTTACCGACGATGCGAGAAAACCTCATTTTGTACAACCTCGCCGCGCGCGGGTGACACAAACTGGAGACCATGGGGCTGTTCCCGCTCGCGACCATGCGGACCGACGTCGGCGTCGTCCGCGAGCGCAACGAGGACTCCGCGTACGTCGACGAGCGCGGGCGCTTCGTCATCGTCTGCGACGGCATGGGCGGACATGGCGCCGGCGATGTGGCGAGCCAGATGGCCGTCGAGCTGGTGAAGCGCGCCATGGAGGAGGAGGCCGCGCTCTTCGCCGCGTACGCGCTCGACCCGACGCCGGACGGCCGCACGCACCTCGCCGCGCAGATGCGCCGCATCGTCGAGCACGCGAACCGCGTCGTGTTCGAGCGCAGCGAGCGCGAGCCCGAGCTGCACCAGATGGGCTCGACGCTCGAGCTCGTCGCGATCTGCGGGGCCGAGGCGTTCATCGCGCACGTGGGCGACAGCCGCACGTACCTGATGCGGAACGGGCGGGCCGCGCAGCTGACGGTCGACCATACGGTCGCCGAGACCATGCGGCGCGCCGGGACGATCGACGCCGAGGAGGCGCGGGTCTCGCCGATGCGCAGCGTGCTCTCCAACGCGATCGGCGTGACCCCGACCGTGACCGTCGAGCTCCTGCGCATCGAGCTGCGACCGGGAGACCGGCTGCTCGTGTGCAGCGATGGCTTGCACGACTACTTCACCCGCGAGGAGCTGGGGGCCCACGCGGCGGCCGGTGACCTCGACGAGGCCCTGGCGCGCATGATCGATCACGCGCGCACGGGCGGCGGCCACGACAACATCACGGGCGTGCTGATCGAGGCGCGCACGCGACCGTCGGGCACCAGCCCGCCGCTGCGCACCCTCGATCCCCTCGAGGACGAGCCCACGAACCCGGTCTCGGTGCCCGCGGACGCCGCGGTGCCGAGCCCGATCGGCGGGATGAGCGACGAGTCGATCTCGCACATCATCGACCGGACGCTGCGCGAGTCGAGCCGCCCCTACACGCTGGCCGAGATCGCCGCCGACACCGGCAAGCGCAACTGAGCGCCGCGACGCTCAGCGGCTGCCGTAGAGGACGCTGAGGTCGCTGGCCGGAAAGGCGACGGGCGAGTCGTCCTGTCCGGGCACGCGGCCGCAGCGGAAGTCGTCGAGCAGGGCGCCGGGCTCCCACGTGATCGTGCACGAGAGACGCAGCCGCTGCGCGTCGAGCCCGGTGTCGAGCCGGACGAGCTGGTACTCGTAGGTGAGCAGCTGCATCTCGGGCACGATGGGGCGGCCGCCGCCGGCGTCGCCGGCGGCCTCGCCGATGTGGGCGGCGATCTCGAGGATCGCGACGTGCGCGCCGTCGGGGAGGACCGAGAGCGCGAACGCGGTGTGGAGGTCGGCGGTGAGCCGGATCTCGCCGTCCTGGCCAGCCTCCTCGAGCGCGACGGCGATCGCGCGCTCCTCGGTCGAGGGGAGCGCGCGCGTGCGCGGGTCGCTGCCGTCGAGCCCCATGTCGATGATCGAGAGGTGCGCGTCTGGGCCCTCGACGTGGCCGGTCATCCACAGACGCCCGCCGGAGACGGTGAGCGCGCCGACGCCGGGCGCCGCGTAGACCAGGCGCGGCGCGCTGCCCCCGACGTCGATCGCGACGACCTCGCTGGCGCAACCGACCGAGACGATCGCCGTCCCCGACGCGGGGTCGACCGCGAGCGTGCCGGCGCGGGCCGTGAGCGGGATGGGAGGCGCCGCCGCCGGCGCATCGAGCGGGACCGACACGACCGATGACGTGCCGCCGCAGAAGAACGAGTCGAGGGGATCCTTCAGCACCCAGGCGACGCCGCCGCCGATCCCGACGGCGCCCGGACGCTCGATGGCGACGAACGCGGGCGCGAGCGCCGCACCGTCGCGCAGCACCTGCAGGTCGATGATGGAGAGGCCCTCGGGCGCGGTGCGATGGCTGACGGCGGCCCAGCGGCCGTCGTCGGAGATCGCGAACGCGAACGGCGCCGACGGGAGGGGCACCTCGCCGGCGAGCGCCGCGTGGGTCGACGTCGAGACCAGGCGCACCGAGGCGTCGGTCACCACGACGAGCTCCGCGCCGTCCCGGCTGCCGGCGACGCCGCGCACGGGCCCACCGACCACCATCGTGGTGACGTAGTCCTCCCCGGGCTCGCGCGTCGCGTCGACGACGACCAGCGAGTCGGCGCCCGCGAGGTACGCGAACGGACGGCGCAGCTCCATCGCGACGCGCACCTCCTCATCATCGTTGACGTCGACCGCCTCCGTGGCGCGCCCGAACCCGACGACCCGCCCGGCCGCGGCCGTCGCCCGCACCTCGAACCACAGCTCGTCGCGCACCGGCACCTCGCCGAACCCCAGCGCCTCCCCGCGCGCCGGCACGTCGATGGTCGACGCGTACACCTCACGCCCCTCCGCCAGCGCGACCAGCGTGAGCGACTCGGCCCCCCGCTGCGGGTCCAGCTCCGCCGCCGCCGGCGCCGACAGCTCCAGGCGCACGCGCCCCTCGTGGCACGCGCCCAGCGCGATCACCCCGATCGCCGTAAGTGCCCGCACCCAGCCAAGTTTACCGGGGACGGTGTCAACTTTGACAACTTTCGGGCGTCGCCCGCTAAGTTGTCAAAGTTGACACCGTCCCCAGGTCAGCGAGGGCCGAGGCGGCCGAGGAGGAAGCGGAAGGAGTTCTGGGTCGTGCCGCCGCAGCGGCAGGCGCGTGCCTGGTTCTCGCCGCAGTCTGCGGACACGTCGCGGAAGGCCTTGGCGCCGCAGCTGGAGAGGTAGGTCATGACGTCGGGGCAGTGCATCGCCCAGTCGAGGCCATAGAGGATGCCGGCCATGCTCGCCGCGACCCAGCAGACGTCCTGGGTCGCGGTCGGGCCGAACGGCGTCGCGAACACCGGGGCGAAGCCACGCTCGAGCAGCGCGCACGTGCCGTCCGCCGGCGCCACCCCGGAGACGCCGTTCTGGAACCCGAAGACCTGCGGCGTCGTCGTGATGATGATCTCGACGTGGTCGACCGTGCCCGGATCGACGTCGGTGACGGTGACGTTGAAGGGCTGGAAGAGCGCGGCCACGCAGTCGCGGGTCGCAGCCCACTCGGTGTCGCCGAATGGATACGCGGGCGCGGTCACCGGCGCCTGGGTGAAGCCCTGCGTGTTGGCGACGGCGTCGTTGGCGCCGACGTTGTAGGTCCCGCCCGCGCGGTTGAGGAAGAGCGTGCGCGTCGGGCCGTCGTACGCGTCGGCGCTACCGGCGTCCACCACGTCCGCCGCATCGATGGGCGGGTTGTCGCCGCTCCCGTCACCGCAGCCGACCAGGAGGATGGAGGACAGGACGATGCCCGTGGCGGGCCCCCATGCGCGCATGGGGAAAGCTTACCTCAGTCAATTGCCGATCTGCACGTCCGCCATCACCCCGTAGTGGTCGCTGGCGCAGATCGCGTCGGCGCCGTCGCCCTCGCGCTCGGTGAGCACGACCTCGCAGGCCCGCACCGTGCCCCGGCCGTCCTTCTTGCGCGAGGTGACCAGCACGTAGTCGATGCGGCGGTCGATGTCGAGCGAGCGCAGCGGGCGCGTGTGCTCGTTCTCGCTCGACCACGTGATGCCCGGCGCGTCGCCGTGGATCCGCAACCACGCGTCCTGGAAGTGCGTGCGCCGGCCGGCCAGGGCGCAGTGGCCGCGCAGGAAGCGCAGCTCGTCGCTGTCGGGGGTCGCGTTGAAGTCGCCGCACACCACCTGCGGCGGATCGTCGTTGCCCCGGCCACACGCGCGCAGCGCGTCGTCGACCGCGATCACCTGCGCCGCGCGCGCCGCGCCGTCGTCGAGCCGGTAGTGGAGGTGCGTGGTGTGGAACCAGATCGCGCCCGCCGGCGTCTCGAGCCGGACCGAGAGCAGGATGCGCGCCTCGGTCGGCCGCGCCTCGGGCAGGCGCAGCGCGCGCCGCTCGAGCGCGGGCCAGCGCGCCAGGATGGCGAGGCCCTCTTGCCCGCCCGGCTTGCCGGCGCCGAACGCGCCGTCGGGCCACGCGACCGCGACGGCATACGTCGCATGCATGCCGAGCGCCTCGGCGAGGACGTCGGCGGTCGTCCGCCCCGCCCGGCCGTCGAGCGGACGCACCTCCTGCAGGCAGACGACGTCGGGCGCCAGCGCCACGAGCTGCCGCGTCGCCAGGGCGAGGCGGCGATCGAGCGGCGGCTCGGTGCCCCAGAGGTTGAGGGTGACGACCCTCGCGACGGTCACGCCGCCGGCTCCGGCCCCCGGTACACGCAGGACGACGACGGCGTCTCCGCGACGTGCAGCTCGACGAGCAGCGCCAAGGTCGGCTTGATCCGGTCCCAGAGCCAGACCGCGAGCAGCTCGCTGGTCGGATTGCCCAGGCCCTCGAGCTCGTTGAGCACGCGATGATCGAGCCCGTTCACGTGCGGCAGGACGTGCTGGTCGACGTCGGCGAAGTCCATCACCCAGCCCATCGCCGGATCGATCTCGCCCTCGATCACCACCCTCACCAGGTAGCTGTGCCCGTGCATGCGCGCGCACTTGTGTCCCTCCGGCACCCGGGGCAGGAAGTGCGCCGCCTCGAACCGGTACTCACGGTGAATGCGCGTCCGCATGCGGCGCCACCCTACCTCACGGGCGCGTGCTACGAAAGACGGGCGCGAGTCATCGCGCGCTCGTCGTAGATGTCGGTCATTCCGCGATTCACCGCCTGGGCCGAGCTCGATCGCCGGATCTGGACCCTGGCCTGGGCGCGCGCGGTCAACACCGTCGGCCTGTCGCTGGTCATGGCGTTCCTCGGCGTCTACGTCGTCGACGAGCGTGGGTACTCCGCGGCGCTGTTCGGCGCCATCGCGCTCGGCGCCAACCTCACCCAGTCGATGACCAACGCCTGGGCGGGCGAGCTCTCCGATCGCATCGGGCGGCGGCCGATCATGGTGGGGTCGCTCGTCCTGCGCGCGCTCGCGATCGCCGTGCTCGGCGTCCAGATCCTCCTCGACGCCCCCCTGTGGTCGCTCGCGCTCAACTTCGTGGCCAGCGCCTCCCTGCGCGGGTGCTTCGAGCCCGCCGCCTACGCCCTCGTCGCCGACATCGCGCAGCCCGAGCAGCGCGTCGCCGCGTTCGGCCTGCAGCGCATGGGCATCAACCTCGGCTGGGCGGTCGGGCCCGCCGCCGGCGGCCTCCTCGCCGTCGTCATCCCCTACGGCGCGGTCTTCTTCTTCGCCTCCGCCGGGCTCCTCGCCGCGGCGTGGACGTGCCGCGGCCTCGCCGATCCGCGCGAGCACGGCGCCGGCCGCCACCTCGAGCGCGCGCGGCTGCGCGACGCCTTCGCCGAGGCGCTGCGCCAGCCGCCGATGGTCGCGCTGCTCCTCGGCTCGTTCCTCTTCGCGCTCGCCCACACCCAGCTGTTCTCGGTGTTCGCGATCTACATGACCAAGGGGCTCGGCCTGGAGAAGGACGAGGTCGGGCTCCTCTACACGATCAACGGCGTCCTGGTCCTCCTCATGCAGTGGCCCGCGCTCGGCGCGATCCGCCGCGTCGGTACCTCCGCCGCCCTGATCGGATCGTCGCTCGTGTTCGCGTTCGGCTTCGGGCTCATCGGCGCCGCGGATGGCTTCGCCGGCGGCGCGCTCGCGATCGCCGTGATCACGCTGGGCGAGGTGCTCTTCGCGCCCGCGCACCAGGCGGCCGCGGCCGAGAGCGGCGACGCCGCGCGGCTCGGCAAGTCGTTCGGTCTCGTCGGCTTCGTCCAGATGCTGGGCGTGGCGATCGGACCGCTCCTCGGCGGCGCGCTGTTCGACGCGATCGGCCACCACCACCTGTGGATGTGGGGCGCCGTCTCGGCGGTGTGCGTCGCCCTGGCGGTGACGTTCGCGGTCTACGCGCGCCTGGCCGCCCGCGACCGGCGCTGACACCCGCGCCCGTCGCCGCCATGTCACTCGACGTTCGCCGATTCGGCCCCACCGCGGGCGGAAGCCGGATAGCCTGCGGCGGATGAGGCTCACCGGCTGGATCTTGAGCGTCACCCTGCCCCTCGCCGCGTGCGGCGGCGACGACGGCGACGGCGGCACGCCCGACGCCTCCCTGCCGGCGTGGCGCCGCGACCTGCCCCCGTCGAGCGTCATGGGCACGGCGCGCGGGCTCGAGGCGGCGCGCGGCATCATCCACCTGCACTCGCCCTACTCGCACGACGCGTGCGACGGCGATCCGCGCCCGGGCGGCACCGTCGACGAGGACTGCCTCGCCGACCTGCGCGCCGCCCTGTGCGACACGCGCCAGGACTACGCGGCCCTCACCGATCACGACGACTCGATGGCCGGCGAGAGCTTCGAGGATCTCTTCGTGCGCCGCGGCGGCGACACGCTCGTGAACGGCGCCGGCGGCACGCCCATCGCCAACCGGATGATGTGCCCGGACGGCCCGGGACCGCTCGTCACCGTCGGCGGCGAGAACCCGATCATGCCGATCATGCTCGACCGCCACATCACCGGCACCGTCGAGGAGCGGCGCGCGCTCTACAACGGCAACGACGCGGCGGCGGTCGCCGCGATGCGCGACGCCGGCGCCACGATCTGGATCCCGCACACCGAGGGGCGGACGACGGCGGAGCTGGCCACGCTCGCGCCCGACGGGATCGAGGTCTACCAGCTCCACGCCAACATCGATCCCGACATCCGGGCCGAGGACCTCGGCCTGCCGGCGTCGGGCGCGATCCAGGCGGTCGTCGAGTTCGCCGACACCAACCCGGGCGGCCCCGAGCCCGACCTCGCCATCCTGTCGTTCCTCCTGCCCAACGCGCCGGCGCTCGCGCGCTGGGACGAGCTCCTCGCGCTCGGGCACAAGGTCGCCGGCTCGGGCGGCACCGACGCACACCAGAACGCCTTGCCCATCACCCTCAAGGACGGCGAGCGCGGCGACTCGTATCGTCGGATGCTGCGCTGGTTCTCGAACGTCGCGCTGGTCGCCGACCGCACCGACATCACGCAGATCGAGGCGGCGCTGCGCGGCGGTCGCATGTTCGTCGTCTTCGAGGTCATGGGCACGCCGGTCGGGTTCGACGCGCGCGCGGTCGCGGCGAGCGGCATCACCGAGCTCGGCGGCGAGGTCGCCGTGAGCGCGGGCGCGATCCTCGAGGTCGCGCTGCCCACGATCCACGAGCTGCCCGCCGAGCTGCCGGCGCCCGAGACCGCGGCCCGGATCATCCGGGTGACCGCGTCGGGCGCGAGCGTCGTGGCCTCCGGCGCCGGTCCGACCCTCTCGGCGCCGCTCGACACCGCGGGTGCCTACCGCGTGGAGGTCAGCATCCGCCCGCGCCACTGGGGCCCCTACCTGCGCCAGCTCGGTCCGGCCCACGCGGAGATGGAGCACCCGTGGATCTACACCAGCCCGATTTATGTCGTCCCCTGACGGCCGCGGGCGCGCTACGATCACCGCGTGCGTGCCGGGCTCACCGCGATCGTCGTCGGTAGCGCGCTCTCCGTCGCGGCCTGCTTCACCTCGGCCGCCGACGAGAGCTGCCGCATCGATCGCGACTGCGGCGACCTCGTGTGCACGCGCGTCGGCGAGTGCGCGAGCGGGGCGAGCGTCTACGCGCTGCGCATCGAGTGGACCGTGAACGGCGTGACCACCGATCAGGCGGGGACCTGCGACGGTGTCGGCGAGCTCGAGCTCGGCATCTCGGATCCCACGTCGGGCGGCCAGCACGCGGTGCGCCCGGTGCCGTGCGCACCGGGCTCGTTCTTCTTCGACAAGCTCCCCGTCGGCTACACCGACGTGACGATCACGGCGTACGGTCCGAGCGGCGCGTTCCTCGACAGCGCGCGAGGCTCGGCGATCGGCGCGAGCGGCGTCCTGCGCCTCGACCTCCGACCGTAGGTTGCGAAATGCAACATGAAATCGGCGCAGCCACAGTGGCGGGCGCCCGCCGGCGTGGCTATCGTGCCGGTCTCATGGCGACACCGGACACGGCTCTCATGAAGACACCCGATCGGGCGCGGGTCGAGACCGACGACGAGACCCCTGCAACCACGGTCGAGGAGCTCGCCCCGCTCTACCGGCAGATGCTCGCGATCCGCCGGCTCGAGGAGGCGTCGGCCAAGGCGTACTCGCAGGGCAAGATCGGCGGCTTCCTGCACCTGATCATCGGCCAGGAGGCGGTCTGCACCGGCGCGATCGCGGCGCTCAAGCCCGAGGACTACGTCGTCGCGACCTACCGCGAGCACGGGCACGCCTACGCCAAGGGCGTGGCGGCGCGGCCGATCATGGCCGAGCTCTACGGCAAGAAGACCGGCCTGGTGAAGGGGCTGGGCGGGTCGATGCACCTGTTCGACCGCGCCACCAACTTCCTCGGCGGCTACGGCATCGTCGGTGGCCACGTGCCGATCGCGGCGGGCGCCGCGTTCGCGTCGAAGTACCGCGGCGACGGGCGCGTGACCCTGTGCTTCTTCGGCGAGGGCGCGTCGACGATCGGTGGCTTCGCCGAGGGGCTGTCGCTCGCGGCCCTGTGGAAGCTGCCCGTGGTGCTCATCTGCGAGAACAACCAGTACTCGATGGGCACCCCGCTCTATCGCTCGCTCGCGGTCGAGGACGTGTCGATGCGCGCGCTGGCCCACGGCATGCCGCGCGACCGCTTCGACGGCGACGACGTCATCAAGGTGAAGCGCCGCATCGCCGAGGCGGTCGAGCGCGCCCGCGAGACCAGCGAGCCCTCGCTCGTCGAGGTCATCACGTACCGCTTCCGCGGGCACTCGATGAGCGACCCCGGCCTCTACCGGACCAAGGACGAGGTCGAGGAGTGGCGGCGGCGCGACCCGCTCACTCGTTCGCGGGCGCGGCTCACCGAGCTGGGCATGGCCGAGGACAAGCTCGCCGCGCTCGAGGACGACGTCAAGGCCGAGATCGAGGACGCGGTGCGGTTCGCCGAGGAGAGCCCGCCCGCCGACGACTATCACTCGTACGTGGAGAAGGTGTAGCCGTGCCCGTCATCAGCATGCGCGAGGCGCTCAACCAGGCGATGCGCGAGGAGATGGAGCGCGATCCCAACGTCTTCATCATGGGCGAGGAGGTCGGGCACTACAACGGCGCCTACAAGGTCACCCAGGGCCTGCTCCAGCGCTTCAGCGAGCGCCGCGTCGTCGACGCGCCGATCGCGGAGATGGGCTTCGCGGGGGTCGGCGTCGGCGCGGCGATGGTCGGGCTGCGCCCGATCATCGAGTTCATGACCTTCAACTTCTCGCTGGTCGCGATCGACCAGATCATCAACAACGCCGCCAAGATCTTCCAGATGAGCGGCGGCCAGTACAACATCCCCATGGTGTTCCGCGGCCCGAGCGGGCCCGCGGTGCAGGTCGGCTCGCAGCACTCCCAGGCGCTCGAGTCGTTCTACGCCCACGTGCCCGGCCTCAAGGTCGTGATGCCGTCGACGGCGTACGACGCCAAGGGGCTGCTCAAGACGTCGATCCGCGACGACAACCCGGTCGTGTTCATGGAGGGCGAGACCCTCTACGGCATGACCGGGGAGGTGCCCGAGGAGGAGTACACGATCCCGCTCGGGGTCGGCGACGTGAAGCGCGAGGGCACGCACGTCACCCTGGTCGCCTGGTCGCGCATGGTGCACACGTGCCTCGACGCGGCCAAGGTGCTGGCCAAGGAGGACATCGAGTGCGAGGTCGTCGACCCGCGCACGCTGCGCCCGCTCGACCACGGGGTGATCACCGAGAGCGTGAAGAAGACCGGACGGTGCGTGATCGTCGAGGTCGGCTGGCCGGTCGCCGGCTTCGGCGCCGAGATCGCGTACCGCGTGCAGCGCGACTGCCTCGACTACCTCGACGCGCCGATCGAGCGAGTGTGCTCGGACGACGTGCCGATGCCGTACGCCAAGAACCTCGAGGACGAGGTGCAACCGCAGGTGAAGGACGTCGTCGCGGCGGTGCGGCGGGCGCTCTATCTGGACTAGAGCCGGACCACGCTGGACCAGGGATCGAAGGGAACCACGGACATGGCGCAGATCATCGGACTACCGAAGCTGTCTCCCACCATGGAAGAGGGCGTGCTCGTGCGGTGGGTGAAGAAGGAAGGCGACAAGGTCTCGCCCGGTGACCTCGTCGCCGAGGTCGAGACCGACAAGGCCAACATGGACTTCAACATCGAGGACGACGGCGTCCTGTTGAAGCTGCTGGTCAAGGAGGGCGACACGGTCAAGCTCGGCGCGCCGGTCGCGATCCTCGGCAACGCCGGGGAGGACGTGGCCGCGCTGGTCGAGGAGGCCGCGGCAGCAGCTTCGACCGGAGGCGCGGCCCCCGAGCCCGAACCCGTGCCCGTGCCCGTGCCCGATCCGGGGCCCAAGGCCGCGCCGAAGGACGCGGCCCCGACGCGCGAGCGAGCGCCCGCCGAGGCTCCCGCCGCGGAGAAGAAGACGCCCGCGCAGAAGACGCCCGCGCCGAAGCCCGAGGCAAAGGCCAAGGCGCCGGCCAAGCCGGCGGGCGGCGGCAACGGCAAGCTGCTCGCGTCGCCCCTGGCGAAGAGCCTGGCGATCGAGCTGGGGATCGATCTGCGCACCGTGTCGGGGAGCGGGCCAGGGGGGCGCATCGTCGAGCGTGACGTCAAGGCGGTCGCGGAGGGCGGCGGTGCGGAGGTGGAAGCCGAGGGAGCCTTCGAGGAGGGCGCCGAGGAAGCCGAGGCCGGATCGGGCACGGGCACGGGCTCGGGCACGGGGGGGACCGCGATGGTGAAGGCCCCGAGCGTCCCCGCGTTGCGCGACCAGGAAGGCGACTTCGTCGACGTCCCCGCCAGCAACATGCGCAAGCGCATCGCCAGCCGGCTCACCGAGGCCAAGCGCGACGTCCCGCACTTCTACCTGATGCGGAAGTTCGACGTGGAGCCGCTGCTGGCGTTCCGCGGCCGGCTCAACGCGCTGCTCGGCGACCGCGGCAAGGTGAGCGTCAACGACCTCATCGTGAAGGCGGTCGCGCTCGCGCTGCGCCGCGTCCCCGACTGCAACGCGAGCTGGAACGGCGACGCGATCCGGAAGTTCCGGCGCGTGCACGTCGGCGTCGCGGTGGCGATCGACGACGGGCTGGTCACGCCGGTCGTGTTCGACGCCGATCTCAAGGGCATCGGCGTCATCGCCGCCGAGATCCAGGACCTAGCGAAGCGCGCCAAGGACCGCAAGCTCAAGGCCCACGAGATCACGGGCTCGACGTTCACCGTGTCGAACCTCGGCATGTTCCAGATCGAGCGCTTCACCGCGGTGATCAACCCGCCCGAAGGCGGGATCCTCGCGGTCGGCGGCATCGTCGAGGAGCCGGTGGTGAAGGACGGCCAGGTCGTGGTCGGCAAGCGCATGACCGTCACCATGTCCTGCGACCACCGCGTCATCGACGGCGCGCTGGGCGCCAAGTTCCTCGCCGTGCTCGTCGAGCAGCTCGAGAAGCCGGAATCGCTGGCGCTCTAGTCGACATCGAAGGTCATCATGAGCAACGAAGACGTCCTCGACGTGGTGGTGATCGGCTCGGGCCCCGGCGGCTACGTGGCCGCGATCCGCGCCGCGCAGCTCGGGCTCCGGGTCGCGTGCGTGGAGAAGGCCGAGCTCGGCGGCATCTGCCTCAACTGGGGCTGCATCCCGACCAAGGCGCTGCTCAAGACCGCCGAGGTCTTCGAGCTGTTCCACCGCGCCAAGGAGTTCGGCCTCGCCGTCGACAACCCGCGCGCCGACTTCCCGGCGGTGATCCAGCGTAGCCGTGACGTCTCGGCCAAGATCTCCAAGGGCGTCGCCTTCCTCCTCAAGAAGAACAAGATCGAGCACGTCGCCGGCACCGCCAAGCTGCTGCCGCGCACGGGCCAGTGGCAGCCGCACCAGGTCGAGGTCGAGCAGAACGGCGGCGGCACGCGCGTGCTGAAGACCAAGCACGTCATCCTCGCGACCGGCGCGCGGGCACGCGCCCTGCCCGGCATGACGCTCGACGGCGAGCGCATCATCGAGTACCGCAAGGCGATGACCTTGCCGGCGCAGCCGAAGTCGCTGATCGTGATCGGCGCCGGCGCGATCGGCGTCGAGTTCGCGTCGTTCTACCGGGCGCTGGGCACCGAGGTCACGATCGTCGAGTACCTGCCGCGCCTCGTGCCCAACGAGGACGCCGAGGTCTCCACCGAGCTGAAGAAGGCGTTCGAGCGCAAGGGCATGAAGCTCTTCCTCGGCCACAAGGTGACGTCGGCGAAGAACGCCGGCGATCGCGCGACGGTCACGATCGAGCCGGCGAGCGGCGGCGAGGCCAAGACCCTCGAGGCCGACGTGCTCCTGTGCGCCGTCGGCATCGCGCCCAACACCGAGGGTCTCGGCCTCGACGCCCACAAGGTCGCGCTCGACCGCGGCTTCATCAAGGTCGACGACCGGCTGTCATGCGGCGACGGCCTGTGGGCGATCGGCGACGTGATCGGCCGCGGCCTCGCGCACACCGCGTCGGCCGAGGGCGTGTACGTCGCCGAGCAGATCGCCGGCCACGAGACCCGGCCGGTCGACTACACCGCGATCCCGGCCTGCACCTACTGCCACCCCGAGATCGCGTCGGTGGGCCTGACCGAGGAGAAGGCCAAGGCGGCCGGCATCCCGATCAAGGTGGGCCGCTTCCCCTTCCGCCCGCTGGGCAAGACCATGGCGGCGAGCGAGTACCCGGGCTTCGTCAAGACGATCTGGAACGCCGAGAACGGCGCCCTCGTCGGCGCGCACATGATCGGGCCCGCCGTCACCGACCTCATCGCCGAGCTCACGCTGGCCAAGTCGACCGAGGTGAACGTCGACTCCCTCGTCTACACCGTCCACGCGCACCCCACCTTCGCCGAGGCGATCAAGGAAGCCAGCGAGGACGCGCTCGGCCACGCGATCCACCTGTGAGCGCCGCGCGCCCGCACCTCGCCTTCGTCGCGCTCGTCGCCGCGATCGCGTCGTGGCCGGGCGTGAGCGCGGCCGAGGAAGTCGCCGGCGAACGCCCGCGCGCCGTCGAGCTCGCCGTCGGTCCGCACGCCAGCTACCAGCCGTACAACGGCGCCGACGACGGCACCTGGGGCGGCTGGGCGAGCGCGCTCGTGCGCGTCGGCCTCCGCCCCTGGGAAGTCTCCGTCGGCGCGCGCGGCGCCTACGGCGTGATGAACGATGTCCTCTCCGAGGCGGAGTTCCGGACGCGGATCGTCACCGGCGCGGCCCTCGCGCGCGCGCTCCGCTGCCGCGGCTCCACGTGCCTCGGCGTCGGGATCGAGCTCGGGGCCGCGTGGGTCTCGCGCATCGCCACGGTCGACACCACGACCCGCGTGAAGGGCTTCGTCGGCGTCCCGCTATCGCTCGAGCTCGGCAGTCGCCGTCCGCTCTCCTTCGTGCTCGAGGCCGGCCCCCGCCTCCGGCTCGGCACCGACTTCGGCGGACAGACCAGCGGCGACGGCGGCTACAAGTCGCCGATCGGGCTGTTCGTCGGCCTCGGCGTCGCCTACGCGTTCGCGCTGTGAGCCATCCCTCCGGCCCCCAGAGGAGCATGCCGCGATGACGGGCGAGGAAGCGCCGCACGAGATCATCACGCGCCTCGCCACGCAGCGCGCGCAGCGCACCGACGACGATCTCCTCGCCTAGCTCTCGCGCGCTCGCGTCCTTGCCTGACCCGACTGTCAAGGCGTCCGGCAAGAACAGTGCCGGAAATCAAGATGACGAACCAGGTGCTGAAGAAGGGGTCGGCGGTGCAGCTGACGCTCGACCAGGCGCTAGGAAGAAGGAGCGGCCAACCGCTGCGCCGCGCACGTGGTTGCTCACGCGGGGCTGGCGCAAGCACGGCCGCTTGGCCTTCGACGCGGTGCCGGGCGGCTGAGATCCGCGGCCGTGCCCGTCCGCGCTCAGTGGTGGCCGGGGCCGTGCGGGTGCGAGTGGCAGACGCGCTTGTGGTGCTTGCCGCCGCGGTCGTGACAGTGGTCGTGGCGGTGGCTCTTGGGATGGCCGTGATGGCCATGGCGATGGGCGGGGGTCGTACGAACGACACAGGCCGAGGCGAACGTCAGCGAGAGCAAGGCGATGGCGAGCTTCATCAGGTCCTCCCGCGCTCGATGTTACCCGCTCGGGCGAGGGCCTGCTCGACCACGCGATCCACGACACGCTCCACGTCCACCGGTGTGAGACGGGAGCCGACACCGCGCGGCGAGCCACCGACATTGTCGGCGCCGCCCCAGCGGTGAGGCTCGTCCTCCGAGATTCCCTCGGCCGCGTTGAGCGCGTCGAGGATCTCGCGCACCGGGAACCACGTGATGTACTCCGAGCGGCGCCACAGCGAGTAGACGTAGCGATCGCCCGTGCGCGCGCTGAGCTCGACGGCGGCCCGGCAGCCCGCCGCGATCATGCGCTCGCGCGCCTGCAAGCGATCGACCTCGACCAGCCACCAGTCGTCGCCGCCGAGGCGGACGTAGTTGCCGTCGAGCGGCACCTGCTGGGCGCGCCCGATCACGAACTGATCGATGCGCAGGTGGACGTCGCCGATGACCTGGCGCATGTCGGCCGCCGACATGCCGGTGAGGCGTGGGCGGGCGCGCGCGTACGGGTCGAACACCCAGCGGACCTCGCCCATCAGGTCGCGCTCGTGCGGCAGCGGGAACGTGCCCGACGACGAGTCGAGGAGATCCTCGATCTGTGTCAGCTTGCGGACCAGCGGCTCGGCGGCGCGATCCGGGTTGAGCAGGATCCACGTCGACAGGCAGACGTCCTGATCGCAGTCGTTGACCCACAGGAGCGCGCGCCGCTTGCCGCCGCTGCGGAAGAGATCGTAGAGCCCGAGCAGCACGGCGCGCCGCGACTGCTCGCACGTCGCGATCGTGCAGCTCCGGTCGACGGCCTCGTGATGGTTGAAGTTGCGGAACGGACCGTCCTCGCGCACGACGAGGAACGGCTCGCCGTGCACGTAGCCGTCGAGCGCGATCGAGAACGCCGGGTGCGTCGCCAGGAAGTCGGCCCGCGAGAGCGCGGGGCCGGGCCGGACGTGCAGCTCGATCACACCCCGATGATACCGGTCACGCGCGCGCGCGGGCGGCGTTCTCGGCGATCGCGGTTGCCAGTTCGTGCCAGACGCCGGGCGGGAGATGGTGGCCCATGCCGGGGACGACATGGAGGCGCGCCCCCGGGATGGCGCGCGCGGTGGCGCGCCCGGCGGAGGCCGGGATGAGGGGGTCCTCGGCACCGTGGAAGACCAGCGTGGGTGCGGCGACACGGGCCAGCGCTTTGGTCCGGCTTCCGGACGCGCAGATCGCGGCGAAGTGGCGGAGGAAGCCCTTGGGGTTGGACCCGCGCTCGAAGGCGAGGCGGCCGAGGCGGCGCAGCGCGTCGGCGTCGGGCGCGTACCGCGAGCCGCCGAGCTCGGTGAACACCCGGACGGCGTGGTCGCCGGCGGCGTCGGCGGTGCGCGGCGGCGGCGAGAAGAGCGTCTTGAGCGCGCGCGGCCGCGTGGCGACCAGGAAGCGGCGCGAGCCCGGCGCCGACATGATCGACGTCAACGAGAGGAGGCGCGACGGGTGCTCGATCGCGACGTGCTGCGCGACCATGCCGCCCATCGAGCAGCCGACGACGTGCGCGCGCTCGACGCCGAGGTGCGAGCAGAGGGCCATGGCGTCGCGCGCCATGTCGGAGAGCGTGTAGGGCGCGTCGACGTGCAGGCCGGCCAGGCGGCGCAGCATCGTCCGGCGCAGATCGGGGACCGGCAGGTGGTTGAGGCGCGACGACTCGCCGATGTCGCGGTGGTCGAAGCGGATGACCCGGAAGCCCTTGCCCGCGAGCTGCGCGCAGAACCGATCGTCCCAGAAGATGCGCTGCGCGCCGATGCCCATGATGAGGAGGAGCGGCGCGCCCTGCCCCATCACGTCGTACGTCACGTCGACACCGGCGGCGACGCGCGCCGTGCCCGTGGTCCATGCGGACGGCGCGGAGGTCGCCGCCTCGGTCGCGGTGCGGAGCTCGCTCATGGCGCCGATGATCCGCTGCCGCTGCCTTCGCCGCCACCGCCGCCGCCCGCGAACGGATCCTTGATGGCGAACGGGTCCTTGATCTTGATGACGGGCTCGTCGCCGCTCCCCGTGCCCGTGCCGGTGCCCGAGCCGGCGCCCGACGAGCCGCTCGCCGAACCTGCGCCCGGCTTGCCGCCCGGCTTGCCGCCCGGCTTCCCGCCGGGCTTGCCGCTCGCCGTGCCCGCCCCGGGCTCGTCGCCGCCCGGCATCGTCACCGGCCCGTCGACGCCCGACGCCGTCTGCGCGCCCGACGCCGACGCCGACGCCGCGCCTGGACCGGGGCCGGTCGCCGGCCGACCAGGCCGCGCCTTCTGCGGCACGACCTCGACCACCGCCGCCGGCGCCGCGCCGCCCGATGCGATCTTCACCAGCTCCGCCGTGTACGCGACGTCCTCGTCCGGGACGAGCTCGATCATCTTGCCGCCGTGACCGGCGAGCTCGAAGCGGAAGCGGCGCGGGTCGCGCGAGCCGGGCAGTACCACGTCGAACGGCGTCTTGCCGACGACCTCCTTGGTCGTCATGTCGGTGATCTCGGCGCCCTGGGGCACGCTGTCGAGCTTGATCGTGACCTGCGCGGGCAAGGCCGCCGTCTCGCCGGCGATCGCCGCGTCCACGAGCGCCGCGGGCGCCGCCGTCTCCGTCGCCTGCTTCCCGCCGCCGAGCGCGACCACCGCGACCGCGACGCCGCCGCCGACCACGAGCGCCGCGCCGACGAGCCACGGCCACACCGGCTTCGCGCGCGGCGGCAACGGCAGGTCGTCGACGACGGGCACCTGCAGGTTGCCCTTCCACTCGGTCTTGTTGCGGGTGCCCGGCCCCGGGCCCGTCGCGGCGCCCGCTCCGGGCGGGCGCGACTCGACGCGCGGCACGCGCACCTCGCCGACCGGCTGCGCCGCCTCGCCGTGCAGCGCGCGGATCGCGTTGGCCATCTCGTCGACGGTCTGCCACCGCTCGTGCCGGCTCTTGGCCAGCGCCTTCATGATGATGCCCTCGAGCTCGGGCGGCGCGCCGATGCCCGTGAGGAGCGGCGCGCCGATGGGCGACGGCGGCTCGGTCAGGTGCAGGCTCAGGATGCCCATGAAGTTCTCGGCCTCGAAGGGCACGCGGCCGGTGCAGAGCTGGTAGAGGATGCAGCCCATCGCGTAGATGTCGACGCGGTGATCGACGTTCTCGCCGCGCGCCTGCTCGGGCGACATGTACTCGGGCGTGCCGAACAGCATGCCGGTGCGCGTGAGCTTGCGATCGCCCTCGCTCACCTCGGTGAGCTTGGCGATGCCGAAGTCGAGCAGCTTGACGAAGTCCTTGTGACCCAGCCACTCGACGAGGTAGATGTTCTCCGGCTTGAGGTCGCGGTGGACGATGCCCTGGGCGTGCGCCGCCGACAGCGCCGCGCACACCTGCAGGAAGATCCGCCGGCTGCGCTCCCAGGGCAGCCGCGTCTTGGCCAGCCGCGCGCGCGCGACCTCCTCGTGCAGGTCGTGGCCGTTGAGCAGCTCCATGGCGAAGAAGACGAGCCCCTCGCCGGCGGTGCCGAAATCCGAGATGTCGATGACGTTCTCGTGGCGGATGCGCGAGGCGGCCTTCGCCTCCTGCATGAAGCGCTCGACGAGGTCCGGCTTGCGCGCGAACTCGCCGTGCAGGACCTTGAGCGCGACCGCCTTCTCGAGCACGGTGTGCTGCGCGAGGTAGACGGCGCCCATGCCGCCCTCGCCGAGCTTCTTCTGGACGAGGTAGCGCCCCGCCATCACCTGGCCGATGAGCGGATCCTGCGGCGGCGTGTACGACGGCGGCACCGCCGCGGGCATCGCCGCCGACGGTTGCCCGGACGGCGACGAGTCGGTCCACGTCGGCGAGGCCGTGGTGACCGGCGCCGGTGCCGGAGTGCCCGCCGGGCCGACGGCGTGACCGCCCGTCCCGGTCCGCGGCGCCATGCTGGGCATGGTGCCGAGCTGGGTCTTCTTGTCCTCCGACACTGGCGCCTAGCGTAGCACGCCACCGAATGCTTCGGACCTGGCGGCCCTCAGCGGGCGGAGGCCTTGGCCTCTTCCTCGGCCAGCTCGACGGCGCGGATCATCGCCGAGCAGACGTGCTGCACGTAGTCGATGCGGACGCTGCGGTCGACGGGATTGGCGGGGACGGCGCCCAGCCCCTTGGCCCGGGCGACGACGGCGTAGTCGTTCTCGGGGCGGATCTGCTGGCGCAGGAGGTAATGGAGCGTCTCGAGGATCTCGCGGCGCAGGGCCCGGCTCGGCTGGCCGTGGTACTTGCCGAGGAGGTACGTCGAGATGCGCGCCTCGGTGTGCGAGCCGGCGGGCGTGTTCTGCGGCATCACGAACGGCGTCATGATGTGGGAGCCGACGAGGTCCCACTGATCGGGGCGCTCGCCGGGGTGCGGCTGGCTCTCGCCCCAGAAGCGGGCCAGGCCGTTACAGAAGTCGAGCCACTTCCACTTCTTCTTGTACGGCGCCAGCGCCTCGGCGCTGATGCAGGTCCAGTGCTCCTCGCCGTAGAGGAAGCCGCCGACGAAGAAGTCGTACCAGCCGACGAGCCAGTCGAGCGCCGCCTCGCTCGACTTGGCGTAGCGCTCGTCCCTGGTGACCTCGTACATGCGCGCGAGCGCGAGCGCCGCCTCGCCGGAGAAGTAGAGATCCATGGTCACGTCGTCGGCGACCTGGGTCTTGACGTTGTAGCGATGGCGGAAGGAGCCATCGGGCCGCTGCATCCACAGCATCCAGTTGGTGAGCTTGGTCGCGAGCGGCAGGTAGCGCGTGTCGCCGGTCGCGCGCTGGTACTCGGCGAGCGCGACCACGCCGAGCGCGGTCGAGCCGAGGTTGGCGACGGTGCCGCCCTTGTCGATCACGCAGGCGAGCTCGGTGCCGTCGGGCAACGTGCGCGTGCAGCCGCCGGCGAGGACGAGGTCGTTCATGTGGGCGAACGCGCGCTCGATCGGCTCGCGCAACCACTCCTCCTTGGTGAAGCGGTAGACCTCGGCGAGGAAGTACGTGGTGCCGCAGTGGCGCGGGATGCTGTACGGGCCGGGGCGCAGCGGGTCGGTGCCCTGCCCGCTCGTCAGGTTGCGCTCGTAGATGTAGCGACCGTTGGGACCGAGGTGCTCGACGAGGTAGCGGGCGCCGTCGAGGGCGGCGGCGCGCAAGGTCTCGGGCGTGACCGGCGGCCCGTCGGGGAGGCCGCGGTAGAGGGTGAGCGGCGGCCGCGTGCGATCGGGCGCCTCGACGAAGGCGTCGGTGCGGAAGCGGTAGTAGCGGCGCGGGCGCTTGTCCCAGTCGCTCCACTTGATGGCGACGCGGGTGGCGAGGATCTGGTCGGCCTTGGCGAACTCGACGCCCATGCCGATCTCGGGCATGAGCGTGGTGAGCGGCTTCTTGGCGAGGAGGCCCATGAGGAACATCTCGTCGGGCATGAGCATCGAGCGGACGGTCGGGTCGTCGGCGAGCGTGACGCCGAGGCCCTCGACGCCGGGGTGCAGCGCGACGAGCTGGAGCACGGGGTGATCGCGCTCGATCGGTCCGCGGGCCACGACGACGTCGACCTTGAGCTCGGCGGCGGCGCGCTGGGCGGCGTCGAGCTGGGCGATCGCCGGGTGGTGACCCATGAGCTCGGCGGCGGTGCGGGTGGCGTCCGCGATGGTCGCGCCGTAGCCGTCGAGGCGCGCGAGCATGCGGCCCTCGAGGTAGACCGTGGCCGCGAGCGGGCCCTCGTGCGGCAGACGGCGCGCGAGCTCGCGATGCGCGGGCGCGACGACGGCCTTGCCCTCGAGGCCGCTGCGGAGCGTTGCCATCACCGCGGCGCGCGCCTCGGGGCCGAGCGGCGGCGGCACGTCGATGCGCCACGTGCCGTAGACCTTCGCCACGATGGCGAGGAACACCAGCGACGGCAGCGTCCACACCGCGGCGAGCGCGAGCGCGCGACGACGGGTCATGGTCATGTCGCGGCCGGCTTCCACAGCGGCGCGAGGCCGAAGGCGCGGCGGCCGCCGCGGGTCATCGCCCACTTCATCTGCAGCGCGGGCAGCGTGGCGGCGAACTGCACGACGAAGGCGGTCGAGAGGATCGCGCCGGAGGCGGCGGCCTTGCCGAACGCGCCGTACACGCCGGAGAGGTACGAGGCGGTGACCAGGAGGACGATGATGAAGGCGATCGCCCAGAGGATCATGCCGGTGCCGCCCACCACCGTCGCGAGCCAGCCCCACTTGCCACGCACGGCGGTGCCGAGCGCCATGATGACGGTGCACGCCGGCAGGATGTACAGGATGCCGCGCGCCCAGCCGAAGCGGTTGTGCAGCAGCTCCGAGAACGCCCAGAGGTAGCCGAGGGTGAAGACCACGTCGGCGCCGATGTAGATCCAGCGGCGCGGATCGCGCGAGGGCGTCACGCGGGGCGCGCTCGAGGCGCTCGCGGACGCGGTCTCGCTCGCTGCTGGTGCGGCCGCGGTCGGCCTGGACGTGCCCGTGCGCTTGCCCTTCTTGGCCATCGCCCGGGATTATTACGTCGACGAGCGGGCCGCTGTCACTGAACGACGAGCGTGTATCCGCCGGTCGCGCCGTTGTAGCCGTAGACCTCGACCGTGCCGCCCGCGGGGACGGTCACCTGCTCGCTGTCGCCGGTGCCCTGCGACTGCGCCACCCGGTTGCCGGCGGCGTCGTAGGCGGCGAGATCCAGATCACCCGCGGCGTGGCTGAAGGTGATGCGGACCGTGCGCGCCGTCGCGCTCGAGAACCAGTCGCGGTCGCCGGTGCAGATGCGCACGTCGCCGTGGGTGCCGGCGGCGACGGCCTTGGCCGCGGCGCGCGTGTCGTTGGGCTCGAAGCGATCGGTGCAGCCGCCGCTCGTGCCGCCGCTCTCGAGCGAGCAGAAGGGCGTCTGGTCGACCGGCGCGATCGTGTCGGCCGCGACGCCGCGCTGCGGGCAGGCCTCGTCCTCGCTCCACGCCTTCCACGCCGCGCCCTGCCCCATCGCCTGCGCGCGCGCCTGCCAGCGGGCGTAGCCGTCCGCCTGGTTCATGAACACCGTCGGCGCGGCGCACGTGCCCGCGGCCTCGGCGGCGGCGATCTCGGCGGCGGCCTCGGCCATGATGATCTCGTACATGGCGGCGGTCGACGAGTTCCAGCAGCAGGTCTTGCTCGCGGTGTACGTGAGCTCGGCGAGCACGTAGTCCTCGTCCTTCCTGTACATGCGATCGATCTCGGCCTGGCTCGTACCCCAGGTGCGCTGCGAGAGCGCGTACAGCTCGGCGAACGCGCCTTCGCGGCGCTCGCGGGCCGAGCACGACGCCGGGTAGTTGCGCAGGTGACGGCGCGCGTCCTCGATCTGGGCGAGGAGCTCCGTCCGCTGCTGCTGGGGCGAGACCTGGCCGAGGAGCTGCTGGAAGCGGGCCGGGCGGGCGGCGATGCGCGCGTAGTCGGTCGAGTTGATCCAGTTGGCCTCGTCGCCGCGCATCCAGGTGTTGGTCCAGTAGCCGCCGATGTTCTTGGTGACGCGCCAGCGCTTGAGGCCGCCGCCGAGCTTGGCGTACTCGGAGCCGTCGCTGGCGGTGCCGACGCCGCCGGTGTAGTTGCTGGTGAAGTACCCCTTGGAGGCGACGCCGCTCTCGCGCTTGCCCTGGCGGCGCGGCATCGAGCCCGAGATGGTGACGACGTCGAGGTTGCCCTCGCCGATGGGCAGCACTTCCTTGACCACGAGGGTGTGGCCGATGCCGCTGCGCTGCCAGCGCTCGACCAGGGTGTCACCGGCGCGCACCGCCTCGGGGACGAGGTTGTAGGTGTTGGCGCTGTCGGCGAGGTTCATCGAGCCGAGGTAGTTGAGCGCCATCACGGTGAAGTAGCCGACGCGCTTGTTGAGGTGGATCTCGTCGAGGTACGTGCCGAACGGCGCGCCGCCGAAGACCGGCTGGACGTCCTCGCCGCCGGCGAGGCGCTTGCCGCGCAGCGTGTTGTCCTTGGGCCAGCTCGCCGTGTACTCGGCCGGCGTCTTGCGCGAGTGGTCGACGTAGGCGACGCCGAACTCGGGCGAGTTGGCGTAGCGGCCGGCGGAGGTGCGCACGCCGTTGTGGCCGAAGTAGACGCGGCGGCCGGAGGAGTCCATCGACTCCATGAAGAAGGGCAGCTCGTACCAGGCGGCGAAGGTGATGCGGAGGAAGATGGACATCTCGGCGCACTCGAGCGACGGCGAGTCGAACGAGCGGCCGAACGGCGTGGTGAGCTTGATGGTCTGCGAGTAGCCGTCGGCGGCGGGCACGAACTCCATCGAGTCGAGCCAGGCGGCGTACTTCTGATCCCAGGTGAGGCCCGAGTTGGCGCCCCAGGCGAGGCCGGCGGCGCGGGCCGCGGTCGTGTCGGTGTCATCCCAGGCGTTGCGCGCGGTCCAGACCTGCGTGCGCGTGGTGTTGGTGTTGACGAGGAGGCCCTTGCGGAACTCGCTGTCCTCCTTGCCGGGGGCCGGCACGGGCTCGAGCGGGCCTTCCATGCCCCACTCCTCGTCGATGTCGCGGCCGTCGTCGGCGCCGTCGGTGGCGCAGCCGATGGCGGCGCCGCCCAGGCCGAGCAGGATGCCGAGGAACGTGAGCCGCTGGCGGAGGCGACCGAGTCTGGACGAGAGCGCGATTCCCATGGTCCGACCAGAGAGAGCAGGAAGCGTGCCGCGGGGTTGCAGACGCGAAGAACCCAGGTTTCGCGGGCTTGTGAACGGGGTACGGCGGCGCCTCCCGGCGGCGGCTAGCGCGGTGGTCGGGTCGGCCGTCGCCCCTGCGTGCCGGTGGCTGACACCGTCGTGCCGCGGGTGGCTGACACCGTCGTGCCGGTGGCTGACACCGCGGTGGGTGGCACGAGCGTGGGTGGCACGAGCGTGGGTGGTATCCTCGAAGGCATGACGGACGAGTCGCCACGCGAGGTGCGTCCCGCAGAGGCGCTGCGGCGCGAGGTCGAGGCGCCCCGGAGCGGCGCCGGGCTTTGGATGCCGATGATGGCGCTGGCGTCGGCCGCGATGCTGACGATCGTGAGCGCGGTCGCCGTGATGACGCGCCCGCCGCGCGCGGTGATGGTGGTGCCCGCGGCTGCGCCCGCGGCGGTGCACGCGGAGGCCAAGCCTCGCGTGCTCACCGACGCCGAGCGACGCGAGATCGATCGCATCATCCTCGAGACGAGGCGAGCGCTCGAGGAGCACGACGCCTGGGTGCGCGAGCACCACGACATCCAGGAGACCAGGATGCCGTGCGCGGCCCCGGTGTACCGCGGTGACATCGACGGCAGGTGGCAGCCGTTCGAGGAGTGCATCACGGACCGCCGGACGCGGTCGAGCGACACCCCGTCGACGAAGGCGCCCTGACCGTGGTCGCGTCCACCCGGACGGCTCTCCGTTCGCCGTGGTGGCCACTCGTGGCCGCCACGTTGCTGGCATCGAGCACGGCCGTGGGCGTCCACCTCGTCGCGCGCGGTACGACACCGGCAACGGCGCCGGACGAGGACCTCGCGACGGTGCTTCGCGTGGAGCATGCACGGCACGTCACGCTGTGCGGACTGGAAATGCCCCCCATCGAGACGTGGACGGAATGCGACCTCGGCGATCGCCTGATGGTAGGTTGCCGCATCGACGACTCCTCGCACGCGGGCATCTCCCAGGCCCGGCTCACGGGAGCCGTGGAGCGCCAGCGCTCGGCGCTCCATGGATGCATGCAATCGCGGGATGAGCGGAGGGAGCTCGATCGCGACCCAGTCCACGCGCTCGTTCACATCGAGCGCGACGGCCGGATCGGGAGCTTCATCTTCAAGATGGTCGGCGACACCGAAGCCGAGACCTGCCTCGGTGCCGCGCTGCGCGACCTCCGCTTCCCCGCCACCGATGCTCGCACCCGCGCCCTCCTGACGATCGAATACACGGATCTGGAGACGACCGTGACCGCGACGCGCAAGGGCGTGGTCCGGCGGATGTGACGAGCCGACGGTGATACCGTCGGGAGATGGCGCGTCCTCCTCGCACGCGGTTCGCGGCTCCGTTCGTCGTCGTCGTTGCGGCCGCGGGCGGGTGCTCCGACGGCAAGAAGGGCGACACCGCGCCACCCGAGCCGAAGGCGCAGAGGTCGTGGAGCGTCCACCGGACGGGTGACACGTGTCTGGCGCACGTGCCGATGAGCTGCCCCGAGGGGTACCGCTGCAATCCGCCGCCGCCGATGCAGATGCCGTGTCCGCCCCAGGAGACGGGGAGCCCGTTCAAGGTCGTGTCGAACGACGGCACCAGCTGCTTCCTCGAGGACGGCACGACGGCGGTCACGTGCCCGAGCCACGAGTACGAGCCGCCGCCGCCCGCGCCGATCGACGCCGCGGTGGAGGTGGCCGCGTCGCTGCGGCGCTGGACCGTGTCGCGCGGCGGCAAGGACTGCTGGGCGGCGATCGATCCGGATCCGTGCACGCAGCTCCAGCTGAAGCCGGGTGACCCGATCCCGCCGTGCAATCCGCCGGCGCCGATGAAGATCGAGTGCCCGCCGGCGCACGTCATCGCGATCGTCGAGACCGCGGCGGAGACGTGCGAGACCGACAGCGACGCGGGCTGCGACCCCGGCGTGAAGTGCAACCCGCCGCGGCCGATGCCGGTGGCCTGCCCACGCTACTGATCGCGGCGCCGACGGCCGGACGCAGGCGCAGACGCAGACGCAGACGCAGACGCAGACGCAGACGCAGACGCACGCGAGGTGGCGTCCGGGACAGGCGGTTCGCCACCCGCGCTATGGCGTGGGCACCGTGGTGCGCGTCG
>DDTA01000217.1 GCA_002344285.1 Myxococcales bacterium UBA2376
TCCCGGCATCGCTGATCGGTCACTGTGCAAGTCCGTTTGCGGACTCGCCGAGCCAAAAATGCCGATCTGATATCCGGTCCACTGGGGCGGCTGGAACGGGACGTCCGCAATCTGGCAGTTGACTGGGTCCGACGGCGAGCTCCTCCAACGGCCCGTCCCGACGGCCGCTCCGCATTGATGAGTCACACTAGGTGAATCCGCAAGGATGTCCACAGGGTCCAGTTTCAACGGTGAACGCAATGAAACGTTGTTGCCGAACAAGCTCGCTGCGAGCAACGGCGGTGGCATCGCGTTCGGATCGATCCCGTACACGACGTAGGAGGCTCCATGGGCTACGGTCGAAAAATGGAGCCACGTGTCGGGCACCTCCCCAGGCGGGACAGGATCAAACGCGATGTACCTTGGAACAAGGAGCGGTCTCTTGTAGTCGAAGATTTGGGCGACGTGGATGAGTCCGCCGGGCTTTCGGAATGCAGAGAAGCCCCCGATACAGGAGGGGGCTCGATCCTTGAATGCGCCAGCCATGGATGGGCCCCAGGTGTCCGTGATCCAGTTAGTTCGGGTTCGGAGCTCATGCTGGAGCCCGATCTCCATGTGATACTCTGCGGCCCAACGAAACTGATTGACTCGGCCGGCATACGCGTTGGCTCCGTCTTTCGCCGTCGATCCAAAGCAATCGACCAGATCTGCGTACGTTTCAATATTCTGGCATTCAGGTAAATCTGGAATCCCCAATTCCGTGAATCGAGAAGCCAGATTCCAATCTCCAACAACGAACGGCGCAATGGTCGCCCAAGTATCGCGTTGGGCTAGATTCAGAGCGTAGCGAAGCGTCTTTGCGCGTGAAACTCCATCTCGTCCGTTTTGAACGCATAGATATATTGGGTAGATGGACAAGCGTCTATGTGGAGCTGACCTTCGCTCGATTCTGTAGCGTGCGAAGGTGCGGAAGACGTTGGGGCCGCTGTCGGGGCAGTCTGGTGGATACGCTCCGTCTACGGGAGGAGAGAGGTCCATATCGACGTCGCCAAGCGTGGTCCAGGACGGAAACGGCATGAGTTCTTGGTCGACGACGCGCCAGTGTCCATCTTCAGTCGTCAAAATGGCTGACTTGTTGTGGGGGTGTTGAGGGTTAAAGACCGTGCTTAAGAGGAACGTCTTCTTGTACTGAAGGCCCAAGTTCTGTCGAAGACAGTCGGCGACTGTATTGCAGAGCATGGGCTGACAGACTTCGCCCGTGTCGGGGATATTCGTGACGACGATGACCAGGTTGTCTGTGCTTTCGATGCGATCATGAATTTCCTGCGCGAGTACGGCGATGTCAGTGCAGTTAAGCGGGGGCGCTTCTTCACCCGCCGGAGCGGCTCGGTGATGAAGGCTCAGAGTGAGCATCGCGAGCGGGCCCTTCTTAGATAGAAGGCCGGACGGGTCTTGGTTGAGGTAGCAGCCATCATCTGGTGGCGGTGGTGGCCGACTTGAACGGCAAGCGATCGCGACTAGTGCCATCACTGCGACAAGGACTTGCCGTGTCCGGCAGTGTTCTCGCGCGGCGGCCAGGCCAATACGCCTCGTGAGCGCTGTTGAGGGCGTCGTGGTCACGTTACTCTCCCCATGAGGATTGAGAGGGGCGAACGGCCCAACGGGTGTTCCCCAATCCCTTACGAGAATCGTAACTCAGAAGGGGGCCTCTTCGCTTTGCCCGCGTAGGTTGTCGCGTGGCGCGAGGCGCCGGATCAGCCGGGCTTCCTCATCAATCGCGCGGCGGGACGTCGTCGGGCGTACCGCAACTTCCACGGAGTCGCGCGGGTACGTGAGGCCGGGGTCGTGGCCTTCGCCGAACTGGCCGCGCCAGAAGCCTTTCCAGCGGCGCCAGACCTGCAGGTGCCTTGTCATCGTCTCGTACAGGTTGCCGGCGTGCGATTCGCCGACGTAAAGCGTCTCACTCGTTTCCTTGTCGCGGATGATGTAGACGCCCGACTTGCCGCGCAGCGCACGCACCCAGTCGGGATAGGGCTCGCCGGGCGCGCCGACGGGACGATAGGTGAGGCCACCGTTCCGGTGATCGCGCACGCGGGCGTGCGTGAGGGCGCGGAGGAAGCGAGCCGCGGTGATCACGGCGTTCCCTTCGGAACCCCGACGAACGGGATCGCCAGCGACGCGGTGGGCGTCGTCGGCATGGACTCCGCGGGGATCATCGAGCGCAGCTTCGCGATGGCGAGATCGAGCGCTTGGTCGACCGAGAGGCCGCCAAGCGGGCGAGCGGGCGGAGTGACGCCGACCGAAGTCGGCGTGAACGGCTTGCCGACCTCGGCGCCAAGCGCCGTGAGTAGCGCGCGGCATGCGGCGACGCCGGCGGCTCGCTGGTCGGCGGTGGCAGATGGCGCCACGGCGACGCGGATGGAGTCGATGAGCTCGTCCATGGGTCCTCCTATGCAACTCGTGGTTGGGGTGGCGTTGCTGGCATCGCCGCCAGCGGATCGACCTGGACAGGCAGACCGGTCAGCCAGCTCGCCGGGTCGAACGCACGCGAGCGACGGCCGCCTGGCCAGAGTTCGAGGTGAAGGTGCTTGAGCCTCGCTGGGTCCTTCGGGTCGTAACCGATGAGGCCGAGGGGCTGGCCGGCGACGACGGTTGGTCCGTACGCTCCACGTTTCACCTCGGGAAGCAGCAACGCGGAGAGGTGCGTCCAGTAGCTCGTGACGCCGGCCGGATGATCGAGGATCACGGTCCAGCCGCGCGGCGTGTTGCCCGCGAAGCGCACGACGCCGTCGGACATCGCCAGCGCCGGGATGGCGTCCGGCATGAAGTGCATCTTCGAGCCGTTCGGCGTCGAGCGCGGGAAGCGCTCGGCGAGGTCCGACGGCGTGCGGCGTCGGAACATGATGTCGACGCCCAGGTGCATCTCGTCCCCGCGCATCCCGAACGGGCTCGAGATCACGGGCGGGCGTCCCGACCACGCGGGCACCGGATAGACCCATCGACCCGCACTCGGGCGTGCAGGAGCGGGCGGTAGCGGCGTTCGCCGTGTCGGCGCTTCCTCGGGGCGAGCGCTCGGCGCGCTCGCTGCTTCGTCGGCGCGCCGTCCAGGGCGCGTGTACCGGTTCAGTAGCCAGACGCCGCTAGCGGCGCCAGCGATCCAGAGGATGGAACTCGAGTCGCGCATGCGGCCTCCGTCAGCGCCGTCCGAGGAGGGGAGGGAGGATGAGCACGCCGCCAAGGACGGCTGCACCCACGAGCAACGGCGTCGACATTTCCTCGAAGACGGCGTTCGCCGCGCGCTTCAGCCCGCCGCCCAGGCCGGCGAGGAGATCGACGCCAGGGATGTCCGAGACGCCTGGCGTCTCGCCTGTCGCCAGCTTCAGCAGGCTCTGCGTCCCCGGCACGGGCCACAGCCAGCGCTTGTGGTTCCACGCGAAGTCGCCGACCTCCGCGGCGGTGTCCTTCACCTTGCCGGCAGCATCGCCCGCCAGGTCGCCCATCGCGCCGACTACGCCGGACGCCGTCACTTCGAATACCTCCGCCGTCGACATCCGGATCGCGACGCGGCGGGCGACCGTCAGCCAGAACTCCTCATTCGCAGGGTAGGTCGCCGACGGCGTCGCCGTCGCCGCGAACTCCTTGAAGCTGGCGTACCAGGCACGCCACTTCTTGAGCGCGTTCGCGATCCCGAACTCGCGATAGCGCTCGCGCCGGAACTCTTGATCGAGATGACCGGCAGCCTGCGCCACCTCGAAGACCGTCGTCTCCGGGTACTTCGTCGCCGACCGTGGCGGTGTGCCGATCTTCACCGGACGTCGCGCTGCGTAGTAGTCGCGCAAGCCCATCCACAGCTCCAGCGGATCGCGGAAGCCGCGCACGACGAGCAAAGGGCCTGAGCTGTGGATGGTGCCGCTCACGGCGCCCTCGTCGCGTCCGGCGTGATCGCCGCGAGGATTGCCTGGTTCTGCTCGCGAACTAGCTCGGCCAGAAGCGCGGCCCGCGTCGGATGCTCGCGAACCGCCGACGCGTAGATGGCCACACGGAACGAGTCCGTCAGCCAGAAGTAGTCGTTGTCGGGGTACAGCTCGTGCCCGCGACGACCACGAACGTGATCGTCCATTCGGTCGAGCGCGCGCAGCCAGCGCGCCTCGGCTCGTTCGTAGCCGCTCGCCCCGCGCACCCTGACGAGCTGGCTGCTCATCAGCTGCGCGACCTGGCCAGCTTCGTCGACGGCCGTGGCCGGGTAGCTCAGGCCATGACGACCGACCTGGCGGGGGCGTCGATCGAGGTAGTAGAGCCGCAGCGCCTGCCACAGCTCGAGCGCGTCGCGCGCCTGGCCGCGCACGAGCAGGATTCCGTCGGGGTTGGTGCTGATCGACAGCATAGCTCTCTAGGAGTGGATCGGTGCCCCGGGCGCCACGCGACGCTCGGGACGGTTGGTTGGGGTTGTTGCTACTCGTGTCGCGCGAGCACGATCGTCACGTTGCGCGGATCTCCGCCCGGCTCGGTCGGCGGCAGCTCGACCGGCACCGCGACGACGTCGGAGCACGTCGGCGCGGGCGTCTGCTGCTGCGGCTTCGGCGGCGCCTGGCGGTAGCTCGGCGTGCTACCGCCGAGCATCCCGCCACGCTGGCGCTGCTTCGTGCCCTGACCCTTGTAGGTCGGCGTCGGCACCGACAGCAGACCGAAGAGCCACGCGAGTGGCCCGCCGTCGCAGGGCGCGTTGCCGTTGCTCTGCTCGTTGGCCATGGTGGTCACCCGAGCAGCTTGCTGATGAGGTTCCCGAGCGTCCGGACCTGCTCGTCGCGCTTGGCGTGCATCGCCAGGGCCGACTGGTACTCCGTCAGGTTCGAGACATCGGTCTCCACATCGCCGGTCGCGACCGGCGCGCCGGGAAGCGGCTGGATCGCGGCCAGGATCTGGCCAGCGAGCGACGCCAGGTCGGCGGCGGTCAGCTTGCCGAGCACGGCGCGCGGGTCCACCCCGCTGCTGGGCTGGTAGATCACCATCGGCTGCGACGGCTGGTGCACCTGCACCTGCCCGGCCGACTGGTAGCCGACGCCGGGCACCCAGACGGCTCCGCTGTTCGGGCCGGCGGCCGGCACGGTCGGCGGCGGCTGCCGGCGAACGTACTGACCCTTGCCGACGAACACGGGCGGGGGCTGCCCCGCCTGGTGCGTCCGCCGATCGGCGTTCCGCCAGTCGTCCTCGTTGATGAAGATCACGTCAGGTTCCATCGTTCGTGTCCTTTCCCCGTCCGAGCGTCACGTGACGCCCGGGACACCGATCCGCACCGCTACGCCGCGTCGGCGAAGCGCGTCGCGTCGTCGTCGTAGATCTCGGCGACGCGGTCCGCGATCGTGTTGAACGCGTGCGCAACGCCGATCGACGACTGGCGTGGCTTCTCGCCAGCCTTGGCCGCCGTGGCGGCGTTCGTGGCGCTGGCGGCGGCGAGCTTCTCGGCTTCGGCCTTCGCCTTCGCCTCCTCCTGCGCCGCCAGCATCATCAGCATGAACTGGCCGGCGCCCGCCGCCGCCGCCCCGGTGCTGAGGACGCGCCAGTTGCCCTCGGTCTTCCACGCGGCGAGGCCGCCGCCGAACGCGAGCAGCGCCGAGATGACCTCCGGCTTCCAGCCCTGGTTGGCGGCGATGCCGCCGAGCAGCGCGCCTCCGGCGCCGCCCGCGAGGGCGGCGAGGACTTGGCCACCCTCCGGCTCTGCGGCCGTCGGTCGGCGCGCCACGCTGCCGCTCGCGGCGTTGCGGTAATGGTGCTTCTTCTTGTGTTTGTGCTTGGCCATGATGTTCTCCTTGGGTTCTCCGTCGTTGACGGTCAGGGGACGCAGCGCGGGGGGCGGGCGAGGCGCGGGCCGCGGGTGGGGCGCCGCGAGCGCGGTCGGCGCCAGCGCGACGGCACCGGCTCGATGCCGAGCGCATCGATGGACGCGCCGACCATCTCGCTCAGCCCCGGCACGCCCACCTTCCGCTCGAGCGACGCGACGAGCAGCGACGTGAGCACGAGCAGGTCGACTTCGGTGATCTGATCGATCGCTCCGCGGTCGCCCAGCGCCCAGCGGCTCAGGACGAAGCGCGCCTTGCTCACCGCGGCGAGCTCGTCGGCCTCCTCGGCGACCGTCGCGGCGAGCTGCACGAACCAGCCGAGGACTTCCTCGGCCGCGTCGATGGGGAAGCCCTCCGGCAACCCGAGCCGCTCGCAACGAAGCTCGTTGTCCTCGTCAATCTCGGCCGCCGCTCTCGCGGCCGCTTCGGCGAAGATGCGGCGGATCTGGTCGCCGGCGTTCGTGCCGTCGGCGGCGACGGGCGGGGTGCGGTGAGATGCGGTCTTGCGCATGTCGATCTTTCCGCCGGGCAGAGCCCGGCCGTGGCGCGCCGGATCGGGCGCGCGGGTTGAGCTCCGGCGGTCCGGGCGCTCGGTGCGTGCGCGCGAAGGCGCGCGCTGGTGAAGTGGTTGGTTACGCCGCGCGCTTCGTGGCGAGCGCGGCGAGGCTGCCGGCGATCGGACGCGGTTGCGCGGCGAGCGGTCCGAGGGTGAGCCCCTCGCGCTGCATCTCGGACTCGATGTCGGCGATCAGGAGATCAGAGAACCCGAGGCCCGCGAGGTACTGTCGGGCCACGGCGCCGCCCACCGCCGTCCCGAGTCGCGCGGTTACGCGAGCGAGGGCCTCGAGCCGCTTGGCATCCGGCCGGATGCGGATCCGTCCGAGGCGCAGCTCGGTGGCGTTGCGCGCGCGACGATCGAGGTTGTCGAGCGCGTGCGTCGTCGTCTTCACGACCTTCACGCCCTGGGGCCCCCACGATCGCGCCTCCCGCTCGGCGAGGGCCAGCGTGAGTGCGACGGCCTCGACCCGGTCGATCGGGATCACGACCCCGAGCAGCGCGTCTCGCATCACCGCGTGCGCGTTGCGCACCAGCTCCGTGCCGCCCGCGACGCGCGATGCTGGTTCCTCGGCGAGCCGCGCGCACCAGTCGACCGCCTGCATCGGCGTGAGTGCGATCTTGGTCGGGGCCAGGAGGAACAGCGCGCCGCGGGCGGCGTTGCGCGGAGTGCTCGGGTCGAGGATCACCGGCTCACCGCGCTCGACGGGCATCGTGTGGCGACCGGCTGGCAGCGCCACCGTGGCGAGCCTGCGCTCTGGGCGCGGATCGATGAACTCGGCCGCCGCCAGGAAGAGCGCGCTCCTCTCGAAGCTTATGTGCAGGTGCGCATAAGCGTCGTTATGTGGAGCTGACCGTTATGT
>DDTA01000185.1:0-3966 GCA_002344285.1 Myxococcales bacterium UBA2376
GCCGGCGCGGCCGGTGCGGCCGGCGCAGCCGGCGGTGTCTCTGGTGGCGTCGGTGCGGGCGCCGTCGGCGGCGGCGCGAGCGGCTCGATCAGCGGCGGCGCCGCGGCGGGTGGCGCGAGCGCGGCCGTCGGTGGTGGTGCCGCGAGCGCGGCCGGTGGTGTGAGCGGCGCGTCGGCGCGCGCGGGCGGCGGCGCATCCGTCGGCGGCGGCGCGCCAGGCCTCGACGGCGCCGCCGGTGCCGCGGCCTCTGGCGACGTCGCGGGCGCCGCGGGCGGTAGCGCCGCGGGTCGGGTCGCGAGCGGTGACACGAGCGTCGCCACCGGTCAGGTCCCCGACGCGCCGGACGCCGCGGGCGAGGCGGCGCGCGCCCGCTCCCGCGCCGAGGGCGCGTCCGGCCTCAGCGACGCGCAGTCGATGCAATCGAGCGCCGAGTCGCGCGCGAGCTCGGCGCAGGGCAGCGCCGAGGGCCAGATCTCGAGCGCGACCGACGTGGAGGGGCATGCGCGCGGCGCGGCCTCGCCGGTCGAGGGCAACCTGCGCGGCGCCGAAGGTGATCTGCGCAGCCAGCAGCGCGAGGTCCAGCAGTTCGACTCGGCCGGCGACTTCTACGACCAGCGCGCGACGGTCGACGCGAAGGTCGACGCGGTGCAGTCGGCTCCGGACACCGCGGCCGCGGCCGCGACCGATCCGGTCCTCGAGAAGACGCGCGGCGTGCGTGACGCCGATGGCGCGGCGCAGCGTGCGAAGGCGGACGCCATCGATCGCGTCGGCGATGGGGATTTCTACGATGCGCGGGCGACGGTGGACGTCGGCGAGGGCGGGGTGACGGGCAGCGCGGACGCCGAGATCAAGAAGCCGAAGTAGGCGAGTCCTCGGGTTCGACCGATGCCGGCGAATCCGGACGCCAGAGGCGTCTCCACGCGTGTGGACATCGCAGCGAACAGCCGCGTTTTTCCGCCGGTTTCCACCGTACGATCGGTGTCCCATCGCGTTGACCACACGGCTACCCGGTCCGTAGGATTGGGCCGCGTTCGGATACTCCGACGCGAAAGGATCCAGCGGTGGACGAGGAAGCGCTGATCGTCTGGCAAGACGTGCTCGATCAGATCATGGCGGGCCGCCCCGGTGATCTCTCGTGTCCGCACTGCCAGACCCGCCCGATGGTCGTCGAGGAACGGCCCGACGGCACCACCCGCGTGTCCTGCTCGAAGTGCGGCAAGTACATCGAGGGGCGCTTCCAGCCCTGACCCGATTCCTGCCATTCGCACGATCCTCTCGTCACGTTCTCGAAAACCCAGTCTCTATGTCCGGCAACGCGTTCGGGGGAGCGCTCCGGTGAACCAGTCACGCAACCACCACGCAAGGACCGATTGATGGCCGACCGCCCGTTTCTCGGAAAGGGGTGGCGGTTCCCGGTGGCGATCAACCTCACCGGGGGCCTCTCCTCGTCGCAGCTCGAAGAGAGCGTGCGCGAGTCGATCTTCATCATCCTCGGGACCGCCCCGGGTGAGCGCGTCCAGCGTCCCCAGTTCGGCTGCCGGATCCACGACCTGATGTTCGATCCGAACAACAACATCACCGCCGCGCGCGCCCAGTACTACTGCGAGGAGGCGCTCTACAAGTACGAGCCTCGCCTCAAGGAGATCACGGTCGAGGCCGCGCCCAACCGGGTCGAGCCCAACCGCCTCGATATCCGCATCACGTACGTGATCGTCGGTCAGACGAACAAGAAGAACCTGGTCTACCCCTTCTACCTTCGTAGCCCCGACGAAGCGGCCTAGGAACCATGATCCCATCTCCGAAGCTCGACGACCGCACCTACCAGGACATCGTGGACGAGGCGGTGAGCCTCATCCCGCGCTACGCGCCGGAGTGGACCAACCACAATCCCTCGGACCCCGGCATCACGCTCCTGGAGCTCGCGGCGTGGATGAGCGACCTCCTCATCTTCCGCCTCAACCAGGTCCCCGAGAAGAACTACGTCGCGTTCCTCAACCTGCTCGGCATCAAGCTGCACGCTCCGCGCGCGGCCAGGGCGCTCCTCCAGTTCAAGCTGGTCGACGGCACCGCCAAGCAGAAGGTGCCCCACGGCACGCAGGTGTCGACGCCGCAGGCCGGCGATGACTCCACCGTCACCTTCGAGACCGCGCGCGATCTGACCGTCACCAACGTCGCGCTCGATCGCGCGTTCTCGTACTTCGACGACAACTACTCGGACAACTCGCGCTACATCAACCACGCCGCCGAGGGCAGCTTCGAGGTGTTCGGCGGCGCCCAGCGCGTCGATCGCTTCCTCTACCTCTCGGACGCGCGCTTCGCCGGCGTCGGCGAGTCCTCGGTCCTGCGCGTCTTCCTCGGCTGCCCCGAGCGCGGCACGCGCGACCTCGCGCGCATGCTCGAGTGGGAGTACTGGAACGGCGAGCGCTGGAAGGAGATGATCCAGGCGCCGATCGAGGTCGACCGCGGCGAGGTCGCGTTCTTCGGGCCGCTCACGTTCATTCCGACCACCGTCCACGACATCGAGGGCCTCTGGCTGCGTGGCCGGCTGTCCGAGGTGCCGAGTGATCCGGCCGAGACCGAGATCGACACGGTCCGCACGCGCGTCGAGATCTCGGGCGAGGGTCTCCTGCCCGAGAAGGCGTTCGCCAACCTGGACAACGGCGCCTTCATCCCGCTCGACCTCGGCAAGAACACGTACCCGTTCGGCAAGGAGCCCAAGGCCGACTGCGTGCTCTACCTCGCGTGCGACGAGCTCCTGCAGACACCCGACGCGTACATCTCCGTGGACCTGCAGCTCGCCGATCAGGCCGTGTTCCCGCGTCCGAACCCCAGCGATCAGCTGGTCATGGCGTGGGAGTACTTCGACGGCAAGCGCTGGCGCTTCATCGGTCGTTCGAGCCCGCGCGGCGGGTTGCCCGGCGCCGGCGACGAGCTCGGCTTCCACGACGACACGCGCGCGGTCACCCAGTCGGGGCTCGTCACCTTCCGCCGCCCCAAGGACATGGAGGCGGTCGAGGTCAACGGCGAGGCCAAGAAGTGGATCCGCGTGCGCATCGAGAAGGGCGACTACGGCGTCGCGCCCGAGTACGCGCTCGACGGCGACAAGTGGGTGACCAAGGACGAGCGGCCGCTGCGTCCGCCCGCGCTCAAGTCGATCAGCCTCAAGTACCGTGAGGACTACCGCGACGTCCGCCACGCGTTGACGTTCAACGACTTCACGTACACCGACATCACCGAGGTCGCGAAGACCGAGTACACGATCTTCCAGCCGTTCTCGGCGCGCAGCGACGAATCGCCGTCGCTCTACCTGGGCTTCGCCGACAAGCTGCCCAACGACCACGTCGGCATCTTCTTCCAGATGGACGAGGAGCTCGGTCTGGGCTCGCTCCCCGGCGACGAGGCCGAGGTGATGACGCCCGAGCTCACCAAGTACCAGGCGATCAAGAAGGCCGCCTGGGAGAACGAGCAGCGCGTGGTGTGGGAGTACTGGCGCGGCAAGGGCTGGGAGCCGTTGCCGGTCACCGACGAGACCGTGGGCTTCACCGGCTCGGGCTTCGTCAGCTTCATCGCGCCCGACGACGCGCAGAAGTGCCTGAAGTTCACCGAGGAGCGCTTCTGGATCCGCGCGCGGCTGGAGATGGGCGGCTACGTCAAGTTCCCGCGCATCCGCCGCGTCCTCACCAACGTCGTCGAGGGGTACCACCAGACCACCGTCAGCGACGAGATCCTGGGCAGCTCCGACGCCTCGCCGCTCCAGACGTACAAGCTCCTCCACGGGCCCGTGCTCGAGGGCGAGATCCTCGAGGTGCGCGAGAAGCAGCGGCCCAAGGACAGCGACATCATCGACCTCGGGCCGGACGCGGTGCGCATGGTCGACCCCGAGGCCAAGGAGTCGCAGGAGTGCTGGGTGCGCTGGAAGCGCGTCGACAGCTTCTTCGAGTCGGGGCCGCAGAGCCGCCACTACAC
>DDTA01000185.1:4026-18257 GCA_002344285.1 Myxococcales bacterium UBA2376
TCGCTGGTGCGCGCGCTGTCGTACATCGACAGCGTCACCAACCCGCTGCCCGCGCAGGGCGGGGCCGATCGCGAGAGCGTCGAGGAGGCCAAGCAGCGCGCGCCCTACACGATCAAGAGCCGGGACCGCGCGGTCACCGCCGAGGACTTCGAGATGCTCGCGCTGCGCGCGTCGACGTCCCTGGCTCGCGCCAAGTGCGTGCCCGATCGCTCGAACCGCGGCGAGGTGACGCTGGTCGTCATCCCCAAGGCCGAGACCCGCGGCGAGCGCATCGACGACCTGTCGCGTCGCCTCCTGCCGTCGAACGAGATCATGCGCTACGTGAAGCGCTACCTCGACGATCGCCGCCTGGTCGGCACCGTCGTCAACGTGGTCAAGCCGCGCTTCAAGGACCTGTCGCTCAAGATCACGCTGCTCCGCCGCTCGATCGGCACCTCCGATCGCCTGCGCCGCGAGATCGAGCACAAGCTGCGTCGGTTCCTCCATCCGCTGGTCGGCGGCAAGGACGGCCGCGGCTGGGAGTTCGGCCGGCCGGTGCTCAAGAGCGACCTCGTCCACCACATCGAGGAGATCCCCGGCGTCGACGGCGTCGATCAGCTCGAGATGCGGGACGAGCTGCGCGACGTGACCGTCGAGCACGTCCGCATCGACGACGACGAGCTCCCGTTCCTCATCAACGTCCATATCGCGGAGAAGGTCCGCGACGACATCCGCTAACCCATGGTCGCCGAGCTCGTGAACCGCAAGGTCGTACGCGTCCCCGAGACCCTGGGGCAGCCGCTGGAGAAGGCCCGGATCCTCCTCGAGGACGCGGGGCTCGCCCGCATCGTCGTGCTCTTCCGCGAGGGCTACGAGGAGCCCGACACGGTCGTCGATCAGCGTCCGGCGCGCGGCCAGATGGTCTACGAGAACACCGAGGTGGTGGTCTGGGTCGCGCGCCGCGGCTACATGCAGCACCTGCCCGCGCTCTACCGTCGCTCGGACGCGGTCGGGCACAACGTGGTGCGCGACATCTGCTTCCTGTTCGAGCACATGTTCGGCTCGATCGCGCAGAAGATCGACGACAACCATCGGTACTACGATCCCCACACCACGCCCGCCGAGTTCCTGACCTGGCTGGCGTCGTGGACCGCCTTCACCGTCGATCTCGACTGGCCGGAGGCCCGCAAGCGCGCGCTCATCAAGCGCGCGGTCGATCTCTACCGGATCCGCGGCACCAAGCGCGCGCTGGCGCTCTTCCTCAAGCTGTTCACCGGCTACGAGCCGGACATCGAGGAGAACGTCTGGCCGTTCAAGGGCTTCCGCGTCGAGTCAGAGGCCCGCATCGGCATCGACTCCGTGATCCTGCCGCCGGTCAACCTGGCGCACTGCTACATCATCACGGTGCCGGTGAAGTTCGACGACGTCACGCCGGAGCTGGTGTTCCGCATCCACCAGATCGTCCAGCTCGAGAAGCCGGCGCACACCCACTACTACTTGAAGTTCCTCGAGGAGCAAGGCGAGGTCGAGCTCCGCGAGTTCTTCGCGATCGGTATGCGCTCCGGCATCGGCATCGGCGCCGAGGTCGTCGGCGTCAGCGGAGAGGAATAGACCCGTGAGGAATGACGATGAGTGAGCAGAACGGTTTCAAGCGCATCAACTTCTTCAAGGGGTTCCTCACCACCGAGAAGGACTGGAACGACGCCGAGAAGTACCACATCGACAAGCGGATGCTGCACAACCGTATGTTCCACTCCCCCGGAGTGGCGCTGGGTTACGGCGGCGATCTGCGCGTCGGCGCCCGCGCGCGCGGTGACCTCTCGGTCGAGATCGCCCCGGGCTACGCCGTCGACGGCGCCGGTCACGACATGCTCGTGTTCGACGCCCAGATCAAGAACATCAACCCCGAGGAGTTCCGCCTCCCGCAGACGGTCTACATCGTCCTCCGCTTCTACGAGGAGATGACCGACTTCATCGCGTACAAGGAGAACCTCGAGTACAAGGGTCACCGCCGCGTGCTCGAGAGCTACAAGATCGAGGTCTCGCAGACCGAGCCCGATCTGATGCGCGAGGTCGAGCTCGGCCGCATCTACCTGGAGAAGGGCGCCAACCGGATCCGGGATGCGCGCGATCCCGCGGATCCGCGCGCCAACGAGATCGATCTCCGCTTCGTGCCGCGCGCCGGCCGCGCCGGATCGTTCATGGCGCCGGCCCAGCGGCTGCGGCTGCAGAACCTGCTCTGGCAGATCCGCCGCGCGTCGCTCGAGTACGCCCGCCGCGGCGTGCACAGCTCGAACAACGTGGTGCAGTGCTGCAACACGGCGCTCATGCTCGACGCCTCCAACATGGTCGACATGCGCAACATCTTCGACATCTTCTACCTGCTCATCGAGAGCGAGGGCGAGATGGCGCTCGATGTCGACGCCCACCACCCGCAGATCGCGCAGAAGAAGGAGTTCTCCGAGTTCCGCCGCCACGTCGAGATCCTCCGCGGCCTGCTCGCCGAGGGGAAGTTCAACATGGAGGCGTTCAACAACATGCTCGCCTACCAGGCCAAGCTGAACGAGATCGCGACGGCCGCGGTGGCCGGCGAGAAGCTCCTGGTCGAGGTCAAGGAGACGCCCAAGGAGGAGGCGCCCAAGGCCGCCGACATCAAGGACTGGGAGGGCGTCAAGGTCATGCCCAACCCCAAGGAGTCGATGGATCTCGACGGGCTCACCTGGATCCTCGTCGACGAGATCAAGATCCTCGACACCGACTCGGAGACCAAGCACGCCTTCAACATCAAGGAGGCGCGCGACAGCTACCGCTCGCGGCAGAAGCTCAAGTATCCGGACGGCACGGTGCTCGAGGGGGTGGGCCGCGCCCACGTCGGTGGCTACGCCGAGTTCAAGATCCAGAACGTCACGCCCGGGCGTCCGGTCGTGATCCTGCGCCGCATGGACTACGTCTACGGCGACTACGAGCTCGAGATCCAGGTGAACGGCAAGTCGATCGGCGTGGTCGCCTGCTCGGGCACCGACCGCGTCCACCGCTGGCGCAACTGGCCGGCGATGATCCCCGCCGATCAGGTCACCGACTCGACGCTCAACATCAAGCAGATGGCGCTGACCGCCGGTCGCGACGTCAACATGTTCCACATCTGGGTCTATCAGCCCAAGTGACCATCCACCGCGCTCGTCCTGAGTGCTAGGATCACGCCGCCGCCATGTTCTTCCGGGCACTCGAGCCGCTCTTCAAGCCGTTCCGCGCGATCAAGAACAAGTGGGTCGGCACGCAGAGCAAAGCGGGCCAGCTGAAGTTCGACGCCAAGCGCGTCGGCAACCTGGGCAAGCAGGGGCAGGGGTACGCCCAGCAGGGCGCGGGGTACATGGGGCAGGGTCAGCAGGCCGCACAAGGAGCACAAGGAGCAATGCAGCCACCAGGAATGCCGCCAGGATTCCCACCAGGGATGCCACCAGGGATGCCGGGCGCCCCCGGGGCGCCAGGTGCGCCAGGTGCGCCGGGCGGCCCGATCAATCCCAACCCGCCGCTCGTGTCGCGCGGCTTCTGGCCCTTCGCCAAGAAGTTCTGCTCGCAGTGCGACGCGCAGATGGACAAGCTGTGGTTCCAGTGTCCGCACTGCGCGCAGGCGGCGGCGGCGCAGGCGGCGGCGGCGGCGGCGGCGGCGGCCAAGCCGGCACCCAAGACGATGGCGTTCATGCTCAACCAGGGCGGGGCGCCCGGGGCGCAGGGCGGCTCGCAGGTGATCGGCTGGCTGGTGCCGCTCCAGGGCCCGCAGCGCGGTGAGCTCTTCACGCTGGGCTCGGCGACGGTGATCGGTACCGATCCGAGCGCCTGCAACCTGGTGCTCCAGGACAAGTTCATGTCGTCCAAGCACGCCGAGATCAAGGTCGAGGCGGGCCTCTGGATGCTCAAGGACCTCGGCTCGACCAACGGCACGTACGTGAACGACAAGCGCGTCGACAAGCAGGAGCTCGTCGACAACGACTTCGTCAAGTTCGGTCAGGCCCTCTGCCGGTTCAAGAGCCTATGACCCGGCGCGGCCTCGTCACCGTCCTCACCCTGAGCGTCGCGCTCGTGGCGCTCGGGTCGCCTCGGCGCGCGGCCGCGCAGCTCGACTGGCAGATCGTCGAGACCACGCCGGGCGAGCCCACCGAGAAGGTCAGGAACCCGCCGCCGAACATCAAGGTTCGCGTCGTGGGCGAGACCGCGCCCAAGGACGAGGACAAGGGCAAGTGGAAGCTCGAGGACACCGACCAGCGGAAGAAGATGAAGGGGGTCGCGCCGACCACCGTCATCCCGTTCCACAAGTCGAGTGACTCGCTGGCCATCGTCGTCCTCGTCGAGGGCCACCAGTACTACTTCGGCAACGACAAGTACGTGCAGGCGCCGGCGCCGGCCAACCCCGACGCGCCGCCCGATCCCAACGCCGTCCGCATCATCACCAAGGTCTCGAAGGGCGTCTACGACGTCATCTGCAACGCGCTCGACGCGCCGGGCGGAAAGGACGACGAGGTCCCGACGACGATCTCGACCGCGGGCAACGCGTCGAGCTCGAAGGGCGCGCTCATCGTCTATTCGGTCGGCGCCGACGTGCGGTACCCGATGGGACCGCTCAAGGACGTGACGTGCGACAAGCTCGGCGCGCAGGAGCTGCAGAAGGGCAAGACCAGCCGCGAGATCGCCGAGGGGCTCCGCGAGTCGCTCACCCAGCTGAAGAAGGCCTCGGCCACGCGCCGCGTCCTCTTCATCATCTCCGACGGCTTCTTCGCCGGCTCCGTCGACGAGATCAAGACGATCCGCAAGCAGTTCGACAGCGAGAAGATCGACATCTTCGCGTTCCACCTCGAGGCGGGCAGCGACTTCATCGCCGGTGACGACCCGCAGAAGAACTCGTCGGTGATGAAGGCGCTCGGGCAGGGCGGCGAGGGCGACTACTTCAAGATCAAGGACGCCGCCGATCTCGCCACCAAGATCAGCGCCGCGGTGCAGACGATCAACAGCCGCTTCTACCTGGTCTTCCCCGGCCAGGTGCTCGACACGAAGACCAAGCTGAAGAGCGGCTTCGACTGGGACGGCAAGGAGCACGAGCTCGTGCTCCTGCGCGAGGAGGAGCCGCTCGAGAAGAACCGCAGCGTCGTGCTCGTGCCGGTGTGGGGCCAGTCCAAGGGCGGCTCGCTGTGGTGGCTGTGGATCGCGATCCCGGGCAGCCTGCTCCTGATCGTGGGCCTCGTCGCCCTCCTCAAGCGCAAGAAGCCGCAGCCGCAGCCGCAGATGCCCATGCCGATGATGGCGCCGCCACCGGTCGCCGCGCCCCCGCCGCAGATCCAGGCGGCGCCGGCCCAGGCCAACAAGACCATGGCGATCAACATCTCGAGCGGCGACGGCGTGCCCGTCGTGGGATGGCTCGTGCCGATCAACGGCCCGCAGCAGTACCAGACGTTCAAGCTGTTCGCCGGCGTCACCAAGGTCGGCAACGCCCAGGGCGCGCACATCATCATCAACGATGGCTTCATGAGCAGCGATCACGCGCACATCGCGATGTCGCCCAACGGCTTCACGGTCATCGACAACAACTCGACCAACGGCACCTTCGTCAACGAGCGGCGGATCCAGCGTCACGAGCTGATCGACAACGACGTGATCAAGTTCGGCAAGACCGACTGCAAGTTCAAGACGATCAACACCTAGCGGGGCGTGACCAGTGTCCACCGGTGCCGTGGTCGGGATCGTCGTCGGCTCGGTGGTCGGCCTGGTGGTCCTCCTCCTCTTCGTCACGTGGCTCGCGCGCCGAGGCCGCCGCGGCGGCCAGCGCTTCTGCGGCAACTGTCGGCAGCCGCAGCTGCCCCAGTGGGACCGATGCTACTTCTGCGGCTGGACGCCCGCGGCGCGGCTCGAGTTCATCCTCGGTCCGCTCGCCGGACACGTCGTCGAGCTGCGCGAGGAGGTCACGACGGTCGGCTCGGTCGCCGGCAACACGGTCGTCCTGGCTGACCCCGCGGTCTCGCGCAAGCACGCCGGCATCCGCCGCGTCGACGGCGGCTACGAGCTGGCAGATTTCGGCTCCACCAACGGGATCTACGTGAACGGGCACCGCATGCCCAAGAAGCTCCTGGCCGGCGGCGACGTGATCCGCGTCGGGAACAGCGAGCTGGTCTTCCGACGAGAGTAAGATGCGTTCCATCATGTCGGGCTCGGTCGATTCTCGCTGCTGGCTCTACCGGCGCCTCGGGGGCTGCCTCGTCCTGCTCCTCGCCATGGCGGGCGTCGCCGTCGCCGCGCCCGAGCTGAAGTTCTCGACCTCGCCCGGCGAGCCGACCGACAAGGACAAGCACCCCGCGCCGACGATCACCGTGACCGTGATCGGCGGGACCGCGCTCATGCCGGACGCGTACCTCCTCCGCCAGACCGACGGGAAGCTGGCCGGCATGCGGGCGTCCAAGGTCACGCGCTACGCCGACGGCAACGAGCCGGTCGCCATCGCCGTGCTCGTGCTCGGCGACGCCAACTGGCTCGAGGGGCGCAAGGAGCTGGTGCAGACGCTCGAGGCGTCGCTGGCGACGATCGCGACCGCGGGGCCGGCCGGTTCGCAGGGGATGTTGCTCATGTATCGCGGCGACGTGGAGATCCGGAAGCCGCCGGGGCCGCTGTCCGAGCTCGCCGACGTGAAGCTCGCGCCCAAGGATCCCGCGGGCCCCAAGGCCGAGCGGAACCTCACCGGCGCGGTGACGCGGGCGATCGCCGAGCTCGACAAGCTCCAGACGCCGCGCAAGGGCCTCTACATCGTCGGCGACGGCATCGACGGCGAGGGGTCGAAGAACCCGTCGGGCTCGATGCGCGACCTGCAGCGGCAGCTCGCCGACAAGGGCATCGTCACCTACGCGGTCGCGCTCCAGATCGACACGCCGGCCCTGGGGGCGCCCAAGCCGCCGCCCACGACCGTCGACCCGCGGACCGGCGAGGAGACGAGTGACCCGGCCCTCGAGGAGGCGTACGGCTTCGCCAACGCCGACTGGCGCAAGGTGAAGGATCAGGCCTACGCCGACCTCAAGATCCTCGTCGGCGGCGACGTCCAGCGGGCCACCTCGGCCAGCAACCTGGACAGCGCCGCCAGCGGATTCGTCACCGTTCTCGATGATCGCTACTACATCACCTTCGAAGGATTCGACGGAAAACGCAGGGCTGGCTTCAGCTGGGACGGCAGGGAGCACCCGATGATGCTGCGCATCGACGGTCAGGACCTCGCTGCGGTGCCGGTGACCCTCACGCCGACGTGGTCGCCGCCGGGCGGCGGCTCGACCTGGTGGATCTGGCTCCTCATCGGCGGTGGCGTGGTCGCCGTCGTCGGTGGCATCGTCGCCACGCGCAAGAAGCCGGCGCCGCCGCCCCCGGCGCCCCTGCCCGTGGCCGCGCCCGTGCCCGCGGCGCCCACGGGGCCTCCGCCCAAGCAGAAGACGATGTTCGTCGGCATGGGCGACGACTCGGTGTTCCCGCAGGTCGCCTGGATGGTCTACATGACCGGGTCCAAGAAGCACCGCTTCGTCAAGCTCCACCCGGGGACCAACAAGATCGGCACCGGCGCGAGCTGCGAGGTCGTCGTCGACGACGGCTTCATGAGCACGGAGCACACGCTCGTCTTCATGCTGCCCGACGGCTTCTTCATCCAGGACAACAACTCGACCAACGGCACCTTCCTCAACGACACCAAGCTCACGACCAAGCAGGACCTGTACGACAACGACCTGATCCTCGTCGGGAAGACCGTGCTCAAGTTCAAGTCGGTGACCTGATTCAGCCTGAGGCGGGGGCTGATGGCGGTCGGGAGCAGGGTCGGGTACGATGAGGCCATCCCATGGGCGGTCGGCTTCTCTTTCGCGATAGCCAAGGGCGCGACGGCGCCGTCGATCTCACGCCGACCGAGACGGTGTTCATCGGCCGCGGCCTCGAGTGCGCGATCCGCACCGACGACGCCATGGTGTCGCGCCGCCACTCCCAGGTGCGCATGGAGGGTGGCCGCTTCGTGGTCGAGGATCTCGGCTCGGCCAACGGCACGCTGGTGAACAACAGCCGCGTCCAGAAGCAGACGCTCAACCACAACGACGTCGTGCAGTGCGGCTCGATGTGGATCCGCTACATCGAGGACGGGCCGCTGTTCCCGCAGCACCAGGTGCGTCCCCCCGTCGCTGGGCCCGGCGGCGATCCGCCGCCGAAGAAGGGCGGCACGATGCGCATCGACGCCAGCGAGGTGCCGGGGCTGCCGCAGGCGCAACAGGCGCAGCCCGCGCGCGGCAACCCGATGGGCTACGCCGGCACGCTGGCGCAGCCCGGTCCGGCCCCGGCCCCGGCCTCGACGCCGTATGGCCAGCCGCCCGGTCTGCCGGGCGCAGGTGGGTTCGGCGCCGCGCCGGCGATGCCGTCGCCAGGCGGCTACGGTCAACCGCCGCCGATGCCCGGCGCGGGCGGTCCGCCGGCGATGCCCGGAACGTTCGGCGGGGGCGGCTTCGGCGGCAGCGCCGCGGGGGCGGCTCGTCCCGGTCCGCCGGCGATGCCATCTTCCGCGGGGCCGCCGGCGATGCCGTCGCCCGGTGGATTCGGTGGTCCGCCGGCGATGCCTGGCGGTGGTCCGCCGGCGATGCCCGGCGGCGGTCCGCCGGCGATGCCGGGTATTGGAGGGATCTTCGGCGGCGGCGCGCCGGCGCTCGGCGGCCCGCCGGCGATGCCCGGCGCCGCGCCCCAGGGCGCCGAGCCGTCGATCGTGGTCGACATGGACGGGCTGCAGGACGGCGGCGCCCGCGAGCAGCTGGCGAAGATGGCGGTCGAGCTCAAGAAGGCGCGCGCGGCGCAGGACGAGCTCCAGGCCAACCACGACCGCGAGGTCGCCGACGGCAAGCGCATCCGCGCCGAGGCGGCGACGCTCCGCGACCGCATCGAGGAGATGCGCGCGACCATCAAGGATCGCGAGGATCAGACCGCCGCCCACGGCCGGGTCGCCGACGAGCTCCGCGAGGAGCTGCAGCAGACGCGCAACGAGCTCTCGCAGGTGCGCGGTGAGATGACGCAGATGGCGGAGTCGATGGCGACGCGCGAGCGCCAGCTCGGCCGCTCGCAAGACGACATCACCAAGCTGAAGGACGATCTCGAGGACATGAGCCGGCAGCTCGCCGAGGTGTCGCGCACCAAGGACGAGGGCTGGAAGAAGCTCAACGAGCAGCTCTCCGAGATCGAGCACCTGCGTGAGGTCATCAACGAGCAGGAGCGCATGCTCGAGGAGCGGCGCGTCGGCCTCATCTCGCAGGAAGAGGTCATCAAGGAGCTGCGCGCCGAGAAGGAGCGCAACCTCAAGAACCTCCACCAGCTCAAGGCCGAGCGCGACGAGGTGAAGACCGGCGCGTCCCGGCGTGACGCCCAGATCGGCGCGCTCGAGGAGGAGAACAAGCGTCTGTCGCGCATGCTCGTCGAGTCGCAGACCGGCGGCGGCGGCGGCGGCGGCGACGCCGTGATGCGCCTGACCAACGAGCTCAAGGATCTCAAGGTCGAGTTCCGCAAGGTCGAGGCCGATCGCGACCGCCTGCAGGAGACCAGCGACAAGAGCGCCCGCGACCTCGACAAGCTCGAAGGCCGCGTCGCCCAGCTCGAGGTCGAGCTGCAGGAGGCGACGCACGGGAAGATGGCGGCCGAGAGCGCGCGCAACGTCGCCGAGGAGGCGCTCGCCAAGTCCGAGGTCGCGCGTCACAAGGCGGCCGAGGAGGCGATCGCCGCGGCGCGCGCGAAGGATCAGGCGGCGACCGGCGGCGATGCTCAGGCGCGCGAGATCGAGAAGCTCAAGAAGAAGCTGGCCGAGGCGGAGAAGGCGACGGCTGGCACGTCCGCGTCCGACGTCAGCGCGCTACAGGCCGAGATCGAGGCCCTCAAGCTCAAGGCCAAGGAGGCCGACGGGCGCGCCCAGGTCGCCGAGCGCGCGACCAAGGGCCTCGAGGCCCAGCTCGAGGCGGCGCGGGTCGAGGTGCAGGCGGCCAAGGGCGCGGCCGAGCGGGCACAGGCGGCGGCCGCGAACGCCGGCGCTGCGGCGGCCGCCGACGGCGGCGGCGGCGGTGGTGGCGGTGGCGGCGGCGACATCGCCCGCGCGGCCCGCGAGGTCTACGACCACATCAACGACATCCTCTCGGATCTGCGAAACAACCTGAACCTGGTGAAGGACGAGCTGCCGAACGTCGGGGGAGGTAATCCCGACAGCCTCCGTATCATCCAGGAGACGGTCGAGACCCTGGTCGGCTCGGCCGAGGACGCCAAGGGCTCGCTGCGCGGCCTGCGTGACCTCGCCGAGAGCTCCTGAGCGAAAGCAGACAAGACGCATGATCTCCGACACGTCGAAACGCAGCTCCAAGGGCGAGATCGAAGATCTCATCCGTGCGCGCTACTCGCTCATCTGGGTGACCTCGCCCGAGGAGACCCGGGTCGAGGAGTCCTTGAAGAAGCTGTGCGTCGAGCGCGAGATGCGGCTCGAGGTCTGGTCGATCACCGAGGGCTTCAAGGTGATCGCGAACGGGCAGGGCACGCGCGACGTGAAGGACCCGATGAAGGCCCTCGATCACGTGCTGCGCGGCGAGGGTCGCGCGCTGTACGTGCTCCGCGACTTCCACCCGTTCCTCAAGGAGCCGGCCGTGGTGCGCCGCCTGCGCGACGCCGCGACCGAGCTGCGCAAGACCAAGAAGAGCCTCATCGTCCTGTCGCCGCTGTCGAAGTTCCCGCCCGAGCTCGAGAAGTCGATCTCGGCGATCGTCGACTGGGACCTGCCCACCCGGCAGGAGGTCGAGCAGGCGGCGCGCAAGCTCCTGCCCAACGCGCCGCCGGCGACCCAGCAGCTGGTCGAGAGCGATCCGACGTACATGGAGAACGTGGTCGAGGCCGCGCTCGGGCTCACGCTGGTCGAGGCCGAGAACGTCTTCGCCAAGGCGATGGTCCGCACCCACACCTTCGACCTCGAGACCATCCTCGAGGAGAAGAAGCAGATCATCCGCAAGTCCGGCCTGCTCGAGTACTACGAGCACCGCGAGGAGTTCTCCGACGTCGGCGGCATGGACACGCTCAAGGACTGGCTGGTCAAGCGCCGCAACGCGTTCAGCTCGCGCGCGCGCGACTTCGGCCTGCCGCTGCCCAAGGGCATCCTGCTCATCGGCGTGCCCGGCACCGGCAAGTCGCTCACCGCCAAGGCGGTGGGCGCGCTCTGGCAGATGCCGCTGCTCCGCCTCGACGTCGGCAAGATCTTCGCCGGCCTGGTGGGCAGCTCCGAGGAGAACATCCGCACGGTGATCAAGACGGCGGAGGCGGTCGCGCCCGCGATCCTCTGGATCGACGAGCTCGAGAAGGGCTTCTCGGGGACCGGCAGCTCGGGGCAGACCGACGGCGGCACCACGTCGCGCGTCTTCGGCTCGTTCATCACCTGGCTGCAGGAGAAGACGACGCCGGTGTTCGTGATCGCGACGGCGAACAACGTGCACCAGCTGCCGCCCGAGCTCCTGCGCAAGGGACGCTTCGACGAGATCTTCTTCTGTGACCTGCCCGATCGCGAGGATCGCCGCTCGATCATCGACATCCACATCCGCAAGAAGAAGCGGGATCCGGGCCAGTTCGACATGGAGAAGCTGATCGACGCGACGGTCGACTACTCGGGCGCGGAGATCGAGCAGGCGGTCGTCGCCGCGCTCTACGACGCGTTCGATACCGGCAACGACCTCTCGTCGGACGGGCTGCTCCACACGCTCAAGGAGATCGTCCCGCTCGCCATCACGATGCGCGAGCAGATCGACACCATGCGCGAGTGGGCGCGCACGCGCGCGCGCCTGTCGTCGTCGCGCGGACGCGGCACGCAGCAGAAGCCGCAGGGCGGCTGGATGGCGAAGTACGGCGCCACCAAGGGCGGGCTCGGCGACAAGGCCGGTGAGAACACCGGCGACGACGGCGAACGCAAGCTGGAGCTGTGAGAGGGAGCATGTCGCACTTCACCAAATGCGAGCTGAAGATGACGAACCTCGCGGCGATCAAGGCCGCGCTGGCCGACCTCCAGATGAAGTTCGAGGCCGCCGAGGAGCACCAGCAGGTCACGGTGCGCGGCTACCGCGGTGACACGCTCAAGGCGGCCATCAAGGTCGACATGGGCCAGTACGACATCGGCGTCATCGCCAACGAGCAGGGCACCTACGATCTCGTCGCCGACTGGTGGGGCGTCGAGACGACCAAGGGTGTCAGCGAGGCCGAGTTCAAGGACCAGCTCTCGCAGCGCTACCAGTATCACAACGTGAAGCAGGCCTGCGAGGAGAAGGGCTGGGCGCTCGAGGAAGAGGTCAACGAAGAGGACGGCTCGATCCGACTCGTCGTTCGCAAGTGGGTCAACGAGTGAGGGCGAGCAGGCCCGAACGAATCAGATCGACAAGCAGGAGACGCCATGCGCAAGCAGGACATCGAGATCGTCATCGCGCCCAACGGCGACGTCAGCTTCACCGTGAAGGGTGTGAAGGGCGCGAGCTGCATCGGCGAGACCAAGTTCCTCGAGGAGGCGCTGGGCGGCGCCGTCGTCGATCAGCAAAAGACCGGCGAATACTATGAACAATCGGAGGGTTACGTGTCGACGTGGGCCGGGGAAGGCAAGGACGAGTAACCCCGTATTATGAGTATCCGTGGCTGACTCCGACGACACCGAGCTGGACGACATCGCGGAGCTCGCGCCCGAGGAGCTCTCCGACGAGCTCGCGCGCGACATCGCGAAGCGCTGGGATCCCGAGCGGCTGCTGAAGCTCGTCGCCGCGCGCGCGGGCAAGGGCGAGGCCCTCGACGCGTCCTTGCGCGCGCGCTACGAGCAGAAGCTCGGCGTCGACCTCGGGCACGTCCGCGTCTACAGCGGCGCCTTCGCCGAGGAGTTCAACAAGCAGCGCAACGCCGACGCCGTCACCATCGGCGGCACCGGCATGATCCTCATGGGCGGCACCACCGACCGCCCGATGGAGTCGGCCTCCGGCCAGGCGCTCCTCGCCCACGAGCTGACGCACGTGGCCCAGGCCGAGCGTGGCGTGCATCGCGCGGGGCGTGGCGTCGACATGGAGCTCGCGACCGAGTCGCACGAGGCCGAGGCCGAGGAGGCCGAGGCCCAGGAGATGCAGCACCAGCAGGGCGGGGGACCGCGGGGCGACGGCGGCGCCGGGGCCAAGGAGGCCGCGGCGAAGCTCGAGCAAGAGGTGATGGAGAAGGTGATCGCGATGCTGGGCGAGTCGATGCGCGTGCTGATCCAGCGCTCGGGCTCGCCCTTCCGTCGGCCCTGAGCCGACGGTTTCGCGCTACTCTGGGTGGCGATGAGCGATACCAGTGCCGACGCCGGCGTGGTGCAGTCGCGGCGACAGCTCGAGCGGCTCGTGGCCGACGACGAGCTCGCCGGCCGCACCATCTCCGGCTTCGCCGCGCCCGGCGTGCTCCTGCGCGCGCTCGACCTCGACGGCGTCGTCGTCGAGCGCGTCGATCTCCAGGACGCCGACGGCGAGGACAGCCGGCTCGAGCATGCCGAGCTCCGCCAGAGCGACCTGCGCCGCTCGCGCTGGACCGGCGGCCTGTGGCACCGGGTGAAGGCGGTCGAGTCGGATCTGACCCAGATCGACCTGCGCGGTGCGCAGGTGCTCCGCTGCGCGCTCGGTCCGGTGCGGATGGCGAAGGCGGGCTTCGGCGGCGCCCGCATCATGAACACGACGTTCACGGCGACCGAGCTCTACAGCGCCGACTTCAGCCGCGCCGTGCTCACCAGGGTCGTCTTCGACGGCTACGACGGCTCGACGGTGTCGCTGTCGCGCACCGACTGGACCGGCGCGGCGCTGTTCGAGGTCGACTTCAAGCGCGCCAACCTGTACGGCGCCACGTTCCGCGAGGCCTTGCTCTTCCGCTGCGACCTGCGCGGCGTNNCTGCGCGGCGTCAACCTCTCGTCGGCCGACCTGCGCGGAGCGCGGCTCGTCGGTTGCCAGACCCACGGCGTCGATCTCGACGACGCGCAGCTCTAGCGCCTGCTCTCCGAGGAAGCCATGCCCACCCGTCCCGACCTCCGCGACATCACCACCGGCGTCAAGGACGCGCTGGCCGACAGCGATCGCGACGCGCTCCTCGAGATGCTGACGTTCGTCATCAAGGAGTACGTCGTCGATGGTCCCCCGCCGATGCTCGTGCACCAGACCGAGACCATCGCCGACCTCGGTCGCCTCAGCTTCGCGCAGCT
>DDTA01000319.1 GCA_002344285.1 Myxococcales bacterium UBA2376
CTCAGTCACGTTGGCACACAGGGCCCGACTCTGCGTCTGCGTCTGCGTCTGCGTCTGCGTCTGCGTCTGCGTCTGCGTCCGCGTCTGCGTCTGCGTCCGCGTCCGCGTCCGCGTCCGCGTCTCCCTCAGTACCTCAACGCCACCGCAAAATGCAGCCGCCCCCGCGGATCATCCCCGACCCGCGGCACCAGCGGCACCGCGTACTCGAGCGAGACCGCGCCGATCGGCAACAACATCCGCACCGCCGTCCCCACCGCCGGGCGCACATCGTCGATCCCGACGACCGTCCACGTGTTCGTGATCAGCCCGGCGTCGACGAACAGCGCCGACGCCACCGGGAAGCCGCCCAGCTTCCACACCGTCACCTGGGCGTCCGCCGTCGTGAGCGCGCGGATGTTGCCGCCGGCCGGCAAGACGCGGATCTGCGTCGTCTGCCCCAGCGGCGGCACGGTCTCCTCGATGATCTCGGTCGCGAGCCGGTCCTCCTCGAAGCCACGCACGGTCGAATCGCCGCCGGCGAAGTAGCGCTCGACCTCGGGGAGGAGCACCGCGCCGTCGAGCGGGATGCCCTGATCGTAGCGAGCGTCGAGCCGCAGCTGCAGCCGGCCCCGCGTCAGGAAGACCTGGCCGAGGCCGTTCACCTTCACGAACGTGTCCTGGCCGAACAGGTACGGGCTCGCGTACGCCGCGCCCGCCTCGAGGCGGAAGCCCTGGTCGGGCGCGAGCGGGTTGAGGTTGCCGCGCGCGTCGCGGCGCTGGTCCCACGACAGCGTGAGGCCGACCGTGCCGGTGTTGGTGATGATCGGGTTGGTCGTGATGTCCCCGGCGAGGCCCGGCGGCCGCACCAGCTCCTCGTCGCGGCTGCGGCGCCGCCAGTCGAGGCGCAGGGCCGCCGTGAGCAGGCGCCCCCCCTGGGTGTCGCTGCGCGGGCGCTCCCACGTGCGAGACGCCGCGAGCGACGTGCCGGCGCTGACCAGCGCGCCGAAGCGCTCGGTGTCCTGCTGGCGCCAGAAGCCGGCGAGCTCGGTGTCGAACGACGGACCGAGGAACCTGCGCGAGAGCCAGCGCGGCGCGCGCATCGTGGCCTCGACCGCCTGGTACTCGGCGCCGAAGGTGAGCGCGGCGTCGACGCGCGCGCCGACGCGGCGGAAGTTCGGCCACGACGGCTTGGCGCGCACGAACACGCTGGACTCGCTCGACCAGCCCGCCTCGAAGTCGAGGCGCGCGTCGTAGTCGTGGCGCTCCTCGACGCGCACCACCACGTTGACCGTGTCGCGCCGCGAGTCGTCGATGCCGATGAAGTCGAGCTTGACCGCGTCGAAGAGGTTGGTGGCGCGCAGCCGGCGTGGGCCGGAGGTGAAGAGGTCGCCGGTGAGCGGCGCGCCGGTCCTGAAGGCGAGCTCGTCGCGCACGACCCACTCGCGGGTGCGGAAGTTCCCGCGCACCAGCACCTCGCCGATGTGCAGCTCCTGTCGCTCCTCGATGTTGAACGTCACCACCACGCCGTGCGGGCGTCGTCCCGGCTCCGGCTCGAGCGGCGTGACGCGCGCGCGCGGGCGGCCGAACGACCAGTACCAGTCGGCGAGGTCCTTGGCGCGATCCTCGAGCGTCTGCTTCACGTAGGGGTCGCCGGGCTTGATGTTGATGCGCGCGAGCAGGCGCTGCTCGTCGCCGGCGTTGGCGCGCCCCGCGGCGCGTCCCTCGAAGACCACGCGCACCGCCTCGATGACCGTGCGCGGTCCCTCGTCGATGGTGAACCGCACCTGCAGCTCGCGTGGGCGATGCTCGGCCAGCACCTGGGCGGTGCTCACCGCGGCGGCGACCCAGCCAGCCTGGGTCGGCGCGACGTCGACGCGCGCCCTGGCCTCCTGGAAGCCTCGGGACTGGTAGTAACGCTCGAGCGCGGCGACGTCGGCCGCGAGCTGGGCGGTCGAGACGAAGCTGGTCACGCCGAACAGCGTGCGCGCGGTCGAGCGCGACCCGATCGCGCCGTCGAGCTCGCGGCGGGGCAGGGAGCACTCGTTCCGCGGGGCCTCCCCCGGCGGCGCGTACGGGCGGCACACGATCGCGACCGTCCTGGTCTCGCGCACCGCGCCGGGCTCGATGCGGTAGACGACGCGGTCGAAGGCGCCCAGGCGGACGCGCTCGCTCGTGATCGCGACGTCGAAGTAGCCGCGGCTCTGGTAGTAGCGTTCGAGCGCGCGCGCCGACGCGGCGACCTCGACGTCGTCGGCGGTGCCCGACGAGGCGAAGGTGAGCTGCTTGGTCAGCTCGTCGTCGGGGAACGACGCCTTGTCGTTGCCCTCGAAGACGACGTCGAGCTTGCGGCGGGGGTCGATGCTCACCCGGACGTCGACCTTGCGGGTGCGGCGGTCGAACGAGGTCAGCGGATCGAAGTCGTGGATCACGCGCACCGACGGGTAGCCGCGGCGCTGGAACATCGCGGTGATGCGGTCGATGTCGTCGAGGAAGCGGGCATAGGTGAAGCGTCGGCCGCGGGTGAAGGCCGCGACGATCTCGCGCGCCGGGATCGCGAGGTCCGTGTCGCCGGAGGACGCGTTCACCACCTCGATCCGTCCGAGCTCGTACTTGGGTCCGAGCGTCGCGGACACCCGCGCGCGCATGCCGTAGCGGCCGACCGGCTCGAGCACGATCGCGACCTGGGCTTCGAAGAACCCCTCGTCGCGCAGGTAGCGGCGGATCCGCTCGCTGTCCTCGTTGAGCAGGGCCTGCCGATCGTCGAGCTCCCAGGGCAACGAGGTCCCGACCCGCACACGCAGCCGGCGCCGGACCTCGTCGTCGAGGAGCGCGTTGGACAGGAGCGCGTCGATGAGCCCCTGCTTCACGCTGACGTCGACCCAGCGCACGATCACGATGGGGTCGAGCACGAGCGTGAGCTTCGTGCCGCCGCCCGGCGCCGGGCCCTCGGCGGTGTCGACGAGCTGGTAGCCGATCTTCTCGGCGAACGCGGCCAGCGCGTTGCGCGCCTGGTCGTCGAAGGTCCTGCGCGACCGCAGCTCCGCCTCGAAGACGCGGCGCAGCCGCGCCGGGTCGTCGATGAGGTTGCCCTTGAGCTCGATCTCGGTCCAGGTGGCGGTCGCCGCGGGCTTCGGCTGCGCGGCCGCGATCCCCGCCGGGGCGGCGAGGGCGAGGACGACGAGGAGGAGGACGGAGCGGATCACTTGCCGAAGAGGAGTCGCAGCACGCCCTTGAACTCGAGGTCGGTGACATCGTCCTCGGCAGCGTCGTCGAAGCGCTTGACGAGGATGCCGGCCTCGGCGGCGAAGGTCGAGAGCTGTCCGCCGGCCCAGCCGAACAGCGGGCGCAGCTTGTGATGCGGGAGCCGCTGCTCGAGGCGGACGTTGATGCTCGATCCCCGGGTCGTGCGCTCGAAGTCGCCGAGCGCCCGCGAGGTCTCGAGCAGGCGCTTCTCGGCGTGGAACCCGAACGAGCTCAGGTTGAGCTCGATGCGCGCGACGTCGAGGGTCGAGATCTCGCGCAGCGGCTCGGCGAACCGCGCCTCGAGCAGGTCGGAGGCGAACTGGCGCACGAGCTCGTCGGTCACGCCCTGCGAGTTGTCGGTCGATGGGTCGATCCGCGTGGGGTCGTTGACCAGCGACTGGTCGCCGAGGCTCCGCCGGAGCTCCTCCGGGGTCCGTCCCGACAGGATGAGCTGGAGCGTCTGGCCCTTGTCGAGGCCCGACGAGGTCGAGAGGTCCCAGTTGAGTCGCGGCCAGTCGCCCGAGATCGAGAGCGTGATGAGGTGCTCCTGGCCGCTCGAGTCCCGGTAGTCGGCCTCGCTCGTGATGGTCAAGGTCGGCGTCTGGTCGAGCACCCGGCGTCGCGACGAGAACTCGACCCGTCCCTGGGTGCGGGTGAAGCGGGGCCGCACGAGCGGGATGCGGAAGGTGCCGCGCTCGACGTGGATGGTGTCGTCGAACCGCGGGTCGCGCGGGGTGCCGGTGATCGAGACCCGGCCATAGAGGTCGATGTTGGCCAGGTTGTTGACCACGGAGAACTTGCGGACGTCGACGGAGAGATTCAGGGTGGCGTTGCCGAGCAGCGGCGTCGTCTCCCAGATCGGCGGCGACGATGGGCCGGTCGGCGCCGACGGGACGAGGGTCTCGCCCAGGGCGAAGTCGCGCGTGTAGCGGCCCGTCGTGAGCTCGACGCCGCCGCCGATCGCGAGCTGGTCGTCCTCGAACTTGACCTCGATCCCGTCGAGGCTGATCACGAGGTCGAGCGTGCGCTGCACCCGGAAGGTGAGGGCGTCGGCCGACGCCTTGACCTCCGCGGCGCGTACCTCCCAGCCCTTCAGCTCGATCGCGCCCGTGATGTCGCGCAGGGTGCCTTCGTCGTCGATCTTGCCGCCGACGCCGTCGAGCTCGATCCGGAGGTCGGCGGCGCGCGCGCCGACGAAGGAGACCGTGCCGCGGTCGAGCGCGATCTCGCGGCGCAGCGCGCGCGGCAGGAGGCGCAGCTGCCGGCCGTCGCCGAACACGAGCTCGCCGTCGACCTCGGGCGTCGGGCCGACGCCCGTGAGGCGCACCGAGACGCTCGCGGTGCCGCTCGCCTGCGCGAAGGTGTCGGGCGCGAAGGCGAGCAGCATCTCGCCCGCCAGCTCGCCCCGGACCAGCACGGCCCACGCCCTGGGGGTCAGGCCGGCGAAGGTCACGCCGCCGGCGACGGTCAGCGGCGCCGTCGCGCGCTGATACCCGTCGTCGACCTCGACCGACAGGCCGGTGAGCGAGAGCTTGCCGTTGGAGAAGTCGATGCGGCCGCCCGGGATGCGCAGCATGGCGTCCTGGCCGGCGAGGCGCAGCGCGACGTCGAAGAGGTCGAGGCTCACCTGCACGCTGGGCAACTTGCTCGAGCCGGTGATCCGCGCCGTGAGCGCCGCCGACCCCGTCGTGCGGTCGAAGAACTCGCCGAGCAAGGGCTGCGCCTTGAGCAGATCGAGCTGCCCCCGGGCGGAGAGATCGAGCTTGGCCGCGCTGGCCTCGCCCTCGACGGTGATCTCGCCCATCGGCGTCGACAGCCGCGCCGGCGAGGTCAGGCGCGCGCGCGTGCCGTCCCAGGCGACCTGGAGCGGCGCGATCGCGCGAACCGCCAGCGGCACCGGCTGGCCGTCGGGACCCTCGGCCTCGCCGACCAGTGAGAGGTCCGCGAGATCGAGCATGACGGAGAGCGGCGCCGGAGCCGGGCCCGACGATCCGAGCTCGGTCTTCACCTGCACGCGCCCCGTGCCCCACAGCTGCGTGCCGGGCGGCGCGCCGAGCGCCTTGAGGTCGAGGAAGACGTCGGCCTCGAGCTGGGTGACGTGCGCGGTGAGCTCGAGCGGGTAGGGCGCCCGCGTGCCGAGCGTGCCGCTCACGATGACGCGCCCGTCGAGGAAGCTGCCGCTGAAGCTGACGAAGCCGGGGCCCGCGGGCGCGAGCCGGAGATCGCCGTCGCCCAGGTAACCGCGCCGGAACCAGGTCTTCGACAGCCGGATCGTGCCCTCCACCTGCGGGGCGTCCACGGTGCCGGCGAGCGCCAGACCTGCCGCGTCGATGAGCGCGTCGGCCTCGAGGTCGGAGCCCGCGAGCTTGAGGATCGCCGCCAGCGGCAGGTGCGAGAGCTGGAGCTGGCCGCCGAGGTTCTGGCGGCTGTCGGCGGAGACCGCGCCGGCGATCTCGCCGCCCTTCTGTCGCGTCGCGCGTACGATCGCGCAGCGCCCGCCGGCCGAGCCGCCCACCCCGAGGCACTCGTCGACGATCGGCCGGGCGATCGCCGACGGGCTCTTGTTGTGGCATCCGAGGGAGGTCGGCTTCTGGTTGAGCCAGACCGCGACGTCCTGGAGCGTCTCGCCGAGCGCGACGACCTGGTCGGCGCACGCCCAGCCGTCGAACACCATGCGCCTCGGGTCGAGCGGCCCGCGCAGGGTCACGTTCGCCGAGAGCTTGCCCGCGAGGAGCTGGCCGACCGTCTTGATCTTGGCGAGATCGACCTTGCTCGCGACGACCTTGAGCGGGTTCAGGTACACGCTCGGGGTCACCTGGACGCTGCCGCTGAAGCGCAGGCTGCCCAGCGTGCGCGACGTCGCGCTGACGATGCGCACGGTGTCGTTCTCGAAGTGGATCGTGCCGCGCAGGTCGCCGAGGATCGGTACGCCGCGGAAGTTGATCTGGCTCTGGACCTTGAGGTCGCTGACGCTGCCGCCGATCGTCACGCGCGTGCTTCCGCTCGTCGTGCGGCGCGGCGGCGGCGGCGCCGGCTGCGCCTGCCGCGAGCGAAGCGAACGCTTCCGGCGCAGCACCCGCGACGAGCCGAGCGAGGCTTCGAGCGAGGCTTCGATCGACCGGCTCCCCGTGCGCCGCATCGGTCGGAGGGCGCGACGCGGCTGCGCCGCCGCGGCCTTGGTCGGCTTCGGCGCGGCCTTGGTCGGCTTCGGCGCGGCCTTCGCGCGCTTCTTGTTGCCGCTGGTGACGAGCTCGATGAGCGCCTCGACGTTCCCGATGTCGATGTCGATGGCGCAGCCGTCCTGGAACGCGAGCTCGGCGCCGCCGGTGAGGAGCGTGCACTTGACCAGGGTGCCGAGGAGGTTCGGCATCGAGAAGCGCACGCCCTCGACGTGCACCTTGTCGAGCGACTTGTCGAGGTAGAGCTGGCCGCGGTGGACGTTGAGGTGGCCGAGGCGCAGATCGATGCGGTCGACGGAGATGCCGTAGGTGGTGTCGCCCTTGCGGCGCAGCGCGTGGAAGCTCCCCGAGAGCCGGCCCGAGCCGACCGCCCGCAAGAGCGTGGGCGGCAGCCACGGCGCCATGTCGATCGCCTCGTCGATGCCGATGTCGGAGTCGACCCAGTACGGCGAGCGATCGGAGCCGTCTCCTCCCCACTTCGCGGACAGCCGCACCCGTCCGTCCGCGCCGCGGGCGATGAACTCGTCGACCGAGCCCTCGTCGACCGCGAGATCGTAGACGCCGGTGAGCGCGTCGAGGCTGAGCAGGAGCGGCGGCTCGAGCGCCGACAGCTTGTAGGTGAGACCGGTCGCCTTGATGGCGACCGACGGGTAGAAGATGATCGGGCCGCTGACCGTGGCCTCGAGCGTCACCGCGTCGCCGCCGATGTCGGGGTCGATCGACTGGCGCAGGAGCGTGCCCGCGTTCTCGACCTTGAGCGTGACGTCCCAGATGCCGCCGTACGGCGTGTCCCAGTAGTCGATCATCGAGCCGTAGATCGACGCCTTCGCTCCGTTCTTGGTCTCGACGACGACGTCGAAGCCCAGCGTGTTGGCGACCGGATCGCTCGGCCACTGCGCGGGGAGCTGCGCGAGGCGCGACACCTCGAGGCGCTTCACCGGGAACGAGTACTCGCCCTGCGGCTTCCACGCGCCGTCCTTGCCCTTCTCGTAGTAGAGGTCGATCTGGCCCTCGCCGCCGGTGAGGGCGAGCGACGTGTACATCTTGGGGACCAGCGGATCGGACGGGTCCATGTAGAGGAAGCCCTTGCCCGAGACGTCGGCCACGGTGCCGCGGAACAGGTAGGCCTCGCCGACCGGCTTGTTGAGGATCTCGACGTCGACGGAGCGGACCTCGAAGTCGCGCAGGTCCCAGAGCGGCGACGTCGCCGCGAACACGCCGGCGTGGAACCCGGCCTCGCGCCGGCCGTAGAACGCGGCGATGATCGAGAACACCGTGACGTCGTAGTCGTGCAGCGGGTACGGCTCGGTGACCTCGCGCAGCACCACCGCGCCGCCGTGCATGACCACCTTGCGCAGCACGAAGTCGTGGCGCCCGAAGATGAGCGAGTGCAGATCGAGCTCGCCGGTGACCTTGTCGGTGCGCACGACGCGCTCGCCCTCACCGTCCCAGATCTGCACGTCGCGGAGCGTGACCGGCAGCCAGCCGCCGCTCACGACCTTGGGCAGGTCGGAGATGGGCCATTCCACCGACTTGATCGCGATCCGCCCGCGCATGCGGGCGTTCATCATCTCGCACAGGTTCTGGGCCAGGTCCGGGCCCTCGAACTGGATCCGCACCACGGCCAGCGCGCTGCCCAGGAGCACGACGAGCGTCAGCGCGATTCCGGCGATCCACCAGCGGAGCCGTCGTCGCCGGGTCGGAGGCCGGGCGGAGGGCAAGGGAGCCGAAATTACCACGTGTCCAGCTTCCGCAGCCGCAGCAGGACCCTCGCGTCGCCCGAGGATCGGCCCTCGCAGCGGCGCCGCACCGGCGGGCCCGGCGAGAGCGTGCAGTCGTACGTGCCCTCGAGGCCCGGCACCGAGAAGTGGACGCCCGCGAGGCGCAGCTGGTTGGCCCGCTCGACGATCAGCTCGCCCGCGTCGACGCGCAGCCGGCCGAGCGTGAGATCGGGGTCGCCGAGGTGCACGAGGCCGTCGACGGCCTGGTCCACGCTCAGCGCCACGCGGCCGCGGAGCGCGTGGCCCAGCTCGCGGCGCACGTCCGCGCGCAGCCAGGGCCGGAGGTCGAGCGCGCGCTCGGTGGCGAGCGTGGCCGACAGCCAGGACGGCGCCGCGCCGTCGGCGCCGCCGCCCCAGCGCGCCGCCGCCTGCACGCGGCCGCCGGCGACGTCCACGGCGACGCCGGCGAGCACGCCCTCGCCGGTGTGCAGGTCATGGCGGAAGGCGAGCGGCGGCACCACGAGGTCGATCGGTGGGTCGACGGCGAGCGTGTGACGGAGCCCGGCGGCGGTCACGCCCACGCGCGAGCCCCGCCCGAAGTGGCCGGTGGGCCAGTCGTCGTGGAGCGTCGCCGCGACGTCCACGCGCTCGCCGCCGGCGAGGGCGACGCTCGCGTCGAGCACGACGTCGCGCGCGTCGGTCGGCGCGAGCGCGCGGAGGTCGAGGCGCGTCAGCGCGAACCGGCGCTCGCGTACGACGGCCTCGCCGCCGCGGCCGCGCGCGCGCAGCGCGAACACCAGGCGCGCAGGCGTCGCGCGCGGGTCGTACGCGAGCGCGCCGCTGGCGTCGGCGTCGTCGGCGGTCACCACGAGGTCGTGGCGCGTGGCCGCGGCGTCGACCGGCAACGCCGCGACGGTCACGCGCACGTGCGCCGCGGCCACGTCGCGCAGCTCGAGGCGCGGGCCAGCTGGCACGCGCGCGCCTGGGGCGCGCTCCGCGCGTGGGTCGAACGCGGCGACGAGGCTGACGTCGGTGTCTCCGGCGTACCGGGGCGCCCGCGCCGGCACCTCGCGCAAGACGACCTCTCCGCCGCTCACCACCACCCGCCGCGCGACCACGTCGTGGTGCCCGAAGAGGACGCGGTGCACGTCGACCTCGGCGCGCACGGTGGCGGCGCGGAGCACCACGACGCCGTCGGCGTCCGTGACGTGCACATCTTGCAGGACGACGGGCACCCATCCCCCGCGCGCCACCGTCGGCAGGCTGGCGAGGGGCCAGTCGATCGCGCCGATCTCGACGCGACCTCGCATGTCGGCGTTCAGGCGCGTACATACGCGCGACGCGAGCGCCGGGCCGGCGAAGGCCACGCGCGCGACGACGACCGCCGCCGCCGTCATCGCCAGCCCGAGCGCGAGCATCGCGAGTGGGATACGCCACAGCCACCGTCGGCGCGACCGCGGTGATGCGACCATGCCGGGCGACGCTAGCACCTGGCTCCGGCGTCGACGTAAGCGAGGCTCGCACCCGTTCGTGGGCCCGTCATGTTTCGCTTGCCGTCGCCGACGCGACCGCTCATAAAGGAACTACGGGCTCTCTACACGAGGTATTCATGAACGAGGGAGACAACCTTCCGGCACTGCAGCGAGAAGTGCTGCGACCGACCTCGGACCGCGGACGGCTGGCTGCGCTGGCGACGATCTGCTCGCTGGCGGGGGTCGCGCTGGGATTCGCGCTCGCCGGGACGATGTTCGCGTCCATCCCGATGTCGGCGCGGGTCCATTATCCCGCGCACGTACGCTGCGCCGCCGACACCCCTGCCTGGATCGGTGTGGGGATTCGCAGTGATGGCCCGACTCCCGGCGCCTGGGTGCGCACGGTGAGGCCGGGCTCGCCCGCGGCGGCGAACAAGCTCGCCGTCGGCGACGTGATCACCGCCATCGACCGTCAGCCGATCCGCGACAACGACGGCCTCGTCCGCGCCGTGCGCTCGCGCCGGCCCGGCGCCGAGGTGATGCTGACCGTGCAGCGGGGATCGGGCACCTTCGACCGTCCGCTCATCCTCCAGCCGATGCCGCACGCGGTCTGGCAGGCGGAGCTCGCCGCCGAGCGCCGCGCGCGTCGTTAGTGGCCCGCCAGTCAGTTGCAGTAGCCGGCGCTGCCGTCGCTGTTGATGCGCACGCACCGGCCGACGATGGAGTCCTCCGTCTCGAACGTGATGGCCACCTCGTCTCCGACGCCAGCCGGAAACGGGTCGGTGGGGCCGACGCTGCCGTCGGGGCGCGCGGTCGTGATGACGCCCTGTCCCCGGTCGCGGTTGAAGACGTAGACGACAGCGTCGGCGTACACCGGCGTCGGGGCATACGAGAACCGGGCCGCGCCGGCCGCCACGTCGATGGTGAAGGTCATCCGCTCGGGCTCTGGCGGCGGGATCGGAATCGACGGGGTGACGCAGCCGCCCGCGACCGCGGCGAGCGTCATCAGCGCGAGCAGGGAACGACGAAGCACGCCCCGATAGTAGGCAAGATCCAGTCCGAAAACACCGATGGCCCAACCCGGCGAAACCGCTAGGGAGGGGCCATCAACTTGCTTGGCGGGCTGCCAACACCGTTGGCGCCACCGTGTCAGCGGGTGCGCTTGACCTTGAACGGCAGCATCACCGAGACGCCGACGCCGGCGAACAGGTGGTGAAGGAAGCGGCTGTCGTCGTCCTTGACCGCGAGGTCCGCGTTGAAGTCCGCGCCGGACGGGTTGTCGCTGAAGGCGTAGTCGCGCACGGCCAGGTCGATCGCGATGAAGTCGTTCACGAAGACGTGGATGCCGCCGCCCAGGTAGAGGCCGGGACGGAAGCCGCTGTTGAGCGGCGGGTCGTTGTTGGGGTTGTCGTCGGCGTTGACCATCGGGTCCGCAGGGGCCGGATCGACGCCGGGCATCGGATCGTTGCAGATGCTGGGATTGCAGTCGGACTTCAGGCTCGCGAACGACACGCCGGCCTGGAAGTAGAAGTCGAAGTTGACGTAGGCCTGCCCGAAGGCCGCGAGCTTGCCGTACCAGGGCGTGAGGCTCGCATACGCCGCACCGTGCAGCGGCATGGAGTTGAGGCGCTGCCTGAACTCCTCCACCGAGGGCTCGCGCGTCTGGTTGTCGACGTTGGGCTCGAGCGGCGATTCGATGATGCGCTTGGTCAGCTTGGTGTCGAGCGCGGTCGAGCCGACGCCGATCACGCCGATCGAGAACATGTCGCTCAGGTGGTACTCGAGCTTGAGCCCGCCCCCGATGAAGTGGCGGAAGTCGGCGTTGATCGTCGACTCGAAGAGCGCGGTCATCTCGAGGCGCTTCGCGACGAGGAGCAGCCGGTGACGCACCGCCGGTTGTTCCTCGAGGTAGTTGCGCTTCTGCGAGCTGATGGCCGGCGCGTCGTCGGCGGAGGCCGTCGGACCGAGGAGGCCCAGCGCGGCCGAGACCAGGACCGTTCCGGCGAGCGTGAAGGTCGTCTTCTTCATGTTCTCTCTCCGGTCTCCGCTCAGCGGAAGGTCGTGTACTCGAACGTGGGTGGGATCCAGAAGCTCACGCCGATCTGGAACATCAGGTTGTTGATGAGCGTCGAGTCGGCGTTGGCCTTCGCTGCCTCCGCGGTGGTGTTGTTCATCTGGTCGCGCAGCAGCGGCTCGAACTTGTCGACGAAGATGTAGTCGCGGATGCCGACGTTGACCGTCAGCCACTGGAAGAGGAAGAAGCGCATCGACGCGCCGATGTTGGGCGTGATGAGCAGGTTGGTGAACCCGGGGAAGCGCGGGTCGCGCGGCACGACCTCGGACTGGGTCACGCCGACGCCGGCGGTGAAGTACGTCTCCCAGGCGACCAGCTTCTTGTCGAGGATCGCGAACTTTCCGTAGACCGGGACGTAGTGGAAGTTCAGCGCCGCGGAGAAGTTGTACTTGTTGATCGTGGGCAGGCGGCGGGCCTGGCGACCGACGAGGTCGAAGGGCTCGCGGAACTGCTTGGTGTAGTACTGACCCTCGACGCCGACCGCGAGCACGTCGGTGAGGAAGTAGTTGAACTGACCGCCCGCCGAGTAGTGGCGGATCATGTTGTCGTTCATCGTCGTCGAGAGGAACGGCATCAGGTCGGTGCGCCGGATCTTGAGGAACGGCTTGCGCATCACGACGACGATGTCCTGCCACGACACCGGCTTGAGCTCGCGCGACGTGGTGTCGATCTTGACGGTGTCGGACTCGGCGCCGAGGTCGGCCTCGAGGTTCTTCTCCTCTTCGCCTTCCATCTCGATCTCACCCTCGTCGACCGGCGGCGGGGCACCGTCTTCGCCTTCCATCTCGATCTCGTCGTCCGGCTGGGCCTGGGCGTCGCCCGGGATGGCGGCGAGCGAGCAAAAAGCGATCGCGGCCACGGTGGCGGCGACGGTTGATGACCTGAGATTTGGTCGGCGCATGTCGTTCGCGTCTCCTCGCTCGGTTCCCCGGGAGCGGCAAATTCCGTAATGATTCCGGGAGTTTGCCCCTGTTCCGCGGAAGCTTGGCGCACTATATCACGCGCATTTTTCAGATCACAAGACGGATGCCGCGAATCCTTGTTGCATGTCGAGGGCTTGCTGCTAGCCGCCCCCCTGCAACGTCGGCTCGCGACCGGTGTCAGGCGGCGCTCGCCTCGTCGGCGTCCTCGTAGAGCGCCTCGACGAAGGCGCGGGCATCGAACGGCCTCAGGTCCTCGAGCTTCTCGCCGACGCCGATGTAGCGCACCGGCACCTTCAGCTCGTCGCAGATCCCCAGGATGACCCCGCCCTTGGCCGAGCCGTCGAGCTTGGTGATCACGATGCCGGTGATCTCCATCGCGTCCTTGAAGGTCTTGGCCTGGGTGATCGCGTTCTGGCCCGTGGTCGCGTCGAGCACCATCCACGTCTCGTGCGGCGCGCCGGGCATGGCCTTGTCGACCACGCGGCGGACCTTCTTGAGCTCGTCCATCAGGTCGACCTTGGTGTGGAGCCGGCCGGCGGTGTCGCAGATGACGACGTCGGCGCCCTCGTCGACGCCGCGCTTCACGGCGTCGAAGATCACCGACGACGGATCGCCCCCGGCCTTGCCCTTCACGACCGTCGCCTTGGCCCGGTCGCCCCAGACCTCGAGCTGCTCGGTCGCGGCGGCGCGGAAGGTGTCGCCGGCGGCGAGCACGACCTTCTTGTCCTGCTTCGCGAGGTGCGCGGCCAGCTTGCCGATCGTCGTCGTCTTGCCGACCCCGTTCACGCCGAGGACGAGCAGGACGAACGGCTTCTTGCGGTCCCAGTCGACGGGCGCGGCGCCGACGTCGAGGATCTGGCCCGACGTCTCGCGGATCTTCGTCCAGATCTTCTGCGGGTCGGTGAGCTCGTCCTTGGTCAGGCCTTTCTTGACCGCGTCGAAGATCCGGTCGGCGGCGCGCGGCCCGATGTCGGCGGTGAAGAGCACCTCCTCGAGCTGCGGCAGCACGTCCTCGTCGATCTTCTTCTTGCCGAAGATCTTGCCGAGCTTGGCGACGAACCCGCCGCGCGTCTTGGTCAGGCCCTGGCGGAAGGCCTCCTTCGCCTCCTCGTCAGTCTCAGTCCCCGTGCCCGTGCCCGTGCCCGTCTCTTCGTCTTCCTCTTCGTCTTCTTCGTCGCCGTCCTCGTCCCCCTCGTCGTCCTCCTCCTCGGGCTCCGCCACCTTCGCCGGCTTCTTCCCCGGCTTCCTCACCGGCGGGCGCTTGCGCTCGCGGGCCGGACGCACGGGCTCCGGCGCGCCGATCACGCGATCGCGCATGGCCTTGGCGCCCTTCTCCTTGCTCTTGTCGCCGGCGCGGCGCAGGAGCAGGAGGCCGAGGAGCACCACGGCCGCCACCACCACGAGCGTGATGATCTCTTGGGTCATGACGTGGGGTGCGTTATAGCCCCGCGCCGGCCCGTTCGGCCAGCGCCGCCGCCACCTTGGCCTCGGCCGCCGGCAGGAGCCCCTCGTCGGGCGTTCGCCCCGAGAAGTAGGCCTCTTCCACGAACTCGGTCAGCTCGGTCATGCGCAGGGGCGCGGACCTCGACCGCACGTGGTCGACGATCTGGCGAGGGGACCAGATGCCCCAGAGATCCGGCGACGGCAGGATGGGCAGCGCCGCCCGCCGGTAGAGCGTGAAGATCTTCTCGCGCACCGGGACGAGATCGATGCGCGCGCCGCGCAGCTCGCCGCGGTGCGGGACGGTCAGCGTGAACTGCTCGCTCACGTGGCCCGGCGCCGCGACGCGGACGCTCCACTCGCCGATCGCCAGCTCCTCGATCGCGAAGCGCCCGTCGCCCGCCGACTCCGCGCGGCGCACGACGGCGCCCAGGGTCAGGAGGAGCTCGGCGCCGGCGATGGGCCGGTTGCGCACGGCGTCGCGGACCAGGCCCGCGAAGCCGTGGTCGTGCGCCCGGCGCAGCGTGGAGACGATGCTGGCGCGGGCCGGCTCGAGGCCGCCTCTCACCTCGATCTGCGCCGCGCTCGGCGGCGGCGCCTCCGCCTTGTGCCAGGGCCGGCGGCGACCGATCACGAAGCCGAGGGCCACGAGCGCGGTCGCGGCGAACGCGGCGATCGTGATCCCGACCGGCGCCGGCCGCCGCACGCCGACGGTGACGAACGCGGGCCCGGAGCGGCTGGAGCGGCGCCAGCGCTCGCTGGTCTCGACCACGGCCTGGAGCGAGTGCTTGCCGGTGCCGACGAGATCGGCGGAGGCGTCGATGCGATAGCGGCCGTTCCCGTCGGTCGTGGTGGCGCCGAGGCGTCGCTCGCCGCCGGCCGCGAGGTTGGCGACCAGCGCGACGGCCGCGCGCGCCACCGGCTTGCCGTCGTCATCGAGCACGGTGCCGGTGCCGCGGATGGTGCCCTCGAACGCGACGCTCTCCGCGGCGAGCGTCAGGTCGACGCGCGTGCCGGTCGCGAGCTCGAACGTGGTCTCGGCGCTCGCGGGGCCGTGCGCGGCGTCGCCGGCGAACCGGGCCCGCACCCGCTTGGCGCCGGGACCGAGGATGTCCGCGCGTTTCACCGACGTCGGGCTACCCGAGCGGGCCGGGACGTCGACGTGTGGATCGGCCGCGTCGGCGGCGCTGAAGCGGAGCGAGATGGGGAGCTCGACGCGGACGCCGTCCGCGCGGGTCTCGACGGTGACCAGCGCGCCGAGCGGGTTCGTCGTCACGTCGATCGTCATGTCGACCGGCGCCCGCGAGGGGTCGACGTCGCGCTCGGCGAACGTCACCGGATCGAAGCGCTCGTCGCCGGCGAAGGCGATCTCGACGTCGACGGCGCCGGGGCTCGGGGAGCCGAGGACCGCGAAGGTGCCGTCCTGCTGGGTGATGGTGTCGTGGCGGACGCCTTCGAGCGTGACGGTGACGTCGAGGCCGCCGATGCCCTGGGCGCTCGCCCGTTCGAGGATGGTCCCGGTGATGGAGATGAGGCCGTCCTCGCGGCGGCGGACCGTCCGGAGCTGGACGTCCGTGCGGGCGCGGATCGAGACGACGGGGGCGGCCGACGCCGGCTCGGTCGCCGGGCCTGGGCAGAGCACGAAGGCGCACACCAGGATGAGCAGAAGGCGGCGCATCGGGGGGATGTGAGGTTGGATAGCATGGAGGAGAATTCGGTTCCCGCGAAGTGGGGTGCGTGCTACGCCCATCCTCGCCAAACCAGTGGCACTCCGGATGTCAGACTCAGGAGCGAGTCTCGGGCGCCTAGATGCGGATCAAGCGGGTCGAGATCATCGGTTTCAAGTCGTTCTGCGACCGGGCGGTCATCAACATCGACCAGCCCATCACGGCGGTCGTCGGGCCCAATGGCTGCGGCAAGTCGAACATCGTGGACGCGATCCGCTGGTGCATGGGTGAGCAATCGGCCAAGCACCTGCGCGGAAAGGCCATGGAGGACGTCATCTTCGCGGGCTCGGAGACCCGCGGGCCGGCGCCCATGGCCGAGGTGTCGCTGACGTTCGACGACGTCGGGTTCTCGCACGAGACGCTGGCGCTGGCGCGCGAGGGGGACGAGGCGGCGGCGGAGGCGGCCATGGCGAGCGTCGATGCGGTGAAGGTGGCCGGAGCGGGAGAGGGAGAGGGAGACGGGCAGGGAGAGGGAGTGGGAGAGGGAGAAGGAGAGGGGCAGGGAGAGGGAGAGGGAGAAGGAGAGACGGGCACGGGCGTGGGGGAAGACGGGGGATTCGACGCCAGCGCGATGGAGCAGGTGGTCGTCTATGACGAGCACGGCCAGCCCATGGCCAGCGCGGTCGACGAGGTCAAGCAGCTGCTCGAGGAGCAGGAGCCGCTCGACTTCACGCGGTACACCGAGGTCACGATCAGCCGCCGGCTGTACCGGGACGGGACCAGCCAGTACTTCATCAACAAGGTGCCGTGCCGGCTGCGCGACGTCACCGACTTCTTCCTCGGGACCGGCGTCGGCACCAAGGCGTACGCGATCATCGAGCAGGGCCGCATCGGCCAGATCGTGTCGTCGCGTCCGCAGGATCGCCGCCTCATCATCGAGGAGGCGGCGGGCATCACCAAGTTCAAGAGCAAGAAGAAGGCGGCCGAGCGCAAGCTCGACCAGACCAAGCAGAACCTCCTGCGCGTGAGCGACATCGTCGTCGAGCTCGAGAAGCGCATGGGCACGCTGCGGCGGCAGGCGCAGAAGGCGGAGCGCTACCGCGCGTACAAGACCGAGCTGCGCGACCTCGACCTGTGGAAGGCGTCGCACCGCTTCCTCGAGCTGCGCGCCGAGGATCAGCGCGTGCGCTCGCGGCTGGCCGAGGCCAGCGAGGAGCTGGTCGGCGTGCGCGCCGCGTTCGACACCCGGGACGCCGCGGTGGTGAGCGAGCGCGCCGACCTCGCGGTCGAGGAGCGGCGGCTCTCGGGGGTGCAGGAGGTCATCTACGAGCTGGAGAACCGCGTGCGCCTCGCCGAGAGCAAGATCGGCTGGCAGACGCGCGAGGCCGACGACCTCGAGGGCCGCGCGACCCAGGCGGCGACCGAGATCGACACGCTCGAGGGCGAGCGCGCGGCGGCCGCCGAGCAGCTGGCGCACCAGGAAGCCGAGCTGGCCGAGCTGGTCTCGCTCGTCGGGCAGGGCGACAGCGAGGTCGCGCGCTGCGAGGCGCTCGCGGGCGAGGCCCGCCAGTCGCTCGCCAACGCGCAGAGCCGGCTCGACGAGGCGCGCCACGAGCTATCGCGCGCGCGCACGGACGTGGCCACGGCGACCGCGCAGGCGGAGTCGCTGGCGCGCCGGCGCGAGGACGGCGAGCGGCGCCTCTCCCGGGTGTCGGAGGAGCTCGATCAGGCGGTCGAGCGGCAGAAGGAGCTCGAGCGCGAGGCGCGGCGGACGAGCGACGCGCTCGCCCAGCTCAAGCAGACGCGGCTCGATCTCGGCGCGCAGACCGAGGGCTTCGCCGCGCGACGCGACGTGCTCGCCGAGCAGGTGTACGAGGGCGAGGCGCAGGTCGAGACCCTGCGCACCGAGGCGCACCGCCGGCGCTCGCGCCTGGTGTCGCTGATCGAGATCCAGGAGCGCTACGAGGGCTTCGCCCGCGGGACGCGCACCGTGATGCAGCAGTCCGGCATGATCGCCGGCGCGCTCGAAGGCCGCGAGGGCACGATCCGCGGCCTGGTCGCCGACGTCGTGCGCGCCCCCGAGACGCTCGAGCTCGCGGTCGAGGCGGCGCTCGGCGATCGCCTGGGCGGCGTCCTGGTCGACGACCACGCCGTGGGCGTCGCGGCCATCGGTTACCTGAAGGCGCAGAGCGCGGGTCGCTCGGCGTTCGTGCCGATGGGCGATCCGGCGGCGGTGATGCGCGCGTCGGGCGCCGACGACGACGTCGCCATGGACGCGCTCGAGCGCGCGCTCGACGACAGCAACATGCTGGCGACCGAGGCCGCGGCGGAGTCGGTCTCGGATGCGTCGGGCGCGGACGTGGGCGCAGGCGCGCAGGTCGATGCGGGCGCCGATGTCGCCGGGTCCGACATGGTCGGCGGCGACGACCTCGCCGGCGCCCCGTCGTGGATGACGGCGGCGGCCGACAGCGGCCACCGCATCGTGGTCGAGGACCACACGGCGATCCACGCGGCGTCGGCGAGCATCGGCGGCGAGGGCGTGCTGGGCCGGCTGATCGACCTGGTCGGCTTCGCCGACGGTTACGAGGCCGTGGGTCCGAGCCTGTTCGGCGACTGCATCGTCGTCGACACGCTCGATCGCGCGGTCCGGCTCCACGAGGCCGGCGCGCCCGGCATGCTGGTGACGCTCGAGGGCGACATCGTCGACGAGCGCGGCGTGGTGTCGGGCGGCTCGCGCGAGGCGCAGGGCGCGGGCGTCCTGGCCCAGAAGCGCGAGATCCGCGAGCTCGAGCAGATCGTCGACAGCCTGGACCGCGAGCTGACCGAGGCGACCGCGCGCCTGGTGACGGCCAAGACCGAGCACAAGCAGCTCGTGCGCGCGCTCGAGGGGCTGCGGACGCAGGCGCACGAGGGCGACCTCGCGATCATGGGCCACGAGAAGGACGCCGGCCGGCTGCGCTCGGAGCTCGAGCGCCTGCGCGACCGCGCCGGGCACCTCACCGCCGAGCGCAACGAGCTCGAGGAGCGGCTGGGCGCGGCGGCGCGCGAGCAGGCGCAGGTCGTCGAGCGCAAGGCGGACGCCGACCGTCGCATCGATCACTTCGAGAAGGAGCAGCTCGGGCTCATCGAGGGCGTGACCGGCGGGCGCGAGCGCGTCGACGAGGCGGCCACGGCCCTGACCGACGCGCGCGTGCGGGTCGCGCAGACCGCCGAGAAGCGGGCGTCGGTCGAGGCGGCGACCCTGCGCCTCGCCAACACGGAGCGCGACCTGGGCGCGCGCATCGAGCGCCTGCGCGAGGGCATCACGACCGGCTCGGCGCGCGCCGCCGAGCTGCGCGCCGACGCCGCGGCGCTGGCGGCCGAGCTCGCGGTGCACAAGGAGCAGCGGGCGACCCACGCTGCCGAGCTCGAGGCCGGTCGCGCCGCCTACGACGCGCGCTACACCGCGCTGGCCCAGCTCGAGATCGAGGCGCGCGAGCTGCGTGGCCAGGCCGACAAGCTGGCGGCCGAGGTGAGCCAGCTCGAGGTGCGCGCCGCCAGCATCGAGTCGTCGCGCCAGGTCGTGAGCGACAACATCCTCGAGAAGTACCAGGTCGACATCGCCGAGGTGGTGCACGAGTACCACCTGCGCGGGGTGTGCGGCCAGACCGAGGACGAGCGCGCGAGCGAGCTGCGCGAGCTCATCGAGCGGATGAGCGGCGACATCAACCTGACGGCGATCGAGGAGTACCAGGAGGTCGCCAAGCGCTTCGAGTTCCTCACCGGGCAGAAGGCCGACCTCGAGAACGCGGTCGGTCAGCTCGAGCGCGCGATCGACAAGATCAACAAGACGTCGCGCCGGCTGTTCAAGGAGACCTTCGCCTCGGTCAACGCCACCTTCAAGGAGGTGTTCCCGCGCCTCTTCCGCGGCGGCAACGCCCACCTGTCGCTCGCCGGCGTCAAGGAAGGCGCCGAGGGAGGCGGGGGCGACGTCGACGTGCTCGAGGCGGGCGTCGAGATCTTCGCGCAGCCCCCGGGCAAGAAGAACACGACGGTCGATCAGCTCTCGGGCGGCGAGAAGGCGCTCACCGCGGTCGCGCTGGTCTTCTCGATCTTCCTCATCAAGCCGTCGCCGTTCTGCATCCTCGACGAGGTCGACGCGCCGCTCGACGAGTCGAACGTCGATCGCTACAACGAGATCGTGCGCGAGATGACCGACCGCTCGCAGTTCATCGTGATCACGCACAACAAGCGCACGATGGAGCAGGCCGACAACCTCTACGGCGTGACGATGCAGGAGGCGGGCGTGTCGAAGCTGGTCACCGTGAACCTGAGCAAGCTCGGCGAGAAGCGGGCGACCGCCGCGGCCTGACCCTTCGACTCGGCCCTTCGGGCCTCGCTCAGGGTGAACGGATCGGGTGGGCGGCGAGCCAGGCCTCGAGCTCGGGCACGCCCTCGGGATCGCCGTCGGCCTTCCACGCCGCCAGCACGGCCTCGGCCAGCGCGCGCGCGCGCGGCCGATCGGCCGGCGTCGACCAGAGCGCGCGGGCCAGCGCGAACTCGATGCGGGTCTTCTGGCCGGCGGCCTCCGGGGCGGAGGTGAGCGCGAGCGCGCGCTCGAGCACGGCGCGGGCCTCGGCGTCGCGGCCGAGGTCGGCCAGCGCCTCGCCGACGCCGGCGGCGCTCGAGACGGTGAGCGGGGAGTCCTTGCCGAACTTCTGCTCGGCGATGGCGAGCGCCTCGCGGTAGCGGACGAGCGCCTTGGCCGGCTGCTTCACGAACCGGTACTGCTTGCCGAGCAGGCGGAGCGCGGCTGCCTGCGCGGGGTGGTCGCCGGCGCCGTTGCCCGCGCGGATGGCGAGGCTGCGCAGGGCCGCGGCCTCGCCCTCGGCGGGGTGGCCGGTCTCGGTCAGGGTGAGGCCGAGCATGTCGAGGGCGTCGGCGATGCGGTTGTGGCTGGGGCCCATCTTGGCCTCGTAGATCGCGATCGCGCGCCGGTAGGTCGCGGTCGCCTCGTCGAGCTTCTCGCGCTTGCGCAGCACGTTGCCGAGGTTCATGACCGTCGCCGCGAGATCGGTCGAGGTGGGATCGATCTCCTCCTGGATCGCGATCGTGTCGCGGTGCATCTGCTCCGCGTCGGCGAAGCGGCCCTCCTCGCGCAGGATCACGGCCGCGGTGTTCATCATGCGCGCGAGGTTGGGGTGGCGGTCGCCGAGCGCCGCGCGCGTCAGCGCGATCGCGCGCTCCTCACTGGCGAGCGCGAGGTCGTTGCGGTTCAGCGCCTCGAGCAGGATGGCGCGCAGGTGCAGCCCGCGCGCGAGGGCGACGTCGTCGCGCGGGCTCGTTTGCTCGCGCATGGCCACGCAGCGGTCGACCTCCTCGAGCGCGACCTGGTAGGCGCCGGCGCCCCAGCGGTCGAGGGCACGCGCGCAGGCCAGGCGCGAGATCCGCGCGGGATCGTCGCCCAGGCGCTGGAGGAGGGCGGTGGCGGCCGCGGCGGCGCGAGCCGACTCTTCGTACTTCTGCAGCCGGTAGCCGGCGATCTCGACCAGCTGGGTGGCGGCGCGGAAGCGCGCCTCGTCGTCGCCGGCGGCCTCGGCTGCGAGCGCGGCCTCCTCGGCGGCGGCGGCGGCCTCGGGCCAGGCGTCGGCGACGAAGTGCAGCTTGGTGGTCAGCTGGACCGCGGTCACCGTGAGCGGCGGGAAGGCGAGCGCGCGCGCTCGTTCGACCGCCGCCGTCACCCGGGGCGCCCGATCACCGACGCGGCCGATGTCGAGCTCGGCGGAGAGCGCGGCGAGCTCGCGCTCGCTCGCGCGGATCGCGTCCGCGCGCGCTGGATCGGCGGGCAGCGGCGTGCCCCGGGAGATGGCGGCGGCGTCGGCGCACCCGGCGAGATCGCC
>DDTA01000016.1 GCA_002344285.1 Myxococcales bacterium UBA2376
CTCGCCGCCGCCGGCGTCACCGCGACGCTCACCCGCGCCGACGCGCTCGACCACACGCCGCCGGCGAAGCTCGGCCTCGTCATCACCAACCCGCCGCTCGGGCGGCGCGTCCGCGGCGACGCCGGGCTCCTGCTCGAGCGCTTCGCGGCGCGGGTCCCGGGCCTGCTCGCGCCCGGCGGACGCCTCGTCTGGATCACGCCGGCCGCCGAGCGCACCGGCGTCGTCCTCCGCAAGCGCGGGATGGAGCTGCTCTTCGCGCGCGACGTCGACCTCGGCGGGTACGAGGCTCGCGTCGAGCGCTGGCAGAAGCCGAGAACCTGATACCATCCGCGGGCGATGGATCTCCGCTACACCGTGTTCGGCTGCATCCGCCAGAGCATGTCGGTGTGGGCCAAGAACATCGTCTCGATCGTCCTCCTCGGCCTCATCTTCTTCTCGCCGCTCATCATCTACACGGTGAGCGAGGTCATGGAGGTGCGCACCGAGGGCGGGCTGTCCGAGACGCGCGGGATGTGGTGGGTCCTCATCCTGATGTTCGCGACCTACGCGGCCGATCAGTTCCTGGCCGCGCCGATCGTGTACGGCGTCGTGCAGGAGCTGAACGGCACCCACGCAGGGGTCGGTGCCTGCGTGTGGCAGGGGCTCAAGCGCTTCTTCCCGGTCTTCTTCACGGTCTTCCTCCTCTACTGGTGCGTGCTCTTCGGCGCGTACCCGTTCGTCATCCCCGCGTTCGTCCTCGCCACCGGCCTCTACGTCGCCGTGCCCGCCGCCGTGTGCGAGCGGCCGGGCGTGATGGGGACGCTCACGCGCAGCTTCGCCCTCACCGAGGGCAACCGCATGCGCATCTTCGGGTTGATGATCCTGTTCTGGGGCGCGCGCATCGGGGCCATCGTCGGCGCGATGAGCCTCATCGATCCCCAGGGCCACGCCGGCAAGATCCAGGCGCTGCTCGTCACCGTGCTGGCCATCAACTTCGTCTTCGGGACGATCGGCGCCGTGATGCAGGGCGTGACCTACAGCCGGCTGCGCGAGGTCAAGGACGGCGTCTCGACGGCCGATCTCGCGAAGATCTTCGAGTAGCGCTGGGCGCTTCCCGGGGGCGCTACGCCCGCTTGTCGAACTTGTCCTCGCGGCGCTTGCCGAAGAGGAGCCGCTTCTCGAGGTGCGCGCGGAGCGCGGTGTAGAAATCGGCGAGGAAGCGCTCGTCCTGGCCGAGCGGCACCTTCTCCGCGTACTGGATCTTCGCCCGGATCTTGTCGGCGACCGTCGACACCGCCGTCGCGTCGGCCGCCGCCTCGCCGCGCAGGAGGCCCTCGAGCACCTGCAGCTCGTAGATGCCGTAGACCTCGAGCTGGGCCTCGGTGAACGTGTACGTCGCCGTCCGCGCCGCCGTCGGCCGCGCGGCGACCACCGCGTCGGCCAGGTCGATGCGCAGCTGGACCTTGGGCTGCACCACGACCAGGGTGCCGCCGATGAGGTCGCCGACCCGCAGGTTGTCCTTGTTGAAGAGCGGCAGGAACGCGACGACCAGGAGCCAACCACACGCCACGATCCACATCCACACCGGCGCGTCGGGCCACACCAGGTGAGACGCGAAGAGGAACGTGAGCGGCATCCACAGCTCGAGCTCGCGCACCAGGTTGCGGGCGAGCACCGCGCTCGCCTCGAGCGAGCCACCCCGCGCGTCGATGACGCGGATGCCCGCCGCGCGCTTGCCCGGCGTCGCGCCGTGGCCGCGGATCTCGAAGAACGCGAAGTAGAAGTGGCGCGAGAGCGTGACGAGGAGCAGCGCCAGCGCCGAGATCCAGTCGTCCTCGCCGGGCGAGGCGATGCTCGCGAACAGCACGGCGGCGAACACCGCGGCCAGGATGAGCGCGATGTCGATGGTGAGCGCCGTCATGCGCTCGCCGATGCTCGCCAGCGTGAACTGGATCGGGATGCCCTCGGGCGTCACGATCTCGCGCCGGCGGCTGCCGTCGCCCCTGCGATCGAGGTAGCGCGCTACCGCCACGGCACCGCCCCTTCCAGGCGCTCGCGCGCCCGCCCACACCAGCCGAAGTACCAGATCCAGAAGAGCGCGGTCGAGCCGGCCACCGCGTAGCGCACGTCGATGCTGGTGACGGTCTGGCGGAAGATGCCCTCGATCAGGCCGGCGATGAACAGCATCACGACCGACCCGAGGACGATCTCGGCCGCCTGCCGGCCACGCCGGCGGAGGGCGTCGACGCGCGGCTCCGAGCCGGGGAAGACGATCGCGTGCGCGAGCAGGAAGCCGGCGCCGCCGCACAGGATGACGGCGAGGAGCTCGGTCACGCCGTGGGGCAAGAGCCAGCCCCAGAGGTCCCACGAGAGCCCGCGCGACGCGTAGAGCGCCGCGAACGCGCCGAGCATGAGCCCGTTCTGCAGGAGCAGGATGAGGGTCGGGATCCCGGCGAGGAAGCCGAGCGCGAAGGCGAGGATGCCGACCCGCGAATTGTTGTTGAACAGAGCCGACGCGAAGTGGGTGAGGCCGTGGTTGAAGTCCTGCTCGTCGTAGAGCTGATCGCGCAGCTCCGACGTCGGGGCCGACGGGTCGCGGCCCTGCGCGAGCGAGGGATCGACGAACATGTAGTAGGTGTCGCTGTCCGCGCTCACCATCTGGAAGGCGGCGACGGCGCCGGCCAGGGTGAAGAGCAAGGACAGCACGACGTGCCAGCGACCGGCGCGCACCGCCGCCGGGAACCGCCAGCGCAGGAACGCCCAGATGCGGGTGCGGGCGCGCTCGCGCGAGCCGTAGACGACCACGTAGCTGCGCGCGACCAGGCTCTCGAGGTACTCGACCAGCGCGCGATCGAGCGAGATCGCGCGCGCCACCGACAGGGACGACAGCGTCGAGCGATAGAGGTGCGGCAGGGTCGCCAGCTCCTCGGCGGACAGGCCAGAGAGCCCCTTGTCGTGCACCCGCTGGAGCAGGTCCTCGAGCTCGCGCCACGTCGCCTCGCGCTCGCGCCGGAACTGCACGGAGCGCAGGCTGGCGTCGCCGGTGTAGGCGCCCAGCGCCGTCATGGTTGTCCCCTCGCGCCGGCTCGCTCCTTGCGGCTGGCGCTCGTCATCGCAGCAGCTCCCGGCGCTTGATGTCGAGGTAGCGGTTGAGGAGCGCCATCGAGAAGTGCTCGGGCGTGGTGTCGATGATCATCGCGCCGGCGCGGCGCAGGCGCTCGAGCACGAGGCGGCGCTCGCGCGCGAAGCCGCCGGCGACGACGGCCTCGTGCAGGTCGGCGAGCGAGCGCGGCCCGCGCCGCACCCAGCCGTCGACCGCCGGATCGCCCACGGCGACGAACAGCACGAGGTGGTGCCGGGCGAGCCGCCGCACGTTCTCGATCATGAGCTCGGCGGTGATCGTGTCGAGGAAGTCGGTGAACAGCACGACCAGCGAGCGCCGCTTCACCCGCTGCGCCAGCTCGGCGAGCGCGAGCGTGTAGTTGCTCTCGGCGCGGTGGTAGGCGAGCTCGGCGGTCTGGCGGGTCAGCCGGGGGAACGCGTGCATGCCGCCCGCCGGCTCCGACCACGTCCGCACCTTCTCGTCGAAGCCGAGCAGGCCGACGCGGTCGCCGGTCTTGAGGCACATCCACGACAGGAGCAGGCCGGCGTTGACCGCGTGATCGAGGCGCGGGATGCCGGCGAGCGGCTCGCTCATGAGCTGCCCGCTGTCGATCGCGATGATCACCTGATGGTTGCGCTCGGCGCGGAACTGCTGGCAGAGGAGCTTGGTGTGGCGCGCCGACGCCTTCCAGTCCATCGCACGGTGGTCGAGGCCCGGGACGTACTCGCGCAGCATCTCGAACTCGCTGCCGTCGCCGAGGTAGCGCTCGACCTTGAGCCCCGACATGAGCTCCCGGTTCGACAGCATGCGCAGCGCCATCGCGCGCACCGCGCCGAGGTTGGGGACGACCGCGACCGGCACGTCGAGCGGACGGCGCCAGCGGCGCTCGACGAGCCCGAGCGGCCCGACCCAGCGCAGGTGCACGGCGACCACGCGCGGCGTCCCGCGCCGCGTGGGCAGGAGCGGGAAGCGCACGACCGCCGTCGACTGTCCGGCTTCCGGACGCAGGCGGAACCGCGCCGGCGCCGGCCGGGTCACGTCGCCGTCGATCTCCGGCACCAGCTCGACCTCGGGCGTGCGCGTGCTCTTGACCTGGACGGTGATGACCAGCTCGCCGGTGTCACCGATGAAGATCTGGGGCGGCGCCTCGGCCGACACGCTCACCCGGCGGCGCGGCGCGCCCAGCGCGGCGTCGAGCAGGAGCACCATCGTGAGCGCGCCGATGACCGCCACCCACGCCGGGAACGCGCCCGCGCCCAGGACCGCCGGCGCCACCGCGACGGGCAGCGCGGCGACCAGGACGATCACGAAGCGGAGGGTGGGACGCATGGTGGTTCTCGGCGACGCCCGGCGGCTCAGCGCGGCGCGGCGACCTGCTCCAGGATCTGGCGGACGACGCCCTCGGCGGTGGCGCCCTCGATCTCGGCGCCGGGCGACAGCACGACGCGGTGGCGCAAGGCCGGCACGGCGAGCGTCTTCACGTCGTCGGGCAGGACGAAGTCGCGCCCGCCGAGCGCGGCGTACGCGCGCGCCGCCGAGGCGAGCATGGTCGCCGCGCGCGGCGACGCCCCGAACGCCAGGCTCGACCGCTCGCGCGTGGCCCGCACCAGGTCGACGATGTAGTCGAGGATCGCGTCGGACAGCTTCACCTCTTGCACCACGCGGCGCATCGCCCCCAGGCGCTCGAGGTCGGCGACCGGCTCGATGCCGAACTCCTCGATCCGGGGCATCGCCGTGGCGTGGCCGTGGCGGGCCACGATCGCGCGCTCCTGATCGCGCGTCGGGTAGCCGATCACGACCTTGAACAGGAAGCGATCGAGCTGGGCCTCGGGCAACGGATACGTGCCTTCTTGCTCGATCGGGTTCTGGGTGGCGATGACCATGAAGCCCCGCCCGAGATCGTGGGTGGTGCCGTCGATCGTGACCAGCCGCTCCTGCATCGCCTGGAGCAGCGCCGCCTGGGTCTTGGGCGGCGTGCGGTTGATCTCGTCGGCCAGCAGCAGGTCGGTGAAGATCGGCCCCTTGGTCAGCGTGAAGCGGCCGGTCTGGAAGTTGAACAGGTTGGTGCCGATGACGTCACCCGGCATGAGATCGGGCGTGAACTGCACGCGACCGAACTGCAGCTGGAGGCCGGCGGAGAACGCGCGGGCGAGCAGCGTCTTGGCCACGCCGGGCACGCCCTCGAAGAGGATGTGGCCCTCGCACAGGAGCGACGTCAACAGCAGGTCGATCGCCTCGTCCTGACCGACGACGACGCGGTGGATCTGGCCGCGCAGCGCGACCGCGGTTTCACGGATGGTGTTGAGGTCCATGGGTCATCTCCACGCGCCAGCGATGGACGCGGTCCGCCGCCGCCAGCACCGCCCGGGCGTTGCGCGTGCGCACCGCCTCGGCGACCTGATCGCGCAGCTCGGGGAACGGGATGGTGCCGCCGCGGGCGGTGCGCACCCGCTCGAGCCACGCCGGCAGCTCGGCGGCGCCGAGGTCGCGCGGCGCGTGCAGCTCGGCGCGAACGGTGTCGATCGCCGACGCCAGGTAGCGGTCGAGGGCGTGCCCGTGGTGGCCGGCGACGCGCAGGAGCGCCGCCGTGTTGCGCACGAGGTACTCCTTGCCGGCGGCGAGCGCCGGCGCCGCGCTCCTCGCCGGGCCGAAGCTCCCGAGTCCCGCCCACACCACGACCACGATCAGGAGCGTGACGTGCAACGTCACGAGCGCGAGCGGGAAGCGGAAGAGCGCCTTCCACAGGCTCGGCTCCTCGGCGTACCCGTGCAGCGTCTCGTCGAACACGACGGGTCCGCCGAACCGCGCGTGGTCGACGAGCCGGACCGCGAAGCGCGCGTTGCCGGGGCGTGCCAGGCCGGCGTTGTTGAGGACGTCGGGATCGGTGAGGACGAAGACCGTCGTGCCCTCGACGTCGAGGCGGAAGACCAGCGGGTAGCCGTCGACGGTCTGCAGCACGTCGTCCTCACCCTCGACCAGCTGCGCGGTCGCGAAGTCGGGCGCGAGCTGGAAGCTCGGCGTGCCCGGGTCGATGCGGGTGACCTCGTCCGCGACGTCGCCGGCGCCGGCAGACGGCTTGACGCGGATCACCGACGCCTGCGAGTCGAGCGCGCGCAGCGGCGCCTCGACCTCGGCGCCGTCGAGCGCGACCACGTCCTCGAGCCAGCGGCGGTTGTCGCCGCGCGGCGTGCCGTACCACTTGGGCAGGACCAGCAGCACCGTGTCGGCCGAGGTCACCAGCGCGTGGAGCCTCGCGGCCGCCGCCGCGTCGTCGAGCGGCACGACCGGCTCGGCGATGACCAGCACGCCACCCTTGGCCTTGGCGCCCGAGCCGTGGCGGCTGACCACGACCGGCACGTCCAGCTCCTCGAGCACCTCGACGAGCCCGTGGTGCCCGATGGCCGACACCGAGTAGCCATCCGACGACGCCGACGGCCGGCCGGTGATGTCGTCGAGGAACACCGAGAGCAGGATCATGCCGACGAGCGAGACGCCGATGACCGCCGCGACCAGCACGCCCGCGGTGCGCGAGAACGCGGCCTGGGGCGCGGCGCTGGTGCTGCCCGCGGTCACGCCGCCACCCCCAGCCCCGCGCCGCCGCCGGCGCTGCGATACGCCTCGGCGAAGCGCTGGAACTCGCCGCGGCAGCGCTCGTAGTCGGCGGCGCCGGGCACCTCGTCGCCGAAGTAGGTGACCTCGACGGCCGCGACCAGCTGGTAGAGCGCCGCGCGCGCCGCCGGCACGAGCGGCACCCGCTCGAGGATCTCGCGCGAGGTGAGCGACGCCGGCACGCGCGTGCGCGTGGCGCGCACCAGCTCGACGAGCGTGCGCAGGAGCAGCGTGTGGATCGCCTCGGCGAAGCGACCCGCGCGCGCGAGCTCGTCGGCGTCACCGACCGGTCGCTCGATCACGCCCTGGTCGACCGTCGGCTGCGGGACCTCCTCGCCCTCGAGCGACTCGGCGTCCGATCCACGGCGCAGGTCGCGCACGAGCCACAGGAGGATCATGACGACCGCGACCGCCAGGATCCCGAAGACGATCATCCGCATCACCGCGGACAGCGGCGAGGCCATCCCGCGCTCGTCGTGCTCGCTGCGCGCCCGGTCCGGCGCCCGGCGCGCGCGGCCCGGCGCGGCCTTGGGGCGGCCGTCCTTGGGGCGGTCGCCCGGCCTCAGCTCGAGCTGGCCGATCGGCAGCTCGCGCTGGTAACGACGGTCGAGCACCTCGCGCGTCGCCTTCTCGATGGCGGCGTCGTCCGCCGGCTGCGCCACGGCGGGGCCGGCGCCGACCGCGAGGGCCAGCGCCACCAGCCCCGCCGTGACGAGCGCTCTCATCCCTGCTCCGTCGCGTCGGGGCCGGCGCTCGTCATGCGAGCCCCCAGCGTACCAGCGCGGCGCGCACCGCGCCGGCGTCGGCAGCGATTGCCACCTCGGCGCCGTCCTCGGGGCGCTCCCGCGCCGCCGCGCCGAACCAGATCGCGCGCATGCCCGCCGCGCGCGCCCCGTCGATGTCGGCGGTGCGCGAGTCGCCGATGTGCACGACCTCCGCGGTCGCGACCCCGAGCGCGCGCGCCGCGTGCTCGAAGATCGCGCGATCGGGCTTGGCGACGCCCAGCTTCCCCGAGTCGACGATGACCCGGAACGGCGCGCTCCACCCGATCTCGTCGATCAGCTCGGCGAGCTTGCCCTCGGAGTTGGAGAGGATGCCGACGGGCACGCCGCGCGCCGTCAGCTCGGCCGCGAGCTCGAACATGCCGGGGATGGGCCGCCGCCACAGGTTCTTCGTCGGCTGCTCGCCCCAGAGCCACGCGGCCAGCGGCGTCGCGCCGTCCGCCGCCACGCCCGCGCCCTCGAGGAGCGTGCGCATGAAGAGCTGCCACGGCGCCTCGTGACCGCCGTCCTTCACGACCTGCTCGTAGCGACGCCACGCCGGCGCCTGCGCCGCCTCGAGCGCCGCGACCTCGACGTCGAGGCCGCGCTCGGCGAGCCGGCGCGACAGCATCGCGGTGTCGAGCTCGACCAGCGTCTGCCCGGCGTCGAACGTCACCGCCCGGGCCCGCGCGGCGGTAGGCGCGGCGCTCATTCGTCGCCGCGATCGCCGCGGTCGCCGCGGTCGCCGCCGCCGCCGCCGACCGGACGCAACGCGCGCGCCATCAGGCCGAGACCGCCGGCGACGAGCGCGAGCATCATGAGCGCGTTGAACAGCGACGTGCGCCGCCAGTGGATCTGCATGTTGGCGATGATCCCGGCGACGAGGATCACGAGCCCGATGCCGGCGAGCAGCCAGCCGACCTTCGAGCTGCCGTCCCAGAACAGGAACCCGACGCCGGCAAGCAGTGGCACGAGCGTGAGCCCGAAGCTCGACTCGTTGCCCATGCCCCAGCGCCAGTAGCCGCCGTGCACGTCGATCTGCTGGAAGAGGAGGTAGAGGCCGGCGCAGAACATGCCCAGCCCGATGAGGAACATGCCAGTGCCGCCCTGCGTGCCCCCGGCGTTACGGAGCTCCATGCCCCGAACGTAGCAGGAGTCAGAGCAGCTTGATGTACCTCATGAACGCGACCAGGCCCACGACGATCGAGATCACGGCGCCCCAGAAGACGAGGTAGCCGTACTCCCACTTCAGCTCGGGCATCACGTCGAAGTTCATGCCCCAGATGCCGCAGAGGAAGGTCAAGGGGAGGAAGATGAAGCTGACGATGGTGAGCTTGCCCATGACCTGGTTGGTCTGGTGCGCCACCATGGACATGTAGTTGTTGAGCGCGCCGGAGAGGATGTCGCGATCGACGAGCACGTCCTGGAGCACGCGCTCGACGGTGCCGACCATGTTGCCGAGGAACGGCTGGGTCGCCTCGCTCACGAACGGCGACTTGCGCGTCGAGAGCTCGGTGAGCACCGCGCGCGCGGGCAGGACGATCTTGCGCAGGTGGAGGAGGTCCGAGCCCAGCTCCGAGGCCTCGGCGAAGACCTTCTCGTCGACGTCGCCGATGAGCGTGTGCTGGACCTCCTCGACGCGCTCCTCGAACGCCTTGTGGACGGCGAGGTAGTTGTCGAGCAGGTGATCCCAGAGCTCGTAGAGCATGAAGCTCGGGCTCTGGGCGAAGCGGACGAAGTCGGCGTGGTAGCTCTTGCGGACGGTCTCGAGGAACACGGCCTGACCACGGTGGAGCGTGAGCAGGAACTGCGCCCCCATGACCGCGTCGACGCGCTCGAGCTCGAACTTGTGTCCGACCAGGCGGCAGCCGGACATCACCAGGTGGATGTAATCGTCGTAGCGCGCGATCTGGGTCGCGGGCTCACGCGTGAGCGCGTCCTCGATGATCTCCGGCGCGATGAGGCCCAGCTCGGTGAGCAGGGCCCGGGCGTCCTCGACGCGCGCCACGTCGATATCGATCCAGCAGAACTTCCCGGCCGACATCGCCGCCTTGGCCTCGGCGATCGGGATGATGGGGTCGGTCTTGTCCTTGAAATCGAACGCGACGACCCACGACAGCGGATCGGCTGCCGCGAGCGTCGCGCTGGCACCTGCGGGGACGTCGGCCATCGAGCCGATTCTACGCCCGCCGCGGGATCACTTCATGCGCTTGGTCAGGTCCTTCACGACCTTGGTCGGCGCGCCGGCCTTCACGTCCACGGTGAAGGTCTCGGTGATCTTGTGCTCGCGGTTGACCAGCGTGATCTTGTGCGGGCCCGGCGAGAGCTTGAGCTCGCGCTGCGGCGTCTTGAGGCGGGTCGGCTTGCCGTCGATGAAGATGTCGCACGGCGGCTTCGAGCCGAGCATCAGCATCCCCTTGCCGCCGGCCGCCGGGGCCGCGGGACGCGCGGGCTCGGCCTTCGCCACCCGCGCCGGCCGGGTCGGCTTCGTGGCCGGCTTCGCGGCGGCCTTGCGCTCGGGCTTCGCCGCGGGCGTCGGCTCGACGCGCTCCACCGCCGCCTCGGCGCGCACCACCGCCGCCTCGGCGCGCGGCGCGGCGGTCGCGGTCGACGACGCGAGGTCGACGTCCACGCGCTGCGACCTGCGCGGGTCGACGGTGACCAGGGCCGACTTGTGGCCCGCGAGCGTGAACATCAGCTCGTACGAGCGCGTGGGATCGAGCTCGTGCGAGAGCGGCGTCGCGCCGAGCGTGATCGTCGTACCCGCCTCGACGAGCAGCACCGCGGCGCCCTCGGGCTGCGAGACGAGCTCGACGGCGAGCTTGGCCGGCGCCGCAGGCTGGACGACGACAGGTTCGACGACCACGGGTTCGACGACGACAGGTTCGACGACCGCGGGCTCGACGACGGCGGGCTCGACGACCGTGGGCGCCGCGACCGCCTCGACCACCGCCGGCTGCACGACCGGCGCCTCGACCTTCGCCGCGGGCGCCGTCGTCGGCGGCGTCACCGGCGCGACGCTCGCCTGGCGGCTCGGCCACGCGATCACCGCGGTCGCGACCAGCCCCGTGGCGAACGCGGCGCCGAGCAGGAGCATCGACGGCACGCGGCTCTTGCGCCGCACGAACCGGGTCCCCAGCTGCGCCTCGTCGACGCGATCGACGCCGACGCTCTCCTCGTACCAGCTCTGCTCGTCGATCGGCAGCACGCCGCCGAGCTCGGACGGGCGCGCGGCGATCGGCTGGATGTCGGCCAGGCGAAGCGCGGGCTCGCCGATCGTCAGCGGGAGATCATCGTCGTCGTCGACCTCGTCGTCGAGCTCGAGCAGCCCCGAATCCTCGAGCTCGGCTGGACGCGCGGGTGGCGGCGCCGCCGCGAGCTGCGTCTGCGTCGACGACGGGATGCGATGCCGCGGCATCGGCGCCGGCGGCTCGATCCCCGCGATGCGGTTCGGGAACGGGCGGGGCAGCGTGTGCCGCCGGGGAGGCGGCGACGAGAAGAGCGCGTCGTCAGCGTCCAGGGGACGTTCGTGCGCCTGCTCGATCAGCCGGTTGACGGCGGTGTTCTCCGTCTTCGTCATCGATACCTCCAGGTGTTGCAGCCACGGTCCCCCGACCGCGGCTCGTCGTAACACGCTGAAGGCTCATCGCTGCACGAACTTTGGCTGACACGTGCTGCAACCTCGCTTCTCGCCGGTGCTCCCGTGTGCCGTCATGTGCGACCCCGGAGCACAACGCGTGATCATGAATGGTCACGCGGAGATCGGATTCGACTCGCGCCCGTGCCCGCGCTCGCAGCCGTGGACCTCGACCGTCAGGTGCGCGAGCTGCACGATGCCGAGGATCTCCTTGCGGTAGAAGTCGACGTCGCGCGGCCGGGCGCTGACGAGGGAGACGATGCAGCCGCGCTTGCCGGGCGCGAGCTCCCAGACGTGCAGGTCGGCGACGTGGACGTCGTCCAGCCGCTCGAGGTGCGTCTCGATGCGATCGACGAGCTCCTCGGTCGGCACGGCGTCGACGAGCTGCGCGGCGGCGTCGCGGCAGAGGACGACCGCCCAGCGCGCGATGAGCACGCCGCCGACGAAGCCCATGGCGGGATCGAGCCACCACCAGCCCGCGTACTCGCCGCCGACGAGCGCGGCGATCGCCAGCACGCTGGTGAGCGCGTCGGCGAGCACGTGGAAGTACGCCGCGCGCAGGTTGTGATCGGTCAGCTGCTCTCCGTGCCCCTGCCCGTGCCCGTGCCCATGCCCATGCCGGTGCCCGACCTTCTCTTCCCCGGCCTCGTGGTCGTGCGCGTGCCCGTGCCCACCGCCGAGCAGCACCGCGCACACGATGTTCACGCCGAGGCCGATCACGGCGACCGGCAGCGCCTCCGCGAAGAGGATCCTCGGCTCCTCGAACAGCCGGGTGCCGGCCTCGATCGCCATCCACACGGCCACGACGCCGAGCGCCACGCCGCTCGTGTAGCCGGCCAGCGCGTACACCTTGCCGGTGCCGAACGTGAACCGCGACGAGCTCGCCCGCGTGCGCGCGAACCAGTACGCGAACAGGGCCAGCCCGAGGGCGCCGGCGTGAGTCGCCATGTGCCAGCCGTCGGCGGTCAGCGCCATGGACCCGGTGAGGTAGCCAGCGACGAGCTCGCCGACCATCATCAGCAGGGTGACCAGGACGACGAGCCGCGTCCGGCGCTCGCCGCGCTCGACCATCACCGCGAAGTCGTGATGATGTGCGTGCTCGGACGGATCGTGGTGATGCGTCGTCATCGCGGCGATTCACGACTACTGTAGCTCCCGTGGCTCGCGACCGGCACCCGATCACGATGGCGATCCGCGTCCTGCGCCAGCACCAGGTCGCGTTCGCGCCGCACCTCTACGACTGGGAGCCGCGCGGCGGCACCGCCGCCTCCGCCGCCGCGCTCGGCGTCGACGAGCACGAGGTGGTGAAGACGCTCATCTTCGAGGACGAATCGCGTTCGCCGCTGTGCGTCCTCATGCACGGCGATCGCGAGGTCTCGGCGAAGAACCTGGCGCGCTTCCTCGGCCGGAAGCAGGTCGCCCCGTGCGCGCCCGACGTCGCCGATCGCCACTCCGGCTACCAGGTCGGCGGGACCTCGCCGTTCGGCCTGCGCCGCGCCATGCCGATCTACATGGAGCGATCGATCACCACCCTGCCCCGCATGCTGGTGAACGGCGGAGCCCGCGGCTTCCTCGTCGAGATCGCGCCCGCCGACGCGGTGCGCGTGCTCGCGCCGACGCTGGTCGATGTCGCGACGACCTGAGCGGACAAGCGCCGCCGGAATCCGGTACGATTCGGCGTGCCTCGGCCCCACGCTCCGCTCCTGCTCGCCGCGATCCTCGTGATCGCGCGCCTCGTGAGCAGCGGGGCCGCCGCGGCGACGACCACGCCGACCGAGGCGTCGATCCGCGCCGAGCCCGCGCACCACCGCGCCCCGACGCGTTCGCTGAGCGCGCCGCAGGGCCTCCACGCGAGGGTCATCGCGCGCAGCTCGGCCCTCGGCGCGTGCCTCGCCGCCGTGCCCCTGGTGATCGAGCCGCCACCGCGCACGATCGTCCCGCCCACGGCGAGCCCGCCGTCAGCGCCGGTCGAGGCCCTCCTGCCGCCGCGCGCGGGCGCGCGTGCGCCGCCACCCTGAGCGCTCGAGCCGCTCCTCCTCGCTCTGGAACCTCACACCGGCGCGCCGCGCCGGGTGGAGCAGTGATGTCCTTCGATCCGCTCCTGGGACTCGGCGCCGCCGGCGCTGTCAGCCCTCTCGTCCGCGACCTCGGTCTGTGTCTCGTCGCCGCCGGCCTCCTGTCGGCGGTGTTCGTGCGCCTCAAGATCCCCGCCATCGCCGCGCTGCTCGGCGCCGGCGTCGTCCTCGGTCCCGCGGGCCTCGAGGCGATCGTCGATCGGGGCAGCGTCGACACGATCGCCAACCTCGGCCTGACGCTGCTCCTCTTCGTCATCGGCCTCGAGGTCAACCTCGGCGCGCTCCTCTCCAGCGGGCGCACGCTCGTCATCAGCGGCCTGGTCCAGGTCCCGCTCACGCTCGCCGCCGGCACCGGCATCTTCCTCGCGATCGGGTTGACCGGCTGGGGGCTCCTCGGCAACACGTACACCGCGCTCTACATGGGCGTCGCGTGCTCCTTCTCGTCGACCCTGCTCGTCGTCAAGTACCTGCACGAACGCCGCCTGCTCGACAGCACGGTGGGGCGCCTCTGCATCGGCATCCTGATCTTCCAGGACATCTGGGCGATCATCTTCCTCGCGCTGCAGCCGAGCTTCGCCAACCCGTCGGTCATGCCGATCCTGAAGACCTTCGGCGGGACGGCGCTCCTCGGCGTCGGCGCCGCGCTCGTCGCACGCTACGCCCTCGGCTACGCGTTCCACGTGGTGGCGCGCTCGCCCGAGCTCGTCGTCACCCTCGCGCTCGCCTGGTGCTTCGGCGTCGGCCTCACCGGCACGCAGCTGAGCGTGTCGATGGAGATGGGCGCGCTGATCGCCGGCGCCACGATCGCGACGTCCCCGTTCGCCTACGAGGTCGTCGCCCGCGTCATCCACCTGCGAGACTTCTTCGTCACCTTGTTCTTCGTCGGTCTCGGCATGAGCATCCCGGTCCCCGACGGCGCCGACGTGATCGCGCTGGCGGTGGTGGTCGCGGTCATCGCCGTCGCCCTGCGCTTCCTCCTGTTCCTCCCGCTCTTCTACACGACCGGCCTCGATCGCCGGAACTCCACGAACGCCTCGGCCAAGCTCGCGCAGGTCTCGGAGTTCTGCCTGGTCATCGCCTACCTCGGCGCGCAGGTCGGCCACATCGGCGGCCCCGAGGTCTCGGTCGTGATCTTCGCGTTCGTCCTGACCGCGCTCCTCACCCCGTTCCTCTTCTCGATGTCCGACAAGCTCTACCTGAAGCTCCGCGGCGTGCTCGACAAGGTCGGCATCCGCTCACGCAGCACGAAGCCCGAGGCCGAGAACGCGTCGCCGCCGCGCCTCGTGCTCCTGGGCTTCCACCGCGTCGCGTCGGCGCTCATCGCCGAGATCGAGCGAACCCAGCCCGATCTCATCCGCGACACGCTGGTGATCGACATCAACGCCGCGCTCCACGAGCAGCTGCGCAAGCGCGGCGTGCAGGTGGTCTACGGCGACGTCTCGAGCGTCGAGGTGCTCCGCCACGCCGGCGTCGAGAACGCGGCCGTGATCGTGTCGACGGTGTCCGACACGCTGCTCAAGGGCACGAGCAACGTGCACCTGGTCAAGCACGTGCGTGCGCTCGCGCCGAAGGCAGTGATCGTCGCCCACGCCGATCGAGTCTCGGACATGGCGGCCCTGCGCGCGGCCGGCGCCGATCACGCGTTCCGGGCGCCGTCGGAGGTCGCGATCGGGCTCGTGCCCGCGCTCTTCGCCGCGCTCGACGGCAACATGGCCGCGTACGTCGAGTCGCACATCCAGCAGCACGGCGCCCGCGCCGGTCACCCCGAGGTCATCGACTGATGGCGGGCCCGATCGGTCACGGCGTCTCGCGGGCGATGCGCGACGCGCGCGACAAGGGCAAGCTCGCCGGCGGCGGCGGACCGCCGTGGTGGGTGTGGGCACTCGTCGCGGCGGCGCTCATCGCCGGGATGACCTGGGCGGCGCTGACGTTGCGCTAGTGCACGCCGAGGTACGCCTTGCGGATGGCGTCGTCGGCCGCGAGCGCCTTGGCCGGGCCGGAGTGCACGAGCGAGCCGACCTCGAGCACGTGCCCGGTGCTGGCGACGCCGAGCGCCATGTGCGCGTTCTGCTCGACGAGCAGGATGGTCGTGCCCTCGGCCGCGATCGTGCGCACGATCTTGAAGATGAGCGCCACCATCTGCGGCGCCAGGCCGAGCGACGGCTCGTCGAGGAGCAGGAGCCTGGGCCGGGCCAGGAGCGCGCGGGCGATGGCGAGCATCTGCTGCTCGCC
>DDTA01000240.1 GCA_002344285.1 Myxococcales bacterium UBA2376
CACGTGAGGCTTGTTGCGGACGAACTTCTCTTTGGACATGTGATGGCTCCTAGGCGCGGCCGGAAAACGACGACACGAGGCGATCGCGCGTCGCGCGGGGGACTTCTCCGTATTCCTTGAACTGCATCGAGTACGTGGCGCGACCGCGCGAGCTCGAGCGCAGCGCGGTGGCGTAACCGACCATCTCGGCGAGGGGGACGGCGGCGCTCACGACCTGCACGCCGGGGCGCGCCTGCATGCCGGCGATGCGCGCGCGACGGGAGAGCAGATCGCCGAGCACGTCGCCGATGTGCTCGTCGGGCGCCCGCACCTCGAGCTCCATGAGCGGCTCGAGCACGGTGGGCGCCGCGGCCGACGCCGCATCGCGGAAGGCGCGCGTGCCGGCGAGCTTGTAGCCGCGCGCCGAGCTGTCGACGACGTGGTGGCTGCCGCCGACGAGCGCGACGGTGAGATCGGTCATGGGGAAGCCGGCGAGCACGCCCTTGCCCACGGCCTCGGCGACGCCCTCGGCGACGGCGGGGTGGTACTCGGCCGGGACCTGGTCGTTCGAGACCTGGGTCTCGAAGCGGTAACCGGCGCCGCGCGCGGCCGGCTCGACGGCGAGCACGACGTGGCCCAGGTGCGCCGGCGTCGAGCCGCTCAGCACGTGGCGCCCCTCGGCGCGCGCCGACTGCGTGATCGTCTCGCGGTACGCGACCTGGAGGCGGCCGACCCGGGCGTCGACGCCGAACTCGCGGCGCAGGCGATCGACGAGGATCTCGAGGTGGAGCTCGCCCATGCCGGCGATCGTGGTCGCGCCGGTCTCGCTGTCGACGCCGACGCGGAACGACGGATCCTCGACGGCGAGCCGATCGAGCGCGGCGCGCAGGCGCGCGAGATCGGCCTCGGTCGCCGGCTCGATCGTCACGCCGAGCACGGCCTCGGGCACGTGCATCGCGTCGAGGACGATCGGCGACGTGGGATCGCAGAGCGTGTCGCCGGTGCCCGTGGCGTGGCGCCAGTCGAGCGCCGGCCCACCCGCGATGAGCGACACCGGCGGCCCGCCCACGATCGCGCCGATGTCCCCGGCGGTGATCTCGGTGATGTCCTCGCGGTGGTTGGCGTACATGCGGACGAGACGGCCGACGTGCTCGAGCCGCCCCTTGGTCGCGTTGAGCACGGTGTCGCCGACGGCGAGGCGGCCATTGTACACGCGCACGTAGGTGAGCTGCGTGCGCGCGGCCTCGTCGGCCATCACCTTGAAGACGAGCGCGGCGAGCGGCGCGCCGACGTCGCCCCCGGGCGCCGGCAGGTAGTCGATGACCGCGTCGAGGAGGTTGTGCACGCCCTGGTTCTGGTACGCGGCGCCGCACAGGGTCGGCACCGCCTGCCCCGCGATCGTGGCGCGGCGGAGCGCGGCCTTGATCGCGGCGGGCGCGAGCTCTTCGTCCTCGAGGAACGACGCCATGAACGCGTCGTCGACGAGCGCGATGGTCTCGAGCATCGCGTCGCGCGCCTCGCGGGCGGCGTCGACGTGCGCCTCGGGGATCGGCCCGTCGTCGAAGCGAACGCCCAGCGACTCCTCGTCCCACACCCGCGCCGTCATCGTGACCAGATCGATCACGCCGCTGAACTCGGCGCCGCTGCCCATCGGCAGCTGGAGCAGCACCGGGCGCGCGGCGAGGCGATCGTGCATCTCGCGCACGACGCTCTCGACGTCGGCGCCCTCGCGATCGCACTTGTTGACGAAGGCGATGCGCGGCACGCCGTAGCGATCGGCCTGGCGCCACACCGTCTCGCTCTGCGACTGCACACCCTCGACGGCGGAGAACACGGCGATGGCGCCGTCGAGCACGCGCAGGCTGCGCTCGACCTCCATGGTGAAGTCGACGTGGCCAGGCGTGTCGATCAGGTTCACCCGGTGCCCCGACCACGTGAACGTGGTCGAGGCGGCGGTGATGCTGATGCCGCGCTCCTGCTCCTGCTCCATCCAGTCGGTGAAGGCGGCGCCGTCGTCGACCTCACCCAGGCGCGAGATCACGCCGGTGTAGAACAGGATGCGCTCGGTCGTCGTGGTCTTGCCCGCGTCGATGTGCGCCATGATCCCGATGTTCCGGGTCTGGCCGGGCGGGGGCGCGGGCGTGGCGGCGCCACGAGGCATGCGGGGTCGAGGACGGTCTCCTGCGGAGCAGTCGGGCCGGTGACGAGGTCGTCCCAGTGCGCTCGGGTCAGGTCCGCAGGCCTGTGCCTGTGGCGGTGTCCCGAAGACAGACCGGCTGGTTCGGCGCACGGCGCCGCCTGGCTGGTCCCCTTGAGTCTGCGTGCGCTTGGGTCGGTCCTCGCCTCCTCGATGCGTGCTGGCTGGTCAGCGTCAGCTACCAGCGATAGTGCGCGAACGCCTTGTTGGCGTCGGCCATCTTGTGGACGTCCTCGCGCTTCTTGACCGCGTTGCCGCGGTTCTGCGCGGCGTCGACGATCTCGTTGGCGAGGCGATCGATCATGGTCTTCTCGCCGCGGCCGCGCGCGTACTCGACGAGCCAGCGCATGCCCAGCGCCAGGGAGCGATCGGGACGGACGTCGACGGGAACCTGGTACGTCGAGCCACCGACGCGGCGGCTCTTGACCTCGACCTTGGGGCGCACGTTCGACAGCGCGCGCTCCCACACCTTCAGCGGATCGTCCTTGGCGCGCTCGGCGACCAGGTCGAGGGCCTTGTAGACGATCTGCTCGGCGGTCGCCTTCTTGCCGTCGGACATCACCACGTTGACGAACTTGGTGATGCGGCGGCGGGTGTCAGCGGGCGCGTCCGTGAACTTCGGGTCCGGGAGGACCTTGCGCTTGGGTACTTCACCTTTACGGGGCATGGCTCGACGATCCTCTCAGCTCACTTGGGGCGCTTGGTGCCGTACTTCGAACGGCCCTGCTTGCGGTTCGCGACGCCGGTGGTGTCGAGCGTGCCGCGGATGATGTGGTAGCGAACGCCCGGCAGATCCTTCACGCGGCCGCCGCGGATGAG